>NZ_JBFAPO010000045.1:18975-98549 GCF_040676755.1 Dactylosporangium sp. NPDC049525 | reverse complement strand
AGGCCGTTGCTGGCGCCGTCGCTGTTGGTGGCGGTGCCGCGGATGAGGGCGTGGATGGTGCGGCCCTGGGCGAGCGCGTCCGACAACCGCTGCAGCACGACCAGGCCGACGCCCTCGCCCCAGCCGGTGCCGTCCGCGTCGGCGGAGAAGGGTTTGCAGCGGCCGTCGGGGGCCAGTGCCCGCTGGCGGGAGAACTCGATGAACGTGACCGGGCTCGACATCACCGTCACCCCGCCGGCGACGGCAAGGTTGCACTGGCCGTCCCGCAGCGCCTGCGCGGCCAGGTGCAGGGTGACCAGTGACGAGGAGCAGGCGGTGTCGACGGTGACCGCCGGTCCTTCGAGGCCGAACGTATACGCCAGCCGGCCCGACGCGACGCTGCCGGCGCTGCCGGTGCCGACGAGCCCCTCGACCTCGCCGGGAATGCGGGTGCCGAGCCGGCCGCCGTAGTCGCCGTACATGACCCCGACGAACACCCCTACCGGGGTGCCGCGCAGCGTCGCCGGCACGATCGCGGCGTCCTCGAACGCCTCCCACGCGGTCTCCAGCAGCAGCCGCTGCTGCGGGTCCATGGCCAGGGCCTCGCGGGGGCTGATATTGAAGAAGCCGGCGTCGAAGACGCCGGCGTCGTGCAGGAAACCACCCTGGCGGGCGTAGGTGTGGCCGGTCGCGTCCGGGTCCGGGTGATACAGCCCGGCCAGGTCCCAGCCCCGGTCGGTGGGCAGGTCGCCGATCGCGTCGACGCCGTCCGCGACCAGCCGCCACAGTTCGTCCGCGCCGCGCACGCCACCGGGGTACCGGCAGCCGATGCCGACGATCGCGATCGGCTCCCGTGCCGCCTCCGCGTCCTGCTTGAGCCGCCGGTTCTCCAGCAGCGAGGCGCGCAGTGCCTCGACGAGCTTTGCGTTGTCCATGGCTTCCCCTGTGGCTGTGTGGACGCGGTTCGGACGCTGGAAACGGGCATGCGGCGGCCAGACCCGCCCGGTCCGGGCGGGTCTTGAGACAAGCGGGAGTCAGTCGGAGAGGCCGACGAGCTTGGCGCTGTCGCGCCAGAGGGCCTCCATCGCGTCGTCGCTCAGCGCGAGCTCGGACGGGGCGGGCCAGGTGAGCTTGTTGCGGACCACGCGGCCGTGCAGTTCACCGGCCGGGGGTTCGATCCGGCCGAGGGCGATGTCGGCGAGGTTGCCGCCGGCCGCCTCGCGGCTGTTGAAGCGCGGGAAGAGGACCCGCAGCGGAGTGCCGAGCAGTGCCCAGAAGGCCCGCACGGGCGCCGGGGTCTCGCGCAGCAGGCCGGTGCCGGGGGTCGGGCCCGGGTCGTAGGCGACGACCCGCCAGCCGTTCTCCTGCGCCTCGGCCGAGGCCGCGAGGGCCCGCGCGGTGAGGATGTTGCACAGCTTCGAGGTGGTGTACGCCCGGCCGCCGCCCTTGCGCGGGTCGGTGTCGCGGCCGGGGTCCTGGTCGGGGTGGGCGAGCAGCTGCGCGTCCGCGTGCCGGGGCACAGGCAGGATCGTCTTGGCCGCCGGGTCGTGCGTGGCGCTGGTGGTCAGGGTGACCACGGCGCCGGCGGCGAGCCGCGGCATGAGCAGCCGCAGCAGCAGGTAGTGGGCGAGGTGGTTGACGGCGAACGTGGTCTCGAACCCGTCCGCCGTGCGGGTGTCGGCGCTGTGCAGGCTGACGCCCGCGTTGAGCACCAGGGCGTCGATGCGGGCCGTCCCGAGGCGTTCCTCGACCTCGGCGGCGAACGTGCGGACGCTGTCGAGCCGGGCCAGGTCCAGCCGGGGGGCCTCCACGCCCTCCGGCCCGACACCGCGTACCCCGAGCAGGACCCGGGCCTCACCGGAGTCCCGGACCCGTTGCAGGGTCACGGCTCCGAGTCCCGAGCTCCCGCCCGTCATCACCAGGTTCTTCATGTCGCGCTCCTCCGGCACATCCGTTACGGATACGGTGGAGCCGAAGCGCCGTGATCGATCACGCCGACCGTCGATCCCCACGGTGGCAACATACGCAGCCGCCACCCCGCAGAAGCACCCCTAACGACCCCTGCTCCCGGCGGCGAGAACGGTGAGCGCGGCGGCCGGTGGCGCCTCCCCCGGCCGTTCATCCGCGGCCGGGGCGGCGGCGCGACGCAGGCCGGCGAGGGCGAGGGCGAGCCCGAGCGCGGCCGTGACCGGTCCGCCGGCGCCGCGCAGGCGCTGCATCGTGTGCAGCAGCCACAGCCGCATCTCCGTGACGTGCGCGGGTGAGCCGTGCACGTCGTCGAAGACCCGGAACCGGGCGTCGGGCAGGTGCCGGCGCAGCAGCACCGCGTCACCCGCCGGGATGATCTCGTCGCGGCCGCTGAGCACCGCCGCGACCGGCACCCGCACGGCCGCCAGCTCGGCCGGCGTCAGCGCCCACCCGTCGGGCCCGAAGGGGTCGCCGCCGGCCAGGTGGGCGAACGTCTGCACGGTCAGCTCCGGCAGGCGGGCGCGCCAGGAACGGTCGGTGAAGAACCCGGCAACCGGCGGCCCGACCGTCAGCACCCGGCGGATCCGGGGGTCGCGGGCCGCGGTCCGCAGCGCGAGGTGCCCGCCGAAGCTGGGCGCGAGGACGGAGGTGTCGGTGACGTCGGCCCGGCCGGCCAGGTGGTCGAGGAGGTCGCCGAGCATCCGGCCGGACTCCGGCACGTACCGCTGCCGGTTCTCCCCTACCCCGGGCAGTTCGGTGACGACGCCGGCCAGGCCGAACGCGGCGAGCCGGGCGAGGACGGGCGCCCACTGCTCCTTGACGCTGACGATCCCGCCGACCACGACCAGCAGCGGCCGGCCGGTGTCCAGCCCGGTCGCCCAGGCGGCGAGGCTGCCGCCGGGCAGGTCCAGTTCGAGGCGTTCGATGCCGGTACCGTCGCGGCGCCACGCGTCGAACGCGCGGACGCATTCGTCCTGCGCCGCGACGCGGAACGGGTCGCCCGCGAACGGGAACCGGGCCATTGCGTAGGCACGGCAGGCGTGCAGCGGCCGGCACCGGTCGCGTTCGACGTCACCGGCGCGCCGCCACACCGCCGTCCACGAGTCCGGGTGCCCGGGCTCGTCGTTGCCGACGAGGGCCAGGATCCGGCGTACGTCGCGGGCCGCCATCCCCTGCCCGCGCGCGTGCAGGACGGCGAACTCCTTGAGCTCCGCCACCGAGTGCATCTGTTCCTCCGTTCGTCACGCCGTCGCGACCAGGTCGCGCACCGGTCCCGCGAGGCGCGGCTGCAGTTGGAAGAAGGCGCCGGCCAGGATGCGGTGCTTGGCCGCGGGCCGGCGGTCGACGAGGCGGTACAGCGCCCCGCGCAGGGCGACCGCGGGCGCGGCGGCGAGCGCGAACGCCCGTTCCTGGCGCAGCTGCAGGGACCTGGCCCGCCGGATCGAGTCCTGGCGGCGCAGCCGCAGGATCCGGTGGACGTCGGGTCCGGCGCCGGGCACCAGGTCGGCGAGGGCCATCGCGTCGATGACGGCGTGGTTGACGCCCTGACCGAGGATCGGCGAGAGGGTGTGCGCGGCGTCGCCGATGAGGACCAGACCCGGTCGGCCCCACTCGGGCAGGACGGTGGTGAAGATGTCCAGCAGGGTCGTGTCCGACCATTGCCGCACCGCGGCGCGGACCGGCCCGGCCAGCTCCGGCGCGAGCGCGTCGACCCGCCGGTGCAAGGCGTCGAGACCCTCGGCGCGCAGCGCCTTCAGGCCGCCCTTGGCGATGTTCAGCCCGACCCGGATGTCGTCGGGGAAGGTGGGCAGGAACAGCCCGTGCCGGCCGCCGTCGAGCCGCACCCGCAGCGCGGCCGGGTCCCAGCCAGGCGGCTGCGGCAGCCGGAACCAGACCACGTCGCGCTCCAGCGGCGTACGGACACCCTCGAGGCCGGCCATCTGCCGGACCTTGCTGAACCGGCCGTCGGCGCCGACGGTGAGCCTGGCCCGCACCTCGACCGGGCCGTCGGGCCCGTTGGCCCGCACGCCCGTCACCGTCCCGCCGTCCTCCAGCAGCGACACGGCGGCGCAGCGGGTCCGCAGCACGAAGCCGGGGTGCGCGCCGGCCTCCTGGGCGAGCGCGGCCAGCAGCGCCGGCTGCGGCAGTTCGATCGGGCCCGGGAAGCGGTACGGCAGGTCCGCGAACTCGACCCCGAACGCCCGCCGCCCGCCGTCGCTGATCTCCAGCCGCTCGATCGGCAGGTAGGCGCCGCGCAGCCGGTCGAGCAGGCCCAGCTGGTCGAGCAGCCACACCGAGTCCGGTGAGATCGACTCGCCGCGGAACGTGCGGTTGAAGTGGCGGGCGGCCTCCAGCACGACGACGTCGCGGCCGGCCCGCACCAGTTGCAGGGCAAGGGTCAGGCCGGCAGGCCCGGCACCGACGACGCACACGTCGGCGTCGAGGATCTCGGCGGTCATCGCGCCACCTCCTTCAGACAGTCATGCGATGGGCAGGATCAGCGCGGACGGGCAGCTGGGGTCGTGGTGGACGCTCTGCTCGGCGGCGAGCAGGGTCGTCGCGGTGGCGAGGGGTTCGCCGGTGCCGGGGTTGCGGGCGAAGCGCGGGTGCGCGCCGCTGGAGACCTGCAGCCGCACCCGGTGCCCGGCCTTGAACCGCCACGCGGTGTGGCCGAGCTGGATGGTCAGGGAGCGGACCCCAGCCACGTCGGCCGGGGTGTCCGGGCCGACCCGGACCAGGCCGTCGCAGACGTTGACCGAGCGTCCCGACGGGGACACGTCGCAGAGCCGGGCGAAGAAGTCGGTGTGCGGGCGGCTGGACGAGGCGTACAGCTCGACCCGGACCGGGCCGGTCACGAGCAGGTCGGTCTCCAGGGCCGGGCCGGTGTAGACCAGGACGTCGGCGCGCCGTTCGAGGCGCCGGTTGTCGACCGGGCCGGCGCCGGGCCCGACCCAGGCGCCACCGACGGCAGGGGTGGGGCGGGCCGGGTCGTAGCGGTAGGCGTCGGGGAGGCTGCGCGGCGGCGGGGCCGGGGCGAGCCCACCGGCGGGCTGCAGGTACCACGGCCGCTGCCGGATGCCGGGCGGCGGCCACTCGCCGTAGCCACGCCAGCGGTCCTCCCCCGGCACGAACACCCGCACCGGGTCACCGCGGCCGGCCGCGCCGGGCTGCCCGAAGCGGCCGCGCAGCCAGTCGAGCGAGTCGCCGAACAGCTCCGGCCATGAGCGCAGCAGCCCGGTGTGGGTCCACGGGCCGATCGTCAGGGCCGGTTCGCGGCCGGCGGCCCGCAGGATCCGGTACTGCTCCAGCACATGCGGCAGGAACACGTCGTGCCAGCCGGACTGCAGCAGCACCGGCGCCGTCGCCGCGGCCACCGCTGCGGTGCGGTCGAAGCGGTCCCAGAACGGGTCGCCGGCCGCGCCGTGGCGCAGCCACTCCTCGAAGTACGGGATGTCCCGGCGCAGCGCCGTGCGGTAACTGTCGGCGAGCGGCAGCCGGCGGTACGCGATCCGGGTCAGCCGGCGCCGTTCGGCGAGCTGCCGCAGCTGGTCGCGGACCGGCCCGCGCTTGCGCTGGGTGAGCTGGGCGGCCCAGCCGAGCATGGTGTCGAGAGCGAACGCGCCGCCGGGGAACGCGACCCCGCGGTACTCGTGCGGGCCGAGCTGGCTGACCTGGCCGCCGAGTCCGGGCGGGGTGCCGTCGCGGCCGAGTGCCCACTGCGTGTACGCGAGGTAGCTCGGGCCGATCGTCGCGAACTCCCCGGCGCACCACGGCTGGGCCAGCAGCCACTCCACGGTGTCCTGGCCGTCGGTGGCCTCGTCGGCCCACGGCTCGAAGCGGCCGCCGGAGCCGAACGTGCCGCGGCAGCGCTGGACGATCACCTGGAAGCCGCGCTCGGCGTACAGGCGGCCGTAGAGCAGGCCGACCGGCACCTGCCAGCCGTAGGGGTTGCGGACCAGCAGGGTCGGCAGTCCGCTGCCGTGCAACGGCGCATAGCGGTCGGCGAGCAGCTCGACGCCGTCGCGCATCGGGATCCGCAGTCCGGTCGTCACCCGAACATCGGGTGTGCCCGCGGCCGGCAGCCGCCAGAGCCCGGCGGCCAGCCGCGCGGCGAGGGCCTCGCCGCGACGGCGGGCGGGTTGCCCGGTGCTGGTCGGCGCCGGCGCGTCAACCGACATGGATGAGCCCGAGCGTGGCGAGGAGGGTCAAGTTCTCCGCCGCGCTCCACCACTCGACGACCCTGCCGTCCTCGACGCGCAGGATGTCGATGCCGGTGTTGGTCAGCGGCGTGCCGGGTCCGGCCGTCGCGCCGGGCATCCCGCCGTTGTAGGTGCCGCTGAACGCCCAGCCGCCGCTGACGAGGTCCCCGTCGCCGATCGGGCCGATCACGGTCTCGTACCGCAGCCGCGCCATCGCCTGTACCCCACCGATGAGGGCGACGGCTCCGGCCCGGTCGCGGATCTGCGACGGGTCGACCGCCGGCGACAACCGCGGCGAGTTGACCCGCAGCTCGTCGGCGAGCAGGTCGTCGGCGACGGCCAGGTCGCCGTTCCACAGCGCGATCCAGCGGTCCCAGATCTCCTTGTGCCTGCTCATGTCCGTGCCTCCAGTCCGGTGCTCACCAACGGTTTCTCGGGTTGCGTGGGGGTGCCGCGCCACCAGGCGGCGGTCGCGTGCAGGGCCTCGTCAAGGGGCGTCGGCAGCAGCCCGAAGCGTCGCGCGCAGGCGGAGGAGTCCAGCACGAACGGCCCCTCGACCTGGTGCGCGACCTCCTCGAACTCGCGGATGCGCGGGTTGCGCAGCCCGGCGAGGCGGCGCACGCCCCGGCCGACGGTGATCAGCTGCGGGCGGCGGGCACCGGTGACCGCGCAGAGCCGCTCGGCGAACTCGCGCTGGGTCATCGGCGGGTGGCTGGGCACGTGCCACGGGCGGCCCCAGGCGGACTCCTCGGCGGCGAGCCGGACGAGGGTCCGCGCCGCGTCGACGACGTAGGTGTAGGAGTGCGGCTGGTCGGTGCGGCCCAGGACGATCCCGGGCCGGTTGCGCAGCACCCGCGGGACGAGCATCTTCCCCGCGGCGCTCTCCTCGACCCGGGGGCCGAAGTAGTCGGCCGAACGGACCTCGACGGCGCGCAGCCGCCCGGCCCGGTGCGCGGCCTCGGCGGCGAGCCACATGTCGGCGCGCAGCCGCCCCTTGCCGCCGGTGGGCGCGAGCGGCGTCTGTTCGGTGAGCGGGCCGGTCGCGCGGCCGTAGCCGTAAAGATTGGACACGGTGGCGAGGACCGCACCGGACCGTTCGGCGGCGCCGAGGATCGCGGCCGCGAGGGGCGGCCACTGCGCCGCCCAGTGCTGGTATGCGCTGGGGTTGGCGCAGTTGTAGACGACGGCCGCGCCGGCGGTGTGCCGGTCCAGCACCCCTGGTGCGCCGGCGTCGGCGGCCACGGCCTCGATGCCCGGGTGCTCCGGGGCGCGCCCGCGCCGGCTGACGAGCCGGACCTCTTCGCCGGCCTCGGCCAGCAGCAGGGCGGTCGCGGAGCCCACCGGCCCCGCGCCGACCACGACGTGAATACTCATACCGCTGCCACCTCCATGACGGTCTCGGATCTGATGCCGGCCGGCGCGGCGAGACGCCGGCGGTCGCGGGCCAGCTGCTTGAGGTACCGGTACCAGTCGATCTCGACGGTGAGCCGGGGCGTGGCCGTGTACCGGCGGCGGACCCGTCGCTCGTCCGCGGCGATCTCGGCGGCCAGGTCGTCGGGGCCCGGCAGGACCGTGGTGCCGTCGATGAGGTCGGCGATCCACTCGGCCTGCGCCTCGGCCTGCACGGTGATGGCGCTGAGCGGCTTGACGAAACCGAGGAAGTACAGCCCCGGCCGGCCCGGCATGACGATCCGCCGGAACAGCCGCATCGGGCCGGTCATCACGGGCGTCAGCGACGGCGGCAGGAACGGGAAGCTGAACCGGAACCCGGTGCACCACAGGATGGTGTCGAACTCCTCGGCGGTCCCGTCGGCGAAGGACACCCGGTCGCCGTCGAAGCGTTCCACCGCCGGCCGCACCGCGATCCGCCCGGCCCGCACCGCCGGCAGGAACCCCTCGCAGGTCGCCGGGTGGGTGCGCAGGACCAAATGGTCAGGGTCGGGAAGCCCGTAGCGGGCCAAGCTGCCCTGCTTCGCCCACAGCATCGCGGTCAGCAGGACGCTCTGCAGCGCCATCGGCACATACCTGGCGAGGAACGGGTTGAAGCGGTCGAGGGGGCGGCTGCCGTACAGCTTCGGCGTGACCCAGAAGCCGCGGCGCACGCTCATCACCACCCGCTCCGCGATGCCGGACAGCTCCGTCGCTACGTCGCAGGCGGTGTTGCCGAACCCGACGACGAGCACCCGCCGGCCTTCCATGCCCTCCGGCGTCTTGTACTCCTTGCTGTGCAGCTGCCGGCCGGAGAACTGTCCGCGCACCGTCGGGGTCGGCTTCGGGTCCCAGTGGAAGCCGGAGGCGACGACGACGGCGTCGTAGTGGCGGGTGACCTCCGGACCGCCGCCGGCGGTGCTGACGTCGTAACCGCCGCCGGCCGCCGGGTGGACCCCGACGACCCGGGTGCGGAAGCGGATGTGCGGGCGCAACCCGAAATGGCCCGCGTAGCGCTCCAGGTAGTCCAGCATCTGCGCGTGACCGGGGAACGTGGGGTACGACGCGGGCATCGGCAGCTTCGGGAAGCCGCTCATCACGCTGGAGCTGTTCAGCTCGATCGAGTCGTAGACGGCGGAGGTGCCGCTGTCGTTGCCGAACCGCCACTGGCCTCCGAGGTCGGAGCCGTGCTCGTAGACGTCGAACGGGATGCCCCGCTCCTTGAGCACCTGTGCGGCCGCCAGGCCACAGGCGCCGGCCCCGATGACGCAGACCCGGGGGCCGCCGGGCGATGAGGTGTCAGGCACGCCACCGACGATGCGCAAGCCCGCTAAAGGGAGCCTAAGACCTGCTTCATACTTTGGGTTTGGCGCCCGCAGTCATGCCGCAGTCCGGGGTGTGCGTCTCGTCGTTCCGGTGTGGTCCCGCACGGTGGTGCTGTGTGGGTCTCGTCCGGGGTTGTCGGGAGCACCGTGCCGGTACTTCGCCGAGCACGCCGGCACCCGCCATCCCGTGTGGAACGCTGGGTGCTGCGCTGCGGCCGTCCTCCAGCGCTGTACTGGTGGGGACGGTGGTGTCCGGTTGACTCGGTCAGGGCTCCTTGCAGCCCCTGGTTGATCGTGTCCACGCCGAGGATGGTGTGGGTGGCGTGTGCGTGGGTCCAGTCGATGCGAGCCGAACTCGGGGTGCCCGGCTCGGTCAGTACAGTGTGCGCGCCGACCAGCGCTGCGACGAGGTCGCGGTCGCCGGCGAGGCCGCACCCCGGGCACGTGTGCCGGCGGTTGCAGAGGGTCTTGGGGACACGGATCCCGCAAAGGCAGTGCTGGGTCCAGGCAGTGTGTCGGGTTCCAGCCCGAACCAGCCCGCTTCCACGGGGCACCCCGGTCCATGGGGCCATGGCAGCGGTCTTTGTGGTTTCGTGGTCCAGGGCGGTCACGAGCATGCCGGGAGTGAACGCGTACATGCCGCGACCCCACCGCCGCGCCCACACGCGCAGGTCGCCAGCCTCGACAACGAGATTCGCGCCGTGCACAGCGACAAGGTCGGCGGCGATGATCCGGGCACGAGTCCTGCCGGTCATGGTGCGGGCCTCACCTGCGGCGGCGGCACGCGCGCGGAGCCGCTGGTAGCCGTTGGACAGGTGGTCGCGGCGGTACGACCGCACCGGGACACCGGCCGTGTTCGCCAGCCGTGGCCCGCCCGGCGTCGGCACCTGCACCGCCGGCAGGCCCGCGGCGTGACGCCGGTCGGCCCGCCGCTGCTGCCGGGCAGACAGTTGGTACTGGGTAGGGTTACCGCTACGACGGGAGCGTTGCAAAGCGCGGTTTCGGCGCCGCTGCCGCAACCGCTCCACTGCCAGCCGGTCGGCGTCGGGACCGGTGCTGGCGATACGGGTGGCCCGCAGCCCACCATCATTGCCCTTGTAGTCGCCGGGCAGTTCTGGGTGGATGGGGACGGAGACGACGGCGAGGTTGGACACGTTGACGTCCACGCCACCCCGCCGCCGCAGACCCGCCGCCGCTGCCCGGCGCGCCGCCATCGCCGGTGAGGTGTGCCCGGATCCGAGAATCATCAGGTGCGCCTCATACCGCCAGCCCCCAACAGCGCCCGGGTCACGGTGCCGGACCACATCTACCTTGTGCCAATGGTCCGGGTCGGCCAGGTAGTGCTCCAGCACCGGCCCGCGGCCCGGGCCCTGCGGCAGCCGGACCGGCAGCACCAGATCCTGGGCGCCAGTGCCGGTCAGGACGACAGCTAGCGCGCCGTAGTGATCCCACCACGACCGCACCGGCCGGCCGTCCGCATTGGGGGTCACGGCGGGCATCCGCCGTGGCTGCCACAACCGGCCACCCCGATCGAACACCGCCCGATGCCCGGCCAGGGACCCCACTAGCCGCCACGTCTCCCACTTCCGGGCCCTTGTATGCGACCGCGCCCGACCCGGAATCGTCCCGAACTCCCACCGACCACCCACCCGCAGCAGCCCGTGCCGGCACCCGGACGCATCCGGGAACAGGTGTCGATCCACCGCCCGCCACACCCCATCGGCCAGATGCATTGCCATGGCCTTTGTCAGATGACGACGCAGATGCGCAGCCGCCTCCACATGCCGGTACGCGGCATGCTCCAAACCCGCCCGAGTCAGACCGAGCCGATCCCGCACCGCTGCCGGTCCTGCGGCAGCCCGTTCTCGATGTGCCGCCCAGTACACGCCGACACGGGCACGCGCATCGCGTTGCACCGCACGTCGCACACAAAACGCTGCCGCGAACACCCGCTCCATATGCCGCCGCACCTGCGGATCATGCACGTCCAACGGGAGTCGCAATACCGACAACGGCCCGTCATACCGCCACGGCGCGGCCTTGCTCGGTCCGCGTCTCCGTACACCATCACCCCCGGCCACACTCACACCATATGACCATATGACCACGATATCCAGTCCTGCATGAGTCAGCTTGCTGAGATACGCCCCAGCACACCGGCGACGGTGCGCACGGCGGCTCCTTCCAGCATCGTGAAGTGGGTGCAGTCGAGGCGGTGCACGTCGATGCGTCCGGTGACGTACGGTCGCCACGACGACGCGTCCGGGGCGCCCGGGGCGCGGTCCTGGGCGGCGTCGAAGAACACGACGTCGCCGTCGTACCGGCCGGGGGTGAACGTGCGGGCGGCCCGCATCCCGTGGGTGGCGACCGCGCGGACCCGCCCGAGCAGCCGCCGGTCGGAGCCCGCGCCGGCCAGCCCGGCCTGCACGGCGTCGCGGAGCCGCCGCCCGACCGCGGCGTCGTCGTCGGCGGGCGTGCGGCGCACGGGGTAGGCGTCCAGCAGCGCGAGCAGTGCCAGCTCGGCCCCGGCGGCCCGCAGCTGCACCGCCATCTCGTGGGCGAGCAGCCCGCCGAGTGACCAGCCGAGCAGGTGGTACGGGCCCGACGGTTGCCGGGCGGTGATCTGGGCGACGTAGTCGGCGGCCATCTCCGTGACCGTCTCCGGGAGCCGTTCGGCCCGGGCCAGGCCGCGGGCCTGCAGGCCGTACACCGGCCAGCCGCGGTCGAGGTGCGGCAGCAGCCCGGCGTAGGCCCAGCCGAGGCCGCCGGACGGGTGCACGCAGAACAGCGGCGGGCGGCCCCCGGTCGGGCGCAGCGGCAGCAGCATCTCCAGCCCGGCGGTGCGGGCGTCGGTGCCGAGGCGCTCGGCGAGCGCGGCGGCGGAGGACGCCTCGAAGATCAGCCGGACCGGCACGTCGGTGCCGAGGATCGCCCGCAGCCGGGTCACCAGCCGCACGGCGAGCAGGGAGTGCCCGCCGAGGTCGAAGAACCCGTCGCCGGCGCCGACCCCGCGCACCCCGAGGACCTCCTCGAACAGCGCGCACAGCACGGCCTGCAGGCCGACCGGGGACACCGGCGCGCCGCCCGCGACGACCGGGGCGGGCAGGGCGGCGCGGTCGAGCTTGCCGTTGGCGGTCATCGGCAGCGTGGCGAGCGGCACGACCGCGTCCGGGACGAGCTGCGCCGGCAGCCGGGCGGCCAGGTGCGCCCGCAGCCCTACGGGATCCACTGTGGACGGTGTGGCGTAGGCGATCAGGCGGCGGGTGGCGGCGGTGGCGCCGTGCGCGACGACGGCGGCGCCGGTGACCGCCGGGTGGGCCAGCAGCGCGGCGCGGACCTCGCCGGGCTCGACCCGCACGCCGCGGACCTGGACCTGGTCGTCGAGGCGGCCGAGGTACTCCAGGACGCCGTCGGCGCGGTGCCGGACCAGGTCGCCGGTGCGGTACATGCGCCGGCCCGGCGGGCCGAACGGGCAGGCCAGGAAGCGCTGCGCGGTGAGGCCGGGGCGGTGCAGGTAGCCGCGGGCGACCTGGGTGCCGGCGACGAACAGCTCGCCTGCCACGCCGGGCGGCACGGGCGCGAACTGTTCGTCGAGGACGAACAGCCGGTTGCCGGGGATGGGCCGGCCGATCGGGATCCGTTCGGCGTCGAGGTCGGCGGGGTCGAGCCGGTGGTCGGCGCAGGCGACGGTGGTCTCGGTCGGGCCGTAGGAGTTCACGACGGCGGCCCCGGTCCGGCGGCGGGCCCAGTCGCGCAGGTCGGCGCCGTGCAGGGCCTCGCCGCCCAGGACGAGCTGGGTGGTCGGCTGCGCGGTCGCGGGCAGCTCGGCGAGCAGCGCCAGGTGGCTCGGGGTGCCTTTGACGAACGAGGGTCGGTCGGCGTCGGCCAGCTCGGCGACCCGGACGGTGCCGCCGCTGACGAGCGGGCCGAGCAGCGACGTGACGGTGCCGTCGAAGCCGGGCGAGGCGTGCAGGACGGCGGTCCCGGCGAGGCCGTCGTAGCGGTCCCGGACGTGGGCGAGGTAGTTGGCCAGGCCGCCCCGGGTCACCACGACGCCCTTCGGCCGTCCGGTCGAGCCGGAGGTGTACAGCACGTAGGCGGCGCTGCCGGGCGGTGGTTCGGCGACCGGCTCGGCCCGGCCGGCGGTGGGGGCGGCGACGGCGTCGACGACGGGGTCGGCGCGGTCGATGACGTGGGTGACCCGGGCGTCGGCGAGCAGTTCGGCCCGCCGGGCGGGGGGCAGGTCCGGGTCGAGCGGCAGGTAGGCGGCGCCGGCCCGCAGCACGCCGAGGATCGCGGCCAGCAGGTGCTGCGAGCGCGGCAGGCTCACCGCGACGACGGTCTCCGGGCGCACGCCGCGGCGGCGCAGGCGGCCCGCGACCCGGGCGGCCCGCTCGTCGAGCTCGGCGTAGGTCCAGGCGCCGCCGGGCCATGCGACGGCCGTGGCGTACGGGTTGCGGCGCACCGGCGCGGCGAACAGCCGGGCCAGTTGCGGCGCCGGGCGTTCGGCGCCGGCCCAGTCGTGCAGGAGCCGGTGCCGCTCCCCCGGTGCGAGCAGGTCCAGCGTCCGCAGTGGACGGTCGGGTTCGGCGGTGGCGCGGCGCAGCAGGAGCAGCAGCCGCCCGGCGATCGCCTCGGCGGTGCCGGCGGCGAACAGGTCGGTGGCGTAGTCCAGCGTCCCGGCGACCCCGCCGCCGGCCTGTTCGGTGAAGGTGAGCGACAGGTCGAACTTGGCCGGCCCGGCCCGCAGCGCGACCTCGGTCACGGTGAGTCCGGCGAGCCCGGCCGGGGGTGGCGCCGGGCGCAGCGCCAGGAACGTCTGGAACAGCGGGTGCCGGCCGGCGGAGCGGGCCGGGTTGACGGCCTCGACGACCCGTTCGAACGGCACGTCCTCGTGGGCGAGGGCGGTCAGGTCGACCTCCCGGACCCGGGCCAGGAGCTCCCGGAACGACGGGTCGCCGCCGGTGTCGGCGCGCAGCACGAGGGTGTTGATGAACGGGCCGACGAGCAGGTCGACGGCCGGGTCGGTGCGCCCGGCGACCGGGACGCCGACGGCGGTGTCGGTGCCGGCGCCGAACCGGGTCAGGATCGCCGCGAACGCCGCGTGCAGCACCACGAACAGGGTCGCGCCGGCCTCCCGGGCCAGGGTCCGCAGCCGCGCGTGCAGTTCCGCGTCGATCGGCACCGGCACCCGGGCGGAGGCGCCGGTCGGCACGGGCGGGCGGGGCCGGTCGGTGCGCGGGCCGGTGTGCTCGGGCAGCCCGGCCAGGGTCGCGGTCCAGTAGCGCAGCTGCCGCGCCACCCGTTCGCCGCCCTCGCCGGCCCGCTGCCACAGGGCGTAGTCGGCGTACTGGACGGGCAGCGGCGCCCAGTCCGGCTCGCGGCCGGTGACGCGGGCCGCGTAGGCGGTGCCGAGGTCGCGCAGCAGGTGCCCGACGGACCAGCCGTCGGCCGCGATGTGGTGCAGGACGACGACGAGCAGGTGCCGGTCCGGCCCGTCGGGGATCAGCCGGACCAGCATCGGCGGCTCGTCGCGCAGGTTGAAGCGGTGCCCGGCGAGGGCGCGGGCCTCGGCCAGGGCGGAGCGGGCCGGCGGGCGGACGGACAGCTGCGGGCCGCTGGGGCGCACCGACTGGTACGGCACCCCGTGCTCGTCCTGCGGGAAGACCGTGCGCAGCACCTCGTGCCGGGCGGCGAGGTCGGCGACGGCGCGGCGCAGCGCGGGCACGTCCAGCGGCCCCTCGACCCGGTAGACGGCCGGCATGTTGTAGGCGGTCGCGGTGTGCCCCTCGTCGAGGCCGGCGAGGAACCACAGCCGGGTCTGGGTCGCCGACAGCGGCACCCGGGCGGGCCGGGGCGTGACGGGGCGGACCGGTGCCGGGGCGCCGGTGCCGGCGGCGTCGAGGACCCTGGCGAGGTCGGCGACGGCCGGGTGGTCGAAGACGGCCCGGACCGGCACGTCGAGCCGGGCGACGGCGCGGATCCGGGCGACGAGCCGCACGGCGAGCAGGGAGTCGCCGCCGAGGGCGGTGAAGTCGTCGTCGGGGCCGGCCTCGTCGAGGCCGAACAGTTCGGCGAAGAGGCCGCACAGCAGGGCCTCGGTGCCGCCGCGGGCGGCCCGGGCGGGCGGGTCGGCGTCGTCGGGGGCGGGCAGGGCGGCGCGGTCGAGCTTGCCGTTGCGGGTCAGCGGCAGCGCCGCCACCGGGACGACGGCGGCGGGGACCATGAAGCGGGGCAGCCGCTCGCGCAGGTAGGTGCGCAGCTCGCGGCCGGGCTCGGTGGTGACGGCGTAGGCGACGAGGCGGCGCCGGCCGGGGCGGTCCTCGCGGACGATCGCGGCGGCGGCGGCGACCCGCGGGTGCGCGGCGAGGGCGGCCTCGACCTCGGCGGGCTCGATCCGGTAGCCGTTGAGCTTGACCTGGTGGTCGGCGCGGCCGAGGTACTCCAGGACGCCGTCACCGCGCCAGCGGGCGAGGTCGCCGGTGCGGTACATGCGGGTGCCGGGCGGGCCGAACGGGCACGGCAGGAACCGCTGGGCGGTGCGCCCGGGCCCCTGCCAGTAGCCGGTCGCGAGCTGGACGCCGGACAGGAACAGTTCGCCGACGCTGCCGGCCGGGACGGGGTCGAACCGGTCGGTGAGGACGTAGGCGCGCATGTTCGGCACGGGCCGCCCGATCGGCGGCCGGTCGGTCGCGCCGTCGACGAGTTCGGCGGTCGCCACGTGGGTCTCGGTCGGTCCGTACTGGTTGTGCAGCCGCCGCCCGCGGGACAGGGCCCGCACGGCCGGGGTCAGCACGAGCGCCTCACCGGCCTGCACGACGTCGGTGAGGTCGGGCAGCGGCACCCCGTGCTCGGCGGCGGCCGCACCGACGGCCTCCAGGACCAGGTTGGGTGCGAACAGTTCGTTGACCCGGTGCCGGGCCAGCCAGTGCAGCAGCCCGGCCGGGTCGCGGCGCAGCGCCTCGGCGGGCACGGCGAGGCACCGGCCGGTGCCGAGGGCCAGGATCAGCTCCTGGGCGGCGACGTCGAAGCCGATCGGGGCGAACTGGGCGGTGACCGTGCCGGGGCCGCCGGGCAGGGTGCCGCGCTGCCAGGCGAGGAGGTTGGTCAGGGCGGCGCCGGGCAGGACGACGCCCTTCGGCCGGCCGGTGGAGCCGGACGTGTAGATGACGTACGCGGGGTGCCCGGGCCGCAGCGGGGTGAGCCGTTCGGCGTCGGTGACCGGCCGGTCGTCGTGGCTGCCGTCCGGCGGCACGCACGGCACGCCGACCCGGGGGTCCACTGTGGACACGATGCAGACCGGGCGGGCGTCGGCGAGCAGCGCCGCGATCCGGGCGGGCGGGTGTTCCAGGTCGACCGGAAGGTACGCGGCGCCGGTGAGCACGGCGGCGAGCACGGCGGTGATCTGCTCGGCGGAGCGCGGCAGGGCTACGGCCACGACGGTGTGCGGGCCGGCGCCGGCCCGCATCAGGCGCCGCGCCAGGGCGTTCGCCCGGCCGTGCAGGTCCCGGTAGGTGAGGGTGCCGGCGTCGGAGACGACGGCGGCGGCGTGCGGGGTGCGGGCGGCCTGCGCGGCCAGCACCGCGGCGAGGGTGTCCGGGCGCACCGGGCGGGCGGTCGCGTTCCAGCCGGCGACGAGGCGGCGGCGTTCGCCGGGGAGCAGCACGTCGAGGCGGCCGACCGGGCGTTGCGGGTCGGTGCCGAGCTGGCGGATGACCCGCTGCAGGCGGCGCTGGTGCGCGGCGAGGAGCTCGGGGCGGTACCGCCGGTCGTCGGCCTCGGCCTGCAGCAGCACCCGGCCCCGTGCGGCGTCGACCCGCCCGACGAACGCGAGGTCGCGGATTGGCCCGGTGGTGAGGACGTGCCGTTGCATCGTCACGCCCGGCAGCTGCGGGCCGGGCGGCTCGGGCAGCACGTTCACGGCCGGGCCGGCCGGCTCGCCGGAGCGGGCGACGGCGGCGCGGAGGTCCTCCAGCCGGTACCGCTGATGCCGCAGCGCCGCCCGGATCTCGGCCGCCACCGCACCGGTGAGCGCCGACCCTGGCTCGCCGGGGCGGACGGTGAGGCGCAGGGGCAGGATGTTGGACAGCATCGCCGGCGTGGCCCGGGCGGCGGGCGTGGTGCGGGCCGTCACCGGCAGCTCGATCACCAGGTCGGTG
Source organism: Dactylosporangium sp. NPDC049525 (assembly GCF_040676755.1). Classification (NCBI taxonomy): domain Bacteria; kingdom Bacillati; phylum Actinomycetota; class Actinomycetes; order Micromonosporales; family Micromonosporaceae; genus Dactylosporangium; species Dactylosporangium sp. NPDC049525. Next base: position 81,491 of record NZ_JBFAPO010000045.1, on the reverse strand, counting down.
GCGCCGGTGACGCGGTGCAGGTAGGCGGCGAGGCCGGCGGTCAGCCACACCGTCGGGTGGGCGCGCACACCGAAGCCGGCGAGGTCGACGGCGAGGCCGTCGGGGGCGGCGCGGCCGCCTGCGCCGGCGACGGTGTCCCCGCCGTCGAGGCTGACCGGGACCGGCGGCTCGTCGTAACGCCCGAGCCAGTAGTCGCGGTCCCGGTCGAACGCGGCCGAGCGGCGGTAGGCGGCGTCCTCGCGGACGAGGTCGGCGAGCGCGCCGAACCGGCGCGGCGACCCGCCGTGGTACAGCTCGGTGAGCCGGTCGACCAGCAGCGCGGCGCCGTAGCCGTCCAGGGCGAGGTGGTGCACGCGCTGGTAGTAGAAGTGCCGGCGAGGGCCGAGGCGCAGCAGCGCGGCGGCGGCGAGCCGGCCCGCGGCGAGGTCGAGCGGGCGGGCCAGGTCGGCGGCCATCCAGTCGTGCGCGGCCGCCTGCGGGTCGCGGGCGGCGCGCAGGTCGACCACGGGCAGCGGGACCGGCTCGGCCGCGCCGGGCAGTTGCACGGGTTCGCCGGCGACGACGGCGAAGCGGACCCGCACCGCGTCGGTCTCGGCGATGACGCGGTGCAGGGCCTCCCGCATCCGGCCGTGGTCGAGCGGGCCGCGGATGTCGAAGAACTGGGCGATCTCGCGCCGGGCGGCGGCGCCGTCGACCTGCTCGGCGAGCCAGATGCCGCGCTGGGCCGCGGTCAGCGGCAGCCAGGCGCCGGCGCCGGAATGCGCAGCGGGGTCCGCACCCGGATCGGGGTCCGGGTGCGGGCCGGCCGGCGGCGGACGGTCAGAGACGATCGTCACGGGACGCTCCGTAGGTTGCTGGTCGAGCGTGGTCGTGGGCCGGGTTGCATGGGCCGGGTTGCATCGGCCGCGCTTCGTGCGCCGGGCTTCGCGGGCTACCAGCGCACGGGCAGCGCGTGCACCCCGTAAGTCGCCATGTCGGTGCGGTAGGCCAGTTCCCGGGCGGGCACCGTGAGGCGCAGGCCCGGCAGGCGGCGCACCAGCCCGAGCAGGGCGAGGCGCAGCTCGGCCCGGGCCAGCTGCTGGCCGAGGCACTGGTGCGCGCCGAAGCCGAACGCGAGGTGGTGCCGCGCCTCGCGGTGCGGGTCGAACGCGTCCGGGTCGGCGAACACGGCGGGGTCGCGGTTGGCCGCGGCGAGCAGCGCCAGGACGCCCTCGCCGGGCCGGATGACCTGCCCGGCGACGGTCAGTTCGGCCGTCGCGACGCGGGGCACTCCGAAGTGGACGATCGTGTGGTAGCGCAGCAGCTCCTCGACCGCCGGTTCGGCGAGCCGTTCGTCGGCGCGGATCCGTTCGAGCTGATCCGGGTGGGCGAGCAGGGTCAGCAGCGCCATGCCGATCATGTTGGCCGTGGTCTCATGCCCGGCGACCAGCAGCAGCAACGCGATCCCGACGATCTCGTCCCGCTCGACCTCCCCGCCGCGCAGGTGCCGGCGCACGAGCCGGCCGATGACGTCGTCGCCCGGGTCCGCCGCGGCGGCCTTGGCGTCCACGAGCGCGCCCATGTACTGCTGCAGCTGCGCGGCGAACCGGGCGGTGTCGGCCTCGCTGTGCCGCCGGGAGAACAGCTCCCGGCTGCGGCCCTGGAACTGCTCGTGGTCGGTGTAGGGCACGCCGAGCAGGCGGCAGATCACCTGCGAGGTCAGCGGGAACGCGAACTCGGCGACGAGGTCCGCGGACCCGTCCCCGGCCTGCAGGCCGTCGATGAGCGCGTCGATCATGCCGGCGATGTCCGGCTCCAGCCGCCGGACCGCCCGCAGCGTGAAGTCCCCGGTGAGCAGCCGGCGCAGGCGGCCGTGCTCCGGCGCGTCCATCCGCAGGAACTGCCCGGCCCGGTGCTCCTGCCGGGCGGCGGCCCGCAGGCCCGGCCGCACGAACGGGAAGCCGGGCCGGGTCGGGTCGGCGCTGAGCCGCTCGTCGCGCAGCAGCCGGGCCACGTCGGCGTGCCGGGTCACCAGCCACGCCCAGCCGCCCGCGGGCAGCGCGACCCGGGTGACCGGGGCCTCGGCGCGCAGCGCGGCCAGCTCCGGCGGCGGGTCGAACGGGTCGGTCCGGGTCGTGGGCAGCGCGACCGGGCAGCCGCGGGCGGTGTCGGCCGGCGCGAACGTATCGGTGGACACGGCCGGGTCCTAGCCGCGGTCCGCGAGGTACCGCTCGAGGACACCGGCGAGCATGGCCTCGTTCAGGTACAGCGACGTGCGGGCCACCTCGATCACCTGCGCCTGCTGCTGCGGCGTGACCGCGTGGCGGCGCAGCGCGTCCTCGACCTCCTTGCTGTGCTTCTGGTCGATCGTCGAGTGGGCGACGAAGAAGCTCAGCTCGCGGTCGGTGAGGCCGAGCTCGGCGCGGCACTTGCCGAGCAGCTCGCCGATGTGGTCGTAGGCGCTCTCGGCCCAGTAGCTGTACCCCATGCGCGGCACGGCACCCTGGGTGAGGCTCACGTAGTACAGGTACGCGATGAACGCCTGGGTGGCCGGCAGCGGCACGGCGTCGTACATCGCCTCGTCGAGCAGCCCGACCGCGCGCAGGTCGTGCTCGATCATCTTCTCGTGGCTGATCTCCTCCATCGCGTGCTCCACCGCATACCGGACCAGGTGCGTGCGGCGCGGCGGCGCACCGAGCACCGCGACCGCCTGGTTCAGCGGGTTGTGCTGGATGTAGTGCCACAGTTCCCACATCGTGCGGCGGTACAGCTCCCGGTCCGCGGCGTGCTCGCGGACGTAGCTGAAGAACGGTCCATTGTGGATGCGGTGCCACCCCTCGGCCACCACATCGTCGAGCTGCTTGAAGAGCTCGGCCTCGGCCATTGCTGTCTCCTCGCGGGCTTCCTGACGGCATCGGACGCCGGAAGCCTAGCCACGGCGGCTAAAGACACCCTTGCCACAGAACAAGCCCGGCTTCAGCGGCGCGGTGCACGATGGTGACGGCACTACGAAGGGAGCGGCGATGACCGGGCGGTACCGCGTGTTGGTGAACGACGAGGAGCAGCACTCGCTGTGGCCCGCCGACCTCGACGTCCCCGCCGGCTGGCGGGTGGTGTTCGACGGCGGCGGCCACGACGAGTGCGTCGCCTACGTGGAGGAGCACTGGACGGACATGCGCCCCAGAAGCCTCCGGTGACGCGGGCCCCGCTCAGCGCTTGCGGGGCACCCAGAACTCGACCTCGGTGCCCTGTCCCGGGCGGCTGAAGATGTCGATGGTGCCGCCCAGGTCCGCGACCCGGCCGCGGATCGACTGCGCGACGCCGAGCCGGCCCTCGCCGGCCGCCTCGGCCAGCCGGGCGGGCTCGAAGCCGGCACCGTTGTCGCGGACCGTGACCCGTACCCCGTCGCCCTCGTCCTCCAGCAGGACCCAGGCCCGCGCGTCCGGCCCGGCGTGCCGGCGCACGTTGTCCAGGGCCGCCTCGACCACGGCCGTCACCTCGCTCGCCGCCGGCTGCGGCAGCGGCACCGGAGCGGCCGGCGCCGCCACCTCGACCGTGGCGGAGGCGAGGGCGGTCAGCGTCGTGCGCAGGTCGTCGGAGACCGCCCGCTTCCCGCCGTCGGGCGGGGTGGGCGCGCCGCCGCTGAGCAGGCTGCGCAGCGCGAACTCCTGCTCACCGGCCAGCGCGGCCAGTTCCGAGCCGGTGCCGCCGAGCTCGGCGCCGTGCCGCTGGACGAGGGCGAGGACCTGCAGGACGCCGTCGTGGATCGGGCGGGCCAGCCGGTTGCGCTCCGCCTCGGCGGCCTCGCGCCGGATCTGCTCGGCGAGGCGGCGTTCGGCCCGCCGGTCGGCCCATTGCCGGGCCAGGCCGAGGCCGCCGACCGCGGCCGCGACGGCGAGCAGCAGCCAGATTGAGACGCCCAGATGGGCGGAGACGGCGGAGCTCCACCAGCCTCCGCCACCGCGGAAGTAGGTCGAGTCGACGGTCTGCAGGCCGCTGACCGCCAGCATGCCGGCCAGCGGGCCGAGGGCGGCCGGCACGATCCCCGCGGGGGCCAGCGCCGTCGTGCTCGCGCCGACGACAGCGGTCGCCGCCGCGGTGACGAGCACCGCGATCAGCACCGCCGGGGTGACGCTGTCCTGGTTGGCGAGCTTCTCGGGATGGCCGGTCGTCGCCACGTACGCGATGAGCAGCGCCACCGCGGCGGCCACCGCGGCCGCGGCGGCGAGGGGGAAGCGCCATCGGCTCGCGGCGAGCGTCAGGCCCAGGGCCAGCCCGGCGAGGACGGACAGCCACGACGAGAAGTGCCCCCGCATCGTCATCGCCGCCAGCAGCAGCGGGGCCGCCGCCGCGACCTGGACCGTTGCCACGGTCAGCGCGCCGCCGAGCGACCACGGCCCGGTCGTGGCGGTCAGTACGGCGACGACGGCCAGCGCGATCGCGCCGATGACCGCCGTCTGAGCGTACTGATGGCGGTTCAGTGCGCTCTGCGAAACGCCGATGAGCACCGCGAGCCGCTCGGTGGTCAGCATCCCCAGCGGCACCGCGACGGCGACCGCCAGACCGCCGGCCACCACCAGCCGCACCCGCCGGCCCCGGCTCCCCGGCTCCGCCGGCCGGACGGCGGCGTCGCCGCCGCGCAGCAGCCACGCCGCCGGGGCCACGCCCGCGAGGGCGGCGACGGCAAGGGCCACCGGCCAGTCGGCGTACCCGCCCTGAGGGCTCCACCACCACTGCCCCGTCGCCGCGGCGGAGCCCACCATGGCGGCGCCGATGCCGGCCCCGGCGACGACCGCGCCGAGCCGGGTCTCCCCGGACCGGATCAGCGACTGGGCGGCGGCGAACACGCCGATGACCGCCAGCGGCCGGGCGGCGGACAGCACCGCGACAAACGTCTCGGGAAGGCTCACGCCGGCGACGACGTACAGCGTCGACACCAGCGTGAGCAGCGCCGCGGCGGACAGCAGCCACGGCCACCGGCGGACCGCGAGCAGGCCGACGACTACGGCGGCGACCGGCGCCGCGACCGCCGCGACGGTGTCCACGACGCCGGACACGCCGACCGGCCGCGTCTGCAGCGGCAGGTCCAGCAGCAGCGGTGCGCTGCCCCGTCCGCGCACCGGCACCGCCAGCAGTGCCGCGGCGGCCAGTCCCGCCGCCACGGTCGCGCCGCGCAGCGAAGGCGACAGCTTGTCCACGCCGGAGATCATCGCCGATCCGCCGGCCCGGCACCGATCCGGGCATCGACGACGGCCGCGAGGTGCAGGAGACCGGAGTGCGGCAGCCGGACCGGGCGGCCGTCCGGCCGGTACTCGAAATGCCACCACTCGTTGTCGTAGGTGCGGTAGAGGCGGTGCCGGTCGCCGTGCCGTTCGAGCCACCGCGCGCCCTCGACCGGGCGGACGTCCAGCGCGGTCCCGGCCACGTGCCGGGACGCGTACGGCGGCAGCACCCGCCGCGACGCCGCGACGACCGACCCTTCGCGGGCCACCGCCCGCCGGAACAGCCGGGCCTGCTCCACCGGGTCGCGGTAGCCCGATGTGAGCCCGATCAGCTCACCGTCACGCCACAGCGCCTCGGTCCGGGCCGCCTCGAACGCGGCCCGCGTGGCGGCCGTCAGCCCGTCGAGGTTCTCCGCCGGGAACCGCGCCGCGAGCGCCCACTGGCACGCTGTGTGCCGTGCGCGCCCGGGCGCGGTCACCCAGGCCGCCGGGACCAGCACGACCGCGAGCGTCCGGGTGATCCGCCGGTACACCCCGTCGCGCCGCCGTCCGGTCGAGAGCCGGGTGGGCGCGGTACGGGCGGGGCCGGTGCTGCGGTCGGTGATGGTGTGCGGCATGCCAAGGACGATGCCGGTCGTGCCACCGCCGGGTCCTGAGTCACGGCACCCATCTGCCGGTGAGTACCCGCACTCAGAACGACGGGTGCGGAAACGCACCGTTCGCACCCGGGCGGGCGCTCATGCCGGGCCGGCCCGGGCCGATGGTGCGGCCATGAGCGTCACGGAACCCACCGTCGTGCGGGACACGTCTGCCCGCCCGGCGGCCGGTGGCGAGGTGGTGCCGTTGCGGATGACCGGACCGCTCGCGGTGGCCGGCGCCCTGGTGGTGCTGGCGGCGCTGTGGTTCGGGGTCGGGCTGGTCTACCGGACGCCGTCGCTGCTGGGCTGGGCGACGCTGCTCGTCAGCGTCCCCGTCGCCGCGGTCAGCTCGTGGCGGGCCGGCGGCGCGCGTGGCGGGCCCACCCCCAGGACGTTCTGGCGGTACGTGAGTGTCGGCCTGGTGCTGGTGGGGTGCGGCGCGATGAGCAACGCCCGCGACAACCTCATCGGCACCGACCGCAACCAGCACGTCAGCGGGGTGACCTCGGCCATCTACCTCAGCGGGCTGCTGGTCATGATGATCGGCCTGCTGCGCATCCCCGGCACCCGCCGCACCGGCGGCGCCTGGACGCGGTTCGGCCTGGACATCGCCACCGTCATCGTCACCACGCTGACGTTCTCCTGGCACCTGGTGTACCCGCGGTGGGAGACGTGGTTCGCGGGCAGCGCCGGGGACACGTGGTCCGCGTTGTCCGTCGTCGGTGGCGGCTTCATCTGCGTCTTCGCGTTCGTCAAGGTCGCGTTCTCCGGCACCGGCCCGATCGACCGGCGGGCGCTGCACCTGCTCGCGCTCAGCGGCGCCGTCGGCGCGGGCGGCGGGTCGCTCGCGCCGTTGCTGGCGTCCCGCCCGCACCTCAACACCGCGCACCTGATCCTGCCGGCGACGTGTCTGGTGCTGTGCCTGGCCGCGGACCGGCAGCTGCGGGCCGCGGGCGCCGCACCCGCCCCCGACCGGCCGCCGGGGCGGCGGCTGAGCGTCATGCCGTACGCCGCGGTCGTCGCCACCGGCGGGCTGCTGCTGCTGTCCTCGATCCAGGGCTCCCCCGACAACGTCGTCGTCGCGGCCGGCGCGATCACCGTCACCGTGCTCGTCGCCGCCCGGCAGATCATCGCGCTGCGCGACAACGCGGCCCTGCTCCAGCAGCTCGACGCCCGGCTGCAGGACAACGCCCGGCTGGTGGAGCAGCTCGACTCCCGGGTGCGCGACCTGCACACGTACCAACGCCAACTCGCGCACCAGGCCAGCCACGACGGGCTCACGGGACTGGCGAACCGCACCGTGTTCGGCGACGCCACGACCGCGGCGCTGCACGCCGACGAGGCCCGCGACGGTGCCGGGGTCAGCGTCGCGGTCATCGACCTGGACAACTTCAAGGGCATCAACGACGAGCTCGGCCACGCCGTCGGCGACGCGCTGCTGCAGGCGGTCGCGGCGGTCCTCGTCGCGCGGGTGCCGGCCGGCAGCACCGTCGCCCGGCTCGGCGGCGACGAGTACGCGCTGCTGCTGCACGGCACCGACCAGGCGGCGCACGAGCGGACCCTGACCGCCATCGCCACGTCGCTGCGCCAGCCGCTGCGCTGCGCCGGGCACGACCTCGTCGTGGAGGCCAGCATCGGCCTGGCCGCGGCCCGCCCCGCCGACACCGCGGCGGAGCTGCTGCGCCGCGCCGACGTGGCGATGTACGAGGCGAAGAACCAGGGCAAGGGCCGCTTCCGCGTCTACACGTGCGCCATGGACCAGCGCGGCGCCGAGCAGGCCAGGGTCGCCGCCGACCTGCGCACCGCGCTGGACACCGGTCAGCTGCACCTGGTGTACCAGCCGATCGTCGACATCGTCGACGGCAGTCTCTACGGCGTGGAGGCGCTCATCCGCTGGAACCACCCGGAGCGTGGCCCGATCCCGCCGGTCGAGTTCATCCCCGCCGCCGAGCGCACGGGTCTCATCGTCCCGCTCGGCGGCTGGATCCTGGCCGAGGCGTGCGCGCAGGCCGTGCGGTGGCGCCGGGAGCTCGGCGCGGCCGCACCGGAGACCGTCAGCGTGAACGTCTCGGCCCGGCAGCTGCGCGAGGCCGGGTTCGCCGCCGACGTCGCCGCGATCCTGCGCCGCACCTGCCTGCCGGCCCGGCACCTGACCGTCGAGGTCACCGAGACCGCGGTGTTCGACGGCGGCGCCGCCGTCGACGAGCTGCACGCCCTCAAGGCCCTCGGGGTGACCGTGGCCCTCGACGACTTCGGCACCGGCCACTCGTCGCTCGGGCTGCTGCGCACCTGCCCGGTGGACCTGCTGAAGGTCGACAAGTCGTTCGTCGACACCGTCACCCACGGCGGCGAGCACGCGGTCATCGCCGCCGCCCTCATCGACATCAGCAACGGCCTGCACCTGCGCGCCGTCGCCGAGGGCGTGGAGACCGCGGAGCAGGCCGCCGAGCTGCAGCGCCTCGGCTACCGCTACGCCCAGGGGTACCACTACGCCCGCCCGATGCTGCCTGACGCGCTCGCGCTCCGCCAGTCCCGGCAACCCGCGGCGGCGTGAACCGGCCTCAGCCCGGGTAGCGGCCGTCGAGCAGGGTCTTGGCGGTGCGGCACACCCGGTCGAAGGGTTCGACCGAGCCCGCCGCGCGGCACAGCACGTGGGCGCCTTCCAGCAGGGTGATCAGTGTCGTGGCGAGGTCGCCCGCGTCGTCGCGGTCCAGGCCGGCCGACGTCAGCCGGTCGGCGAGCGCGTCGACCCACGAGGCGAACGCGGCGGCCGACGCCTCGTGTGGGATCTGGTCGGTCGCGGCGTCGTAGCCGACCGCGACGGCGGCCACCGCGCAACCGCTGCCGGTGCTCGACTCGATCACCACCGGACGGACCAGCGCCAGGAAGTCCTCGACCACCTGCCGCGGGTCGGTGCCGGGCAGGTGCTCCAGCCGGGCCCGGACCTCCCGGCCGTTCAGCGCGGCCGCCTCGGCGACCAGCTGGGTCTTGCCGCCGGGGAAGTGGTGGTAGATCGCGCCGCGCGCGGCACCGCTCGCCGTGAGGATCTCGGTGAACGACATGCCGGCCACGCCGTTGCGGCGCAGGGCGCCCACGGCCGCCTCGACCATCCGGTTGCGCGTGTCGTTCGGCACGGCGCCGCTCCTCTCTTGACTCGTACGGTCATCCTAGCCCATAGTTCGACTCGCTAGGATGTACGTACTAGTTCCTGGAGGAGCGGCATGCCCATCACCGTCACCGCACCGCACGGCGTCCTGACCACGACCGGCCGGCAGCGGGTGCTTCCGCTGCTGAGCAGGGCGGTCATCGAGATCAGCGGCGCCACCGGCAACAGCTTCTTCACCCCGATCGTCGGCGGCCACGTGACCGTCGTCGAGCCGGGCGACGTGTACGCCGGCGGGGCCAACCGCCCCCTCGTCGTGGTGAAGCTGGAGATCCCGAACATCGCCCTCGGCAGCGTCGAACTGCGCGCGGCCTTCATCACGGCCGCGACCGACATCGTCCAGTCCTGCGCCGTGCCGGAGCACGAGCCGGCAAACACCTGGGTGACCATCTTCAACGCCCCCGACGGCGGCTGGGGCATCGCCGGCCGCGCCTACACCGGCGACGACCTCGTCGCCGCGATCACCGCGGCGGCGCGCTGACGACCACGACATGACCACCATGTGAACAGTCGGCCCGCGGCCCGCCGGCCGCGGGTCTGACAAGTTTCCATCCACTGTTTGCCCACAAGCGGCGCCCTACGGTGCGTGCGGGCCGGCGATGACGGCACCGTACACCTGAGGGAGACAGCCGATGAGTACTCCGACGCCCGTCGTGTTCATCCACGGACTGTGGCTGCACGCCTCGTCCTGGCAGCCGTGGGAAGACCTGTTCCGCGAGGCCGGCTACGCGCCGGTCGCGCCGGGCTGGCCGGGCGAGCCGGCCACCGTCGCCGAGGCCCGGGAGCATCCCGAGGCCGTCGCCGACCACGGCATCGACGACGTCGTGGCGCACTACGCGAAGGTCATCGCGGACCTGCCGGCCAAGCCGATCCTGATCGGCCACTCGTTCGGCGGAATGATCGCGCAGAAGCTGCTCGGGCAGGACCTCGCGGCGGCCGCGGTCGCCATCGACGCCGCGCAGATCAAGGGCGTCCTGCCGCTGCCGCTGTCGGCGCTGCGGGCCACGCTGCCGGTGTTCAAGAACCCGGCGAACAAGCACCGGGCGGTGTCGCTGACGGCGGAGCAGTTCCGGTTCGCGTTCGGCAACGCCGTGTCCGAGGAGGAGTCGCAGGAGCTGTTCGACCGCTGGGCCGTCCCGGCGCCGGGCAAGCCGCTGTTCGAGGCGGCCGCGGCGAACTTCGACCCGCACTCACCGGCGAAGGTCGACACCGCCAACGAGCTGCGCGGGCCGCTGCTGCTCATCACCGGCGGCCGCGACCACACGGTGCCGGAGTCGGTGACCCGGGCCACGCTGAAGCAGTACCGCCACTCCCACGCCGTCACGGACATCCAGGACTTCCCCGACCGGGCGCACTCGCTCACGATCGACCGAGGCTGGCGGGAGGTCGCCGACGAGAGCCTGGCATGGCTGCAGCGGCATGGACTCTGAGGTGACCCGGGCGGCCGTGGTACTGGAGGCGGCCGCCCGCCAGTTCGCCGACGACAACGCCGATCCGCCGTTTCTCTACGAGCTGGACCCGGCAGAGGGCCGGCGGGTCGTCGCCGAGGTGCAGGCGAACCCGCCGTTCCTGCCCGCCGCCGACGTGACCGACCTGGTCGTCACCGGCGGCCCCACCGGGCAGGTGCGGGTCCGCATCGTGGCACCGCCCGGCGCGACCGGCCCGCTGCCGGTGATCCTGTACGTGCACGGGCTCGGCTGGGTGTTCGGCGGCCCCGGCAGCCACGACCGCCTGGTGCGGGAGCTGGCGGTGGGCACGGGCGCGGCCGTGGTCTTCCCCGACTACAGCCGTTCGCCGGAGGCGGTCTACCCGACCGCGCTCGAAGAGGTGTACGCGGTCGCCGAGTGGGTCGCCGCGTCCGGGGCCGGGCACGGCCTGGATGCCGGCCGGATCGCGATCGCCGGGGACTCCGTCGGCGGCAACCTGGCCGCGGCGGCGACGTTGCTGGCGAAGCAGCGCGGCGGGGTGACCTTCGTGCGGCAGGTGCTGTTCTACCCGGTCACCGACGCCGCGTTCGACACCGGCTCCTACCACGAGTTCGCCGAGGGCTACTTCCTGCGCCGCGACGCCATGAAGTGGTTCTGGGACCAGTACACCACCGACCCGCGGCAGCGGGCCGACATCACGGCGTCGCCGCTGCGGGCCACCGTCGACCAGCTCACCGGGCTGCCGCCGGCGCTGGTCATCGTCGCCGAGGCGGACGTGCTGCGCGACGAGGGTGAGGCCTACGCCAACAAGCTGCGGGTGGCGGGCGTGCCCGTGACCGCGGTGCGCTACCAGGGCGTCATCCACGACTTCGTCGCGCTCAACGCATTGCGCGGCACCCGCGCCGCCGAGGCGGCCATCGCCCAGGCCGTCGCGTTCCTGTCCACCGGTCTGCACTGAGGAGCCCTCATGTCCAAGCTTTCCCGATCCGTCGTCGTCACCGTCGCGGTGGTCGGCGCGGCCCTGGGGCTGGCCGCCCCGGCGGTCGGCCACCCGCAGCGCACGAAACCCACGATCGTGCTGGTCCACGGCGCCTGGGCGGACGCGTCGAGCTGGGAGAAGGTCAACAGCCGCCTGCAGCACGACGGCTACACCGTCCTCGCCGCGCCCAACCCGTTGCGGGGGCTGAGCTCCGACGCCGCGTACCTCGCCGCGTTCCTGCAGCAGCGCACCACCGGACCGGTCATCCTCGTCGGTCACTCCTACGGCGGCGCGGTCATCAGCAACGCCGGCCTGTCCGACCCCGATGTCGCCGCGCTGGTCTACGTCGACGCGTTCGTGCCGGATCAGGGCGAGACGCTGCTCGGCCTGCAGAACGGCGGCGGCGACCCGACCGCCCTGTTCGACTTCGTGCAATACCCGGGTGCTCCTGCCGGAGATGCCGACCTGTACATCAAGACGGCCGTATACTCGCAGGTGTTCGCCGCCGACCTGCCCGCCGCCACCGCGGCGGAGCTCGCCGCCGCGCAACGGCCGATCACGTTCGGCGCGCTGGTGGAGCCGTCCGGGCCGGTCGCCTGGAAGGTCCTGCCGAGCTGGTATGTGCTGGGCACCGCTGACGCCATCCTGCCTCCGGCGCTGCAGCAGCAGATGGCCGACCGGGCCAAGAGCAAGATCACCAAGGTCAAGGCGTCGCACCTGTCGATGGTGTCGAAGCCGGACGCGGTGACCACGGTCATCGAGTCCGCCGCGCGCGCCACCAGCTGAGAGGAACCGTCGTGGATCTGCACCTGTCCGGCCGGACCGCCGTCGTCACCGGCGGCAGCAAGGGCATCGGCCTGGCCGTCACCCAGGCCCTCGCCGGGGAGGGCGTCAACGTCGTCGTCGGCGCCCGCACCACCGGCCCGGAGCTCGCCGAACTGGCCGGGGTCCTGGTCGTCGAGGTGGATCTCACCACCCCGGACGGCCCGGCCCGGCTGATCGACGCCGCGGTGTCGGCGTTCGGCGGCCTCGACATCCTGGTCAACAACGTCGGTGCGGTGCGGCCGCGGACCGCCGGGTTCCTGTCCGTCACCGACGAGGAGTGGCTGTCGACCCTGACGGTCAACTTCCTCGCCGCGGTCCGCACGACCCGCGCCGCGCTGCCGCACCTGCTGGAGCGCGGCGCGGGCAGCATCGTCACGGTCGGTTCGGTCAACGCCGCGCTGCCCGACCCGCTCGTCATCGACTACAGCGCCGCCAAGGCCGCCCTCGCCAGCTTCTCCAAGTCGCTGTCGAAGGAGGTCGGCGGGCGCGGGGTGCGGGTCAACACGGTCAGCCCGGGGCCGGTGAGCACGGGGCTGTGGCTCGGCGACGACGGGGTCGCTGCGACCATCGCACGGTCGCTGGGCGGCGGCGACCCCGCCGCGGTCGCCGACCGGGCCGCCGGCGAGTCGGTCACCGGCCGGTTCACCCGGCCGCAGGAGGTGGCCGACCTGGTGCTGCTGCTGGCCAGCGACCGCACCGCAAACGTCACCGGCGCCGACTTCGCCGTCGACGGCGGGCTGATCAGCACGCTGTAGGTCAGGCCCGGGTGCCCCGGCGCGCCGCCGGGGCACCCGACAGCCCGTCCAGTCTCGCCTCGACCTCTTCGACCTGGGGGCGGTCGAGGTCGCGCAGGATGTCCAGCGCGGACCGCCAGGCGACGCCGGCCGCGTCGATGTCGCCGGCGCCGTGGTGCGCGTCGCCCAGGTTGATCAGGGTCGCGGCCTCCTCGCACCGGTCGCCGACCTGGACCCACAGGTCCACGGACTGCTGGTAGTGGCTGATGGCCTGCGGCCGGTCGTGCAGCCCGTCGTGGACCGCCGCGAGGCTGTCCAGGCAGGCGGCCTCGCCGTGCCGGTCGCCGAGCGCGCGGAACAGCGCCAGGGCCTGCTCGCAGCGGGGCAGCGCGAGCCGGAACTCGCCGAGCTTGGCGTGCAGGAACCCGGTCTCGTTGAGCGTCTTGGCCAGCCCCGTGCGGTTGCCGGCGGCGCGGTAGAGCTCCTCGGCCCGCAGGCAGTGCAGCAGCGCCTTGTCGTACTGGCCGCCGCGTTCGTAGGAGGAGCCGACGCCGCGCTCGACGTGGGCCTGGCCGACGAGGTCGCCGAGGTCGGCGTAGCCGTCGATGGCGTAGGTGAAGTGGGTGCGCGCCTCCTCCCGGCGGTCCACGCCGATCAGGGCGTGGCCGAGGTCGCGGTGCGCGTCGGCCAGCACCGCCGGGTCGGCGAGCCGCTGCGCCGCGGCGAGCGCGGTCGTGCGGTTGGCGACCTGGTCGTGGACGTGTCCCTGGCGGCGCTGGAAGGTGTCCAGCGTCCACGCCAGCTGCCATGTGTGGGTGTCGGCACCGGCGCCGGCGAGCCGGGCGATGAACGCCTGCAGCACCCGGTACTCGGCGGTCAGCCAGGCCAGGGCCCGGCCGTGGCCGGTCAGCGGCTCGGGGGTGGTGCCCGGCGAGGGTGCCGCGAGCGTGATCGGGTCGCGGCCCGGCGCGAGCAGCAGCGCCGCCCGGTGCGCGGTGTGCAGGTAGTGATCCAGCAGCCTGGCCCCGGCGGCGAGGCGCTCCGCGTCGGGCTCGGCGGCGTTGACGAGATCGGCGGCGTAGGAGCGCAGCAGGTCGTGGAACGCGAACCGGCCCGGCGTGTACTCGGCGATGAGGCCGGTGCGGACCAGCTCGCCGAGCAGCGGGCGGACCCGGCCCGGGCTGAGACCGGCGAGACTCGCCGCGGCGGCGACCGGGATGTCGGCGCCGGGATGCAGCCCGAGCAGCCGGAACAGCCTCGCCGCGGCGTCGTCGAGCGCACGGTACGACCAGGAGAACACCGCCCGCACGTCGCTGTCGGGGTCGCCGGTGGTGAGCGTGTCGAGGCGGCCGCTCTCGTCGCGGAGCTCGGCGGCCAGCTCCCGCATCGGCAGCTGCGGATGCGTGGCGGCGCGGGCGGCGACGATCGCCAGGGCGAGCGGCAGCCCGGCGCACCGGCCGAGGATCTCCTCGACCGCGTCCCGGTCGGCGCCGACCCGCGCGGCGCCGAGCCGGCGGACCAGCAGCTGCCGGGACTCGCCGGTGGACAGCGGCCCGAGGGTGATCGGCCGGGCGCCGTCGGACGCGATGAGGCCGGCCAGCCGGTCGCGGCTCGTCACCAGCACCAGGCAGCCGGCCGCGCCGGGCAGCAGCGGGCGCACCTGGGCGGTGTCGCGGGCATTGTCGAGCAGCACCAGCATGCGGCGGCCGGCCAGCTCGCTGCGGTACAGCGCGGCACGGGCGTCCAGGCTCGCCGGGATCCGGTGCGGTGGCACGCCCAGCGCCTCGAGGAGCCGGACCGCTGCCTCGGCCGGGTCCATCACCTGGCCGCTCGGCCCGAACCCGCGCAGGTTGAGGTACAGCTGGCCGTCGGGGTACCGGTCGGCGACGCGGTGCGCCCAGTGCACCGCCAGGGTGGTCTTGCCGATGCCGGCCATGCCGCTGATCGCGCCGATCACGACCGTCGGCCGGGCCGCGGCGGCGTCGTCGAGGAGTTGCAGGGCCTCGGCCAGCTCCGGTCCGCGGCCGGTGAACGACGACGGGTCCAGCGGCAGTTGCGCGACCCGCCGCGACGGCTGCCGCCTCGGGGCCGGCGCCACGGCCGGCCGGGCGGGCCGGCGCAGCACCCGGTCCCAGGCGGCGGCGAGCTCGGGGCCGGGGTCGATGCCGAGGTCGTCGGACAGCCGGGCCCGGACTGTGTCGTACCGGCGCAGCGCCGCGGCCTGCTGACCGGCCCCGGCGAGCAGGAGCATCAGCCGCGCTTGCAGCGCCTCGTCCAGCGGGGTCCGGTCGGCGGCCAGTTCCACGGCACGCAGCACCGTGCCCGGTTCGCCCGCGGCGAGGGCGGCGTCGGCGGCCTCCCGCGCGGCCGCCTCGTATTCGCGGTCCAGTGCGGTGAACACCGGCCGGCCTCGGATCTCCGCGGCGACCGTCCCGGCGGCGGGGCCCTGCCACAGGTCCAGGGCCTGCCGGAACAGCGGCACCGAGGCGTCCGCGCGGGCCCGGCCCAGCAACGCCCGGAAGTGGAGCAGGTCGACGGTGTCGGCGTCGACGTCGAGCCGGTAGCCGCCGCCGGCCCGCACCAGCCAGCGGCCGGTGTCACGGGCCGTCAACCCGGGTTCCAGGGCCCGGCGGAGCACCCCGACGCTGCGGTGGATCGCGTTGACGGCGGTCGTCGGCGGGTTCGCGCCCCACAGGACGTCGACGATCTCGGTCACGGCGACCGGGTGCCCGGCCCGACTCAGCAGCACCGCGAGGACGGCCCGCTGCTGCGGTGCACCGACGCCGACCTCGACGCCGGACCGCCAGACCTGGACGGGACCCAGGACCGCGAACCACATGTTGGCCATGGCCGCACGGTAGGGCGCCGGCGACCGCCGCCGCGAGCGTCACGTGACGGTCATCGCGCCTCGACGCCGTGCCCGGTCCGGCTGCGGACGAGCCCGCCGAGCTGGGAACGGGAAGTGATCTCCAGCTTGGGGAAGATGCGGTGCAGGTGCGAGCTGACGGTGCGGTGCGACAGGTACAGCCGCTCGCCGATCTCCCGGTTCGTCATGCCCTCCGCCGCCATCTGGGCGATCTGCAGCTCCTGCGCGGTCAGCCGGTCCCGGGCCTCGACGCTCTGGCGGCGGCTCGTCTCGCCGGCGGCGCGCAGCTCCTGCCGGGCCAGGTCGCTCCACGGGACGGTGCCGAGCGTGTCGAACGTGTCGCGGGCGGTCCGCAGCTGCACCCGCGAGTCGGCGATGCGGCGTTGCCGGCGCAGCCACTGCCCGTAGGCGAACTGCGCGCGGGCCCGGGTGAACGGCCAGCGCCCGACGCCGACCCGCAGGGCGGCCTGGAACAGCGCCTCGGCCTCGTCGTCGGCGGCGAGGACCGCGCGGGCGTGCCGCAGACCGCCGTGCAGGGCGGGCGACGGCGTCTGCCGCGCGAACACCTCCATCTGCGCGACGATGCCGGCGACGGCCGCGTGCTGTCCGCTGTGGATCGCGGCGTCGGCGAGCTCCGACAGGGCGAAGCACCGCAGCGCCGGGTGGAACGACGGGTCGGCCGGGTCGTGCATCCGGCGCAGGTGCTCGTAGGCGTCGGCGTAGCGCCCCGCGCCGAGGGCGGCGAGCCCGCGGGCCAGCTGCGCGGTGGCGAGCACCGGCCGGACCATGCCGGACATGGCGATCTGCTCGGCCGCGGCGGCGTGGGACCGCGCGGCGTCCTCGTCGCCGCGCAGCGCGGCCAGGACCGCGGTGGTGGCCTGGCCGATCCCGACGAACAGCGGCTGTGAGGTCTCCCGCGCCAGCCGGGTGCACTCCTCGGCCGCGGGGATGCCGACGTTGAGGTCGGCGAGGTGGCCGGCACTCCACGCCTGCGCGCCCAGCGCGCGGGCCAGCAGGCCGAGCCGGCCCTGCGCCCGCAGGTCCGGCAGCGACGCCGCGCAGCACGCCTCGGCCAGGTCGAACGCGCCCACCAGCACCGCGGCGCTGCCGACCAGCCGGAGCGCCTCGGCGTCACCGCCCGCCCCTGCGGCGCTGCGCTGGAGGCTGTCGATGACGGCGGCGCCGCGCTCGATCGGCGCCGCGAACGCGAGGATCGCCAGGAGATCCGGGTCGTCGGCGGCGATCGGGAGTCCTTCGGCGACGCTGACGATGCGGTCGCGGGCCGGTGGGTCCGCCTCGGTCCAGAAGGAGCGCAGCGCGGCGCCGTTGAGCAGCCGCAGCGCGACGTCCACGTGGCCCTCGCCGGCGACCTGCCCGGCGATGTCGGCGATCGCGCCGGGGCGGCGGTGCTCGTCGCGCAGGCCACCGCCGAAGCTCGCCTCGATCCACAGCAACTGCGCCCGCTGCCGTGACGACAGCTCCAGCTCCCGGGCGTCGTGGACGAGGCGTTGCACGACGTCGTGCCGGCCGAGCTCGACCGCGGCCTCGGCGGCCCGCAGCAGCCGTGCGGCGCGGCGGGCCGGGTCGCCGGTCAGCTGCGCGGCGCGTTCCAGCGCCGACAGAGCCAGCATCGTCGCGCCCCGGCTGCGGGCCACCGTGGCCACCGCCTCGAGGCCGGCGGCCACCGCCTCGTCCGGCCCGTGGCTGGCCGCGGCGCGGTGCCAGATGCCGCGGTCCGGCTGGTCGGCGAGCAGCTCCGCGAGGGCGGCGTGCGCCGCGTGCCGCTGCGCGAGGCCGGCCCGCTGGAGGATCGCCGAACGCATCAGCGGGTGCCGGAACACCAGCCGTGGGCCGTCCACGTCGAGCAGGGACGCCGCGATGGCCGGCGACAGGTCGTCGGTCGTGACGGCGCCGCCGGCGACGGCGGTGGCAGCCGCGAGGGTCTCCGACAGCGCGTCGCCGTCGTTGGTCGCGGCGACCAGCAGCAGCGTCCGGGTCGCCGCGGGCAGCCTCGACACCCGGGCCGCGAACGCCTCCTCCAGCCGGTCCGTCAGCGGCCGCCCCGGTTCCGGCCCGGCCCGTCCCGCCCGGTCGGCCATGCCCGACAGCTCGACCAGGGCAAGGGGGTTGCCGGCGGCGTCCTGCAGCAGCTGCCGCCGGGCCCCGGCCGCCAGCCCGGTGGCGCGGGCGTCGAGCAGCGCCGCGGCGGCGCCCTCGTCGAGCCGGGCCAGGCGCAGCTCCGGCAGGTCCGCCCCGAACGACGTGGGGAACCCGTCGCGCACCGCCGCCAGCAGCACCACCGGGTCCGCTTCGAGGCGCCGCGCGACGAAGCCGAGGACCTCGGCGCTGGCCGGGTCGAGCCAGTGCGCGTCCTCCACGACCAGCAGCGCGGCGGGCTCGGTCGCGGCGTCCGCCACCAGGTTGAGCACGGCGAGCGCGATGAGGAACAGGTCCGGGGTCGCGGCGCTGGCCATGCCGAACGCCCCGAGCATCGCATCGCGCTGCGGCCCCGGCAGCGCCTGCGCCCGGGTGAGGACGGGCTGCAGGAGCTTGTGCAGGCCGGCGAACGGCACCCTCGACTCGGCCTCGACGCCGATGGTGACCAGGACCAGCATCCCCTCGGCGGCCGCGATCCGGCGGGCCTCCGCCAGCAGCCGCGACTTGCCGATGCCGGGCTCGCCGCGCACCACGAGGGCGCCGCCCCGGTCGCGGACCCCGCGCACGAGGGTGTCCAGGCGCTGCAGCTCGGCGTCACGTCCGTACAGGAAGTCACCTGCCATACCGAACGTCACCGTCCACATCGCCGCCGTGTCACCAGGAGCCTAGAGCGTCACGATCACCAGCGGACCCCCCGGGCGTGTGGGCTGCACCATGGCGCTCAGCAAGGCACCGTGCCCACCTTCACGGTGACACTGTCGGTGGCGAACTGGTTGCCGTCGGTGTCCACGGCGACCACGGTGACCTTCACGTCGGGCGAGACGCACCGGGGAACCGTGATCCTGGCCTGGACGTTGTTACCGACGTACGGCAGCGTGGCGGGCGGTGAACGACCAGCGCAGCTCGGCGGCCGGCCGGCCGTGGCCGTCGGTGGCGGTCGCGGACAGCAGCAGCGCCACGATGGCCTCGGAGATGTCGGTGACCCCGACCAGCCGCGCCCCCTCGGTCGGCTGGTCGATCCGGACCGCGCCGTAGGCACAGTCGCGGTCGCCGAGCGCGCGGGCGACGGCCGCGTCGGCGCCCACCCAGCGGGGCACGGTGGTGTCCGGGCTGCCCTTGTGGGCGGTGTCCAGCAGCAGCCGCTCGACCTGCGTCCGAACATCGCGTTGAGCACGTCGCCGAGCGGCATGACGGTGAGGTCGACGACCAGGCCTCCGGTCCCGGCGACCCCGGTCGCGTTGTTCGGCCGGGCGGCCAGCACCCGCGAGACGGCGTTGCCGTGAAACGGGCAGGACCCGCCGCCGCTGCACGGCCGCACGTTCTGCGGGGTCCGGCCGTCCGCGTCGAAGCGCACCGACACCGCTTCGACGTCGGGCAGGTCGGCGTCGCGGACGAACCCGTCGTCGATGACGACCACCGGCACCACCGGCTCGAACGGCGGCAGCACCCGGCCGGTGAGCGCGAGCCGCCGCCAGGCCTCCGCCACCCCCGTGTCCTGGTCCCCACCGTCCATCATGGACTGCCAGGTGAACGCGTTGGCGTCGCCGCCGTCGCCGGCCGCCGTGTCGCGCAGGACCCGGTCGAAGTAGTCGTCGGCCTGGCCGGCGGACTCGACCAGGAAGTCCAGGTCGACGTCCAGGCCCGCCGCGCTCTCCTGCGCCGCGACGGTCAGCAGCCGCAGCGCGCTGTCGCTGGAGGCCGTGAACTCGCCGCCTCCGTCGCCGGTCAGCTCCCGCAGCCGCTCCGGCAGCTCGGCCGGGTCGGCGTCCTCGGCGCGGATCGACACCAGGCTGATGGTGGACGGGCCGGCCAGCTCCTTCGGCAGCTCGACTGTTTCGCGTGGTCGTCCGGCCGTGCCAGCCCCGGGTCGACGGTGAACCGCAGCTGCGCCGGTTTGCCCCGCCCGGGCTCGCCGTGCTCGTCGCCGCAGCCGCTCGACGCCACCACCATCAGCACCGCGAGAGCGGCACTGATCCCCCGATTCCATCGCATGCGCTTCCCCGTGTCGCCGCTGGTCAACGATCATCGGAATCGTCGGTCACAGCGGGCCGTGACCTGCGGTGATCTGGGGACTCAGGTGGTCGCCCGTCGGCGAACCGGCAGTCGGCGCGGGCACCACGCAGGACACTGATCAGGGCACCAGGATGATCCTCCCGGGTGCGTGGCGGCCCTCGCCCAGCTCGTGCGCGGCGGCGGCCTCGGCGAACGGGAACACCGCGGCGACCGGTATCCGCAGCCGGCCCTGCCCGGCGAGCCCGACCGCGATGCCGAGGCCGTGCACCGCGAGGGGGTCGGCGGCGCCGATGGCCGTGCCGGTGTCGCCGGCCGGAGCGCCGTGGGACATGTGCACGCCGTGGGCCGCCGCGGCGAAGTCGGCGATCGTCACCACGCGCGCCGGGTCCCCGGCGATGGCGATCAGGTCGGGCAGCGCCCCTCGGGCACAGTCGAAGACCGCGTCCACCCCGCCGGGTGCCAGCGCGCGGACCCGTTCGACCAGGCCGGCGCCGTACGTGGTCGGCGTCGCGCCGATCGAGCGCAGGAAGTCCTGGTTGTGCTCGCCGGCGGTGCCGATGACGGTGGCGCCCCGGGCGATCGCGAGCTGGACGGCGACCGCGCCGACCCCACCGGCCGCGCCCTGCACGAGCACGGTCTGCCCGGCGCCGACCCCGAGCCGGTCCAGGACCCGGGTGCCCGTCTCGACGCTGCCGGCGGCGCCACCCGCCTCCGGCCAGCTCCACCCGGCCGGTTTCGGCGCCCAGGCGGCCAGGACCGCGTACTCGGCGTTGGCGCCCCGCGTGGTCATGCCGGTCATGCCGAACACGGCGGCGCCGACGCTGACGCCCGTGACGCCGGCGCCGACCTCGTCCACCACGCCCGCGGCGTCGAACCCGGTCCGGTAGGGGAACGTCGTGGGCATCACGTCGCGCAGCATCCCGGAACGCAGGTAGGTCTCCCCGACCGAGAACCCGGACGCCCGCACGGCGATGCGGATCGATCCCGGCCCGGCGTGTGGCTCCTCGACCTCGGCGACGTGCACCACGCCGGGCGGGCCGTACTCGCTGAACTGCACAGCTCTCATGTCCCGGACCGTAACGGAACACCCCGTCCGTTTGGCTAAAGTGAGAGCGGTGACGGCCCAAGTGATGCAGACCCTGCGCTCCGACGCCCGCGACAACCGCGAACGCATCCTCGCGGCCGCCCGCGTCGCCTTCGCCACCGACGGCCTCGACGTGCCGATGCGGGAGATCGCCCGGCGCGCGCAGGTCGGCGTCGCCACCGTCTACCGGCGCTTCCCGACCAAGGAGGTGCTGCTGGCCGAGGCCTTCGCCGAGCAGCTGGCACTGTGCTCGTCCGTCGTCCAGGAGGGTCTCGCTGCGGCCGACCCGTGGCGCGGGTTCTGCCTGGTGATCGAGCGGCTGATGGAGGTGCACGCCCTGGACCGCGGGTTCTCCCGCGCCTTCACCTCGCAGCCGGCGGTGGCCGACTACTTCACCGCGGACCGCGACCGCACGCTGCGCCTGCTGCTCGAGCTCGTCCGGCGGGCGAAGGAGAGCGGCGGCCTGCGGGCGGACTTCGTCCTGGAGGACATCATCCTCGCGCTGATGGCGAACGACGGCATCCGCGCCGACTCACCCGCGGTGCGGGTGGCGGCCTCGCGCCGCTTCGCGGCCCTGATGCTCCAGTCGTTCCAGGCCGACCCGGTCCGGGCGCCGCTCCCTCCGGCCGTCCGCCTGCCGCTGTCGGCACGCTGACGCGCCGGGGTCAGTCCCCGTCGGGCGACCGTGCCGGGTCCGTCGACGTGGCCGGTGGGCGGCCGGCGTCGCGGGCCGCGGTGGTGGCCCGGGCGACGGTCGCCACGCCGCTGGTGAGCGCGCGCCGCCACGGCAGGGCGCCGTCGATCTCCACCTGCAGCGAGAAGCTCAGGAACGTCCGGATGAGCACGATGAGGCCGAGCACCGCGACGTTCTGCGTGGTCGGCGCGACGGCGACGGTGCGGATCAGGTCCGCGGCGACCAGCACCTCGAGGCTGAGCAGCAGCACGCCGCCGAAGCTCTCCCGCAGCGCCTGATACGCCCGGCGCCCGCCGGTCGACCGCCAGGTCAGCACGGCCAGCCCGATCGACCACAGCAGCCCGACCACCAGCACGCCGGCGCCCAGGGCGTCGAATCCCTGCGCCGCGCGCTCCATCAGTTCCGTGAACGTCACGTGTGCTTCTCCCGCCGTTGATCAAGCTGAACGTACCCCGGCCGGCGACCGCCCGCCGGGGTTCAGCCGTCCAGCGTGAGCCGGTCGACGTGCTCGGCCGCGAGGGCCATCGCCCGGTCGGGGGCACGGTCGCTGATCGCCTCCAGCAGTGCCCGGTGGTCGGCGTCGATCTGGTGCCACATGGCCGGTGACGGCGGGTGCTGCAGGTGCTCGGGCGAGAACCGGTACAGGGGACGGGCCACGACGTACAGCAGCCGGTTGCCGCTCGCGGCGGCCACGGCACAGTGGAACTGCGCGTGCACGGCGACCTTGTGCGCCAGGCCGTCGGTGTCCGGCCGGAACATCGCCGCGGCGAGCTGCTCCAGGTGCGCGGGTGTGCGGCAGGTGGCCGCCAGACCGGCGGCGGGCACCTCGATCATCCGGCGCACCTCGAACAGGTCCGGCAAGGACATCGCACCGCAGGCGACCAGCCGCCCGACGCCGTCGGCAAGGACGCCGGCGATCGTGTCGGAGTCGGGCTCCGCGACGAAGCTGCCGCCGCCGGTGCCCCGGCTCGTCGTGATCATCCGTTCGCTGCTCAGCAGCCGCAACGCTTCGCGGATCGTGGAGCGGCCCAGCCCGGTCGCCGAGCCGAGTTCCTCCTCGGTCAGGCGGTCGCCGGGCCGCCGCACGCCGGTGAGGATCTCGCGCCGGAGGTTGGCGGCGAGAACCTGATACGCAGGGGTACCTGCCATGACTCCAGAGCGTACGACGCCGGACGCCCGTCGATGTGCCGAAGCCGGGAAATGCCGGCTTGCGTCCGATGTGGACGCCGGCGGCGGCTCACCAGCCGGCGCCGAAGCAGACCAGCGGCGGCGGGTCGTCGTCGGGGTCGAGCGCGCCGATCGCGCCGGCGAGGGCGGCCGCGGGCGGCAGGCCACGCCGCAGCCCGCCGTGATGGGCGGCGGCGACCCGGCAGGCGATCGCGTCGGACACCAGCGCGACCCCCGCGACCACGCTGTGGGCGCCGGCGTGCAGGATCGCGACCGTCATGCCGAGCGTCTCGTCGGCCGGTCGCGCGCCGGTGAGGCCCAGCTCGCAGGCGGACAGCACGACGTGGTGCGGCAGCTTGGCGAGCCGCTCGAACTCGTGGCCGAACAGCGGCCCGTCGCCGAGGAGCAGGTGCGAGAACAGCGGGTTGTCCGGCTCGTGCGCGCCGTGCGCCACGACGTGCAGGATGTCCACCCGGGCCGCCGCCGCCCGCACGTCCGCGGTGGTCGTCACCGCGGTGTCCGGCAGCGACCACACCCGCGCCAGCAGCCGGATCTCCTCACCGGCCCGGGCCAGGTCCGGCCCGGCGGCGAACGCGACGGTGGGCGCGGGTGGCATCGGGGGCCGTTCGTGCGCCGCGAGCCACGCCGTCACCGACGGCACCACCGCGACCGCCCGCCCGCGCAGCGTCGCCATCAGCGTCCACGGCGCCGCCGCAAGCTGCGCCGACGGCGCGAGGAGCACGGGCCCGTCCAGGAGTGCGGCACGCAACGGCTGCCACAGCGCGGCGTCGAGGCGGGCGAGCGCCGAGCGGCTGCTGGCCCGGATCGTCGCGCGCACCTCCTTCGGCACGGTGTCCAGGGCCAGCAGATCCAGGTCGCGGCGCAGCCGGCGCTGCGTCTCCAGCACCGGCTCGGCGCTGCCGAGGTCGACGACCGCCTGGTGGCGGGCCGTGACGACCAGGGCGCACAGCCGGTCGCCCGCGGTGAGGTGTGCGACGAACGTCGCCGACGACGCGCCGAGCCGCTCCCGCAGCCGTGGCAGCGGCGCCGGCGCGAGTGTCTGGGCCGGCCCCGGCGTGTACCAGGACCGCTGCCGGACGAGTTGCTCCAGCTGCGCGCAGCGGACCCGCAGCCGGGTGTCCGCCCGCCCGGCGAGCAGGTGTTCACGCAGGTCCCGCCGGGCCTGCCGCAGCTCCTCCAGCAGGTCCGCCGCCTCGTCGTTGTCCGGTGGCAGCACGGGCGGCAGCCGCGCGGACAGTGCCCTGGCCCGCTCCGCCCAGCCGAACACGGTCGCCGGCCGGCCGGTCGACAGTGCCCGGGCGAGGCCGTCCTCGGCGATGCGGTGGGCGTGGCTGCCGATCGCGGTCTGCAGGTCGAGGCTGCCGAAGGAGGCCTGGTACCGGTGGACGTCGGCCATCGCGCCGCGCCGTTCACGGTCGGCGTCGCCCGGGTTGCCGGCCGCGTCGGCGAGCGCCGCCCGGACCGTGCGTGCCTGAAGCCTGGTCGCGATCGGGTCCCGCGCCCGCAGTTCGATCGCCTGGCCGGCGGCCCGGCGCGCCCGGGCGACCCGGCCCGTCCCGGCACCGGCGAGGGCGGCGAGCGCCGCGGTCAGCCGGCTGCGGCGCGCCTCGTCGTGCAGCCCGGCGCCCTGCAGCCGGTCGGCGAGCCGGACCGCCTGGGCGGTGGCCGCCCGGTGGGAGCCGGAACCGACCCTGGCGGCGATGGCGACGTGCCCGGCGAGCATCGCCCAGCACGCGGTGCCGCGGCCGGCGAACCGGCGGCGGGCCCGGTCCGCGGCCGCACCCGCGTCGGCCCACCGCTCGTCCAGCAGCGCCAGCTGCGCCTGCCCGAGCTCCGCGACCGCGAGGTCGTGGGTGGACCGGGCCGCCTGGAACAGGGTCGCGGCCGTGCGCAGCTCCTCGTCGGCCTCCCGGAACAGCCCGGCGGCGAGCAGCGCCTGGGACCGGTCGAAGTGGTAGACGCCCGCGTGCAGCGGCGACTGGGTCATCAGCACCGGCGCCACCCCGTCCATGGTGCGCAGCGCGGTCGGCAGGTCACCGGCGAGCATGTGCAGGTAGCCCAGGTTGTGCGAGGCCTTGGCGGCGAGCAGGTCCAGGCCGTGCCGGGCGGCGATGTCCGCGCAGCGCGCGAAGTCGGAACGGGCGGCCCGGTTGCGGCCGCGCTGCATGTTGACCAGGCCCCGGTTGAGCAGGTTGCGGCACATGTCCTGCGGCTCGGCCTCGCTGAACAGGCCGAGGGCGAGGTCGTAGCAGGAGGCGGCGCGGTTGAGCTCGCCGGCGCGCTGGTACAGCAGCCCGCGCTGGCTGGCGGTCAAGGCGCGCAGCCCGGCCGGCAGGTCCGGCAGGGAGTCCGCCTCGTCGAGCAGGGCGAGGCCGTCCATGAGCCGCCGCCGCTCCGCCTCGTGATACGCCAGGCTGATCAGGATGTGCGCCCGGCGCACCGGATCGGGGTCGCGGGTGAGCGCGCGCTGCAGCAGCACATATGCGGCGGCCCGGCGCCCCCGCTCGGCCTCGCGCTGTGCCTGCTGGTGCAGTTCCGTAGCGGTCGCCGCGCCCATGGGTTCATTGTGCGCCCCGCGGCGGGTCGCAGGCAGCGGGTTATCCCGCGCCACGATCTCAGCACGATCTCAGAAGGGCCAGCGGCCGTCGTCGCCGGTCTCGATCAGGGGGATCATGGCGAACGCCCCGTCGGACAGGCCGCCGAAGGTGTACCGGTGCCGCCCCGCCGCCGCATACGAGATCCGGTAGCCGGCCAGGTTCCAGGTGTACAAGGGCACCTGCTCCGGCACCGGATCCAGCGCGTCCGCCGAGCGGTGCGCGCGCGCCTGCTCGTCGGTGAGGATCACGACCCGGTCGTGACCGTCGTAGTGCTGGCGCAGCGCCTGCTCCGTCGCGGTCCCGGAGTTGAGGAACCAGCCGCCGTCCCTGAACCGGCGCACCCCGGCCAGCACCGACTCCCCGGCCACGGGCGGGAACACCTTGCTGACGCTCGCGAAGGACACGACCGTCGCGTCTTCCGCGCGGGCGGCCAGCGCCAGGCCGAACACGGCGGCGGCGTCCCAGCAGCGAAGTGTGCCGTCCTTGCTGAACGTGCTGTTCATCGATCCGGATGTGTCGATCAGGATCAGCGTCCGCCCGTCGAGTGCGGGCACGTTCGCCAGGGCGTGCTGCAGCGCCAGCTCCAGCGGATACGACCACCGCAGGCTCGGCGCGGCGTTGTACGCGGACAGGTAGCGCATCGGCAGCACCCGCGACGTGGCGACCTCGTGCGGGTCCGCAAGCCTCGCCGCCACCGTCGCGGCGACCTCGTCGCTGACGCCGGCCTGGTCGAAGTTGCGAAGGTTGCGCAGCAGCGCGAAGTAGCCCATCGTCGGGATGACCGATTCCCACGCGGCGGCGTCCATCACGTCCTGCCGCCACCCGGCGAGGGCCTCCCACGTCATCCCGGCCGCGCCCAGCGCCGCCGGGTCGGTGATCGCGCGCCGCTGCTGCACCGGCACCGCCATCAGCGCCGACCGCGCGGCCAGCATGGGCAGCGACGCCGGTGGCAGGCCGTCGCGGCGGTGCCGCCGGTTCAGCGCGTGCCGGAAGAGCTCGCCCTGCCGCTCGTCGCGCGCCACCGGGTGGGTCAGCTCGATGACGTCGCCGAACCGGACCGCCCTGCCGTCGGTGTCGTACTTGAGCATGCTGCGCTGGTGATACAGCCGCACCGCCGCGTCGGCGATGCCGCGCTTGACCGGCTTCGGCAGCGACCGGCCGTAACGGCCCAGCCAGTAGGCCAGTGCCTCGCCCGGCTCGTCGGCGCGCTGCAGCGCCGCACCCACCACCGCGCGGGAGCCCGGGATGCCCGCGGCGACCTGCGCGCGGGCGCCTTCCAGCGCGGCGACCACCGACGCCGAACGCAGCATCGCGCCGGTGCGCAGCCACGGCACGAACCGGCCGAACCAGTCCGGGTCGGCGACCGCGACCTCGGCGACCAGCGCGCGGAACCGACCGTCGCGGTCCGCCGCGGCCTCGTAGAACGTGTGCTCGCCGACCATGTTGGACACGGCCAGCAGGAACAGCTCGGCCTTCGGCTCGCGGACGAATCCGCGCGCCCCCTCGGCCGTGACCGGCTGGGCCAGGACGATCTGGTATCGCAGGCGGCCCTGCTCGGCAACGACCTCGACGTCGTAGTCCGCCGCTTCGTGCCGGTTTTCGCGCAGTTTGAAGTTGAACCTGGCCATCGATCCCCCGTGCCACGGTCGAATACCGAGGTGCGGCCGCACCATGCCCCTGGGCGCTGACTGGCTACATGTCCGCCGGGACGTTTGGAGGGGTCGAACCTCCACCTGAGGATCTGCGCACCGCCGTGCGGTGTCGTTGGGCGCATTCCCGAGACCAGAACGGTGACGGGCTTTTTTTCGAAGGAAGGAACCGTCACCTTCGCACCGGGAAGCGCTCCGACAACCTACGCGGATCGCCGAGGACCGCACAAGCGAATTTATCCGCGCGAACGCCGCCGGAAAAATCTTGGCAGGAAGTTCGGCCGGCGTGTCGATTGCCGCGGCCCGCGTTCGTAGCCCTGGTGAGAGACCGGCGCAGGGCCGGTCCGCACCGCAACGGAGGCCCGTCATGACCACCACCACCAACCCCACCACCACCCCCACCTCCCGCAGCGCCGGCTCGGACACCGCCTTCCCGATCCGCTCGATGCTGCTCGCCGGTGTCGCCGCCACGGCCGCGGCCTCCGTCGCCATCGCCGCCGTCGCGGCCGCCGGACACGCCGCCGGTATCAGCCTCGACATGGCGGGCGAGCCCATCCCGGTCGCCGGGTTCGCTACGCTGACCGCGATGTTGTCGCTGGTCGGACTGGTGCTCGCCGCGCTGCTGGGCCGTTTCGCCCGGCGGCCGCGCCGCACGTTCGTCCGCACGACCGTGGCCCTGACGGTGCTGTCGCTGGTGCCGGACGTCATCGCGGACGCCGCGTCCACGACCAAGGTCCTGCTGATGGTGACGCACCTGGTCGCCGCGGCCATCGTCATCCCCGCCGTCGCGCGACGGCTGTCCGCCTGACTCCCGCCCGCCTGCCACAGATCCCCGCCTGCCACAGATCAGGAGCCGCTCATGAAGCAGTACATGCTGGCCGTGCACCACGACTACGACGTCCCGATGCCCTCGGGCGATGCCATGCAGGCCGCGTTCGACCAGGTCGACCGGGTCAACACCGAACTGCGCAGCGCCGGTGCCTGGGTCTTCGGCGGCGGCCTGCTGTCACCGGACACCGCCACCGTCGTGCACGCCGGGACCGGCAACACCACGATGACCGACGGGCCGTACACCGAGACCAAGGAACAACTCGGCGGGTTCTGGGTGATCCGCTGCGCCGACCTCGACGAGGCGCTCGTCTGGGCCGAGAAGTGCTCGGAGGCCTGTATGGGGCCCGTCGAGGTGCGGCCCTTCGAGGACGAGCCCGCCTGAGACCGCCCGTCATGGACATCGAAGACATCTACCGGGCCGAATACGGGCGCTGCGTGGCCACCTTGACCCGCCTCCTCGGCGACATCGGCATCGCCGAAGAGGCGGTCCAGGACGCGTTCGCGGTGGCGCTGCAGAAGTGGGACACCCCACCGCCCAACCCCGGCGCGTGGATCGTGACCACCGCCCGCAACCGGGCCATCGACCGGCTGCGCCGGGAGTCCACCCGCGAGGCCCGGCACGCCCAGGCACTGCTCCTGCATCAACCCGACGAGCCAGAGGAGGTGGGACCCGTGCGCGACGACCAGCTGCGGCTGATCTTCACCTGCTGCCACCCGGCGCTTGCCCCGCTGGCGCAGACGGCGCTCACGCTGCGGCTGCTGGGTGGGCTCGAAGTGCCCGAGATCGCGCGGGCGTACTTCGTCCCCGAGGCGACCGTCGCGCAGCGCATCGTGCGCGCCAAGAAGAAGATCCGCGACGCCGGCATCCCCTACCGGGTGCCCGGTGCCGCCGAACTGCCCGCCCGGCTCCCACCGGTGCTGACCGTGCTCTACCTGATCTTCAACGAGGGTTACGCGTCCACGGCCGGGGAGCTGGTGCGCACCGACCTGTGCCTGGAGGCCATCCGCCTGGCCAGGGAACTGGCCGGCCTGATGCCCGACGAGCCCGAGGTGCTCGGGCTGCTCGCGCTGCTGGTGCTCGTCGAGGCCCGCCGCCCGGCCCGGGTCGGCCCGGCCGGCGAGCTGGTGACCCTCGCCGAACAGGACCGGTCGCTGTGGAACCGTGAGCTGATCGCCGAAGGCCACGCCCTGGTCCGCCGCTGCCTGCGCCGCAACCAGCCCGGCCCGTACCAGATCCAGGCCGCCATCAACGCCGTGCACACCGATGGGCCCGCCACCGACTGGTCCCAGGTGCTGGCGCTCTACGACCAGCTCCTGGCACACACCCCGACCCCGGTGGTCGCGCTCAACCGGGCCGTCGCCGTCGCCGAGGTGCACGGCCCGGCCCTGGCACTGGCCACCATCGAGGACATCGACCTGCCGGGCTACCACCTGCTGCCGGCGACGCGAGCCGACCTGCTGGCCCGGCTCGGCCGGACCGGCGAGGCCCGCGCCGCGTATGACGAGGCCGTCGCCCTGGCCGGCAACGACACCGAGCGGACGTTCCTGCAGGGCCGCCGCGCGCAGCTGGATCGCTGAGGCGGCGGCCCTGCCGGCCCCCGTCAGCGGTTGACAACCTGCCGGACCGCTTCCCGCCGCAGCTCGGACTTGCCCAGGTCCAGGGCGCCGAGCGCAAGGAGTCGCCGCGCGATCCGGCCGGCGACGACCGGTGTGGCGAACGAGGTGCCCGAGCCGATCGCGAACCCGCCGGTGAAGTCGTCCGGGTCGACGCTGGCGCGGTCCTTGTTGGCCGCGTCGTCCCTGGTGCGCGCGGTCGCCTGCAGGCTGTGCTGGAAGTCCTCCGGCATGGCACTGACCAGCGCGGCGCCGCGCTCCCACGTGGTGACCCACTTGCCGGTGTTGCTGAACATCGCCACCGTCCTGCCGTCCGGGTTGAGCGCGCCGACGCTCACCACCGGCACGACGTTCCAGGTGTACTTGCCGGCCTCGGCGAGCGCCGCCGGGTAGCTCTCCCGCGCGGTGCAGTCGTTCCCGGCCGACATGACCACGATGACGCCGAGCTGGGTCAACGCCTGCAGCGACGTGTACAGGGCGGCGGTGTCGGCGATGGACGCGGGATCCTCGTGGTAGTGGCCCATCGACACCGACACGACGTCGACCGGGTCGCCGGCCTTGACCATCGCGGTGAGCTGGTCGATCGCGGCGACGAGGTTGCTCTGCGGGATCGTGCCGTCGGGCTCGATCACCGGGATCGCGATGATGTCCGCCTCGGGGCACGCCTGCCGCACCAGCCCGCAGATGAACGTGCCGTGCCCGGCGAGCGGGTCACGCAGCCCGTCCAGCGGCCGGTTCACGGCACCCCGGTACTCCCCCGGCGCGGTGCCGGCCTTCGGCCCGGTGCCGGCGGGCTTCTGCAGCTGCGTCAACCGCACCTTGCTCAGCCATCCGTGCACGCCGCAGCCGGTGTCGACGACGGCCACGACGGGCGCGCAGTGGCCCGGCGACCCAGTCCTCGGGGCGGCCGTCTCCGGCAGGTCCAGCACGAGCGCGACCGGCCGCGGCCCGCTGTAGGCGAGGTCGGCGTACGGCGACGCGCCGTACGGGTGCGGGGAGTCGTACGGGTGCGGCGAGTCGTACGGGGCCGGACGGTACGGCTGGATCGACATCAGGTGGTCCAGCTCGACGCCGGGCAGCCGCGGGTAGCCGGGGCCGTCCGAGCTCGGATCCGGGTCGGCGCGCCGCCGGGCCCCCTGCAGCACCTTCCACGCGTCGACGGCGACCGGGTCGCCGCCGGCCTTCCGCTCGAGCCGCACCGTGAAGGAGGTGGCCGCGTCGTCGGTGTTGCCGGCGTTGACGCACAGACCGAGGTCGTCGGCGGCGGCGCAGAGCCAGTCGAGGACGGCGGGGCGCCACTCGTCGTCCTCCCGCGGCCAGTTCGCCGGTGGTGCGGTCGTGACCAGCAGCCGGTCGGCCAGGTAGACGGTCGGGCGGATGTGCTGCCCTTCGAACAGTGGCGCGGTGGCCGGATCGAGCAGCCGGGCACCGTACCGGGACAGGATCTCCGGACCCGGCATGACCGGGTCGTAGTCGTGGCCGTGCGCCGGTTCGTCCGGTGGAGGCATCGACATGTGTGGTCTCCAGACTCGTACGAGGTCAGATCGCAATGGCCGGTGTCGCCACCGGATGGTCGAGCCGGACCGCGGCCCCCGCCGTCGGCTCGACCGTGAAGTGCACGAGGCCGCCGGACACGTCGGGGAACGCGAACCGGCCGTCCTCGTCGGCGGTCTCCTCCAGCACGCCGTCGGCGCCGTGGAGTTGCACCCGCAGTGCTGCTGACGGACTGATCCAGCCGTCGATGCGGCGGCGTTGCCGCATCCGTGCCTCGGACACCGCGATGGTCAGCGCCAGCGACTGCGACTCGAAGATGATCGTGTTGGTCATCTCCGTGCCGCGCGCGCCCGCCCCGGACAGCGCCGTCTGGATCGCCATCACCTCGACGTCCAGCCGCTCCAGGCTCAACCGGAACAGCACCCGCTCGGTCAGGTCCACCGGGCACGGGTCGGCGGCCTCCCACATGGCCCGCATCGCCGCCAGCACCACCTCGTCAGCACTCATCGGTCGCTCCATTCCGGATCGCCGTCAAGACTGCGGCGCAGCTTCTCCAGGCACCGGCCCCGGGTCGGGCCGATCGCACCGACCGGCATGTCCATCTCGGCGGACAGCGTCGCGTAGTCCGGCCGCTCGGCGAAGGCGATCACCCGCAGCAGCCGCCGGCACCGCTCGGGCAGCTCCGCCACGTGCCGCCAGAGCCCGGCGAGGCTGCTGTGCAGGGCGACCTCCACAGCCGGGTCCGGGGCCGGGTCGATCTCGCCGTCGACCGCCGACAGGTCCGCGGGCCGCTCCCGCCGCCCGTGCCGGGACACCCGCCACGCCTCCCGCCGGGCGACGGTGGTGATCCACCGGCCCACGGCGTGCGGCTCCCGGACCGTGTCCGCCTTGCCCATGACGGCCAGCCAGGTCGTCTGGACGACGTCCTCCGCCTCCGGCCGACTCACCCCGTACGCCCGGACGATCTGCCAGAGCACCGGCGTCAGCAACCGGACGAGCCGGTTCAGCGCGTCGTTGTCACCGTTGTCCCGCCAGTCGGCGAACTCCTGGGCGGCCGTGTCCCAGATCGCGTCGTCACCGGCGGTCAGCGGAGCCCCCCGTGCGGGGGCGTCACGTTGCATCACGCACATAGGTGTACGGGCGCCCACTGCCTGATACATGACTTTGCAAAAAGAATTCATCGACTTTCCGCGGCGGTCACCGGGTCGCCGTCATCACCGCGCCAGGGCGGCCGCCGGGCCGCCCCCGCGCGGCTGTGGAAGCAGGTCGGGCGGCCGGCGAAGACCGAACCCCCCGGAGGCACGATGACCGTCACGGCCGACGACCTGGACTCAGCACTCGCCGCGGTGGCCACCGCGCTGGCGCCGGCCACCGACCGGGACTGGTCGACCCGCGCGGGCTCCCTCGAATGGGACTGCTGGCACACCGCCGAGCACGCCGGTGACGTCCTGCTGTCCTACGCCGCCCAGCTGGTCGCCCGGCCGGCCACCCGCTACGTGCGTTTCCTGGCCAACGCCGACGCCGACGCCACCGCCGCCGAGGTCCTGGAGTTCGTCGTCGCCGGCGGCGGCATCCTCGTCGCCGCGGTCCGCGTCGCACCCGCGCACGTCCGCGCCTACCACCCGACCGGTATGGCGGACCCTGAAGGCTTCGCCGCCATGGGTTGCGTTGAGGCGCTCGTGCACGGCCATGACATCGCCGAGGGCCTCGGCCTGAAGCTCGCCGGGCCGGCCGACGTCTGCGCGCGGGTGCTCACCCGGCTGTTCCCCGACACGCCGGCCCCGCTCGACGACCTGGACCCGTGGACCGCGCTGCTGTGGGCCACCGGACGGCTGGACCTGCCCGGGCTCGGGCGCCCCGAGCGCTGGCGGTGGCACGGCGCCCCGGCCGGGGAGCGCGACTGACCGCCGCCGGCCTCAGTGCTTCTGGACCACGCGCTCGGGTTCGCCGGGCTTCCAGATGGTGATCTCGAGGCGGTCGCCGCCCAGGAGGGCGATCGAGGACGCGCCGGTCAGGTCCGCGGCGTACAGGTGGTCGAAGGGCAGCTTGTCGCGCAGGTCCATGCCGGACTCCGCGAACAGCGCCTCGGCGAACCGCCGGTGGACGTCCTCGTCGCGGACGTCGGCAACGACGCCCCACAGCTTCGCGTCACCGTCGGCGAGGTAGGTGTCGACCGTGGCGGTGTGCAGGCAGAAGCGCGGGTCGCGGGCCAGGTCACGGAACTTGGCGGTGTCCGGCATCCCCATGATCCACAGCTGGTCCTCGAAGATCACGGGCTCCATCGGGCTGATCCGCGGAAAGCCGTCGGCGCGGATCGTGGCGAGCATGCAGAGCTTGCCGGTCGCCGCGTGGCGGCGCGCGAAGACGGCCGCGATGGTCGGTGCGAGCTCGGTGAGCTCCTTCCACGTCGTCATGTGGCAACGCTACGCCGCGCGCTCGTCCAGGATGTCCTCGTAGACGCCGACCTTGTAGTTGACCAGGTCGAGGCACTTACGCAGCTGGTCCATCTGGTCGAGGACCCGCTGCCGGTGCTCCCGCAGCAGGTCGAGCCGTTCCGCCTCGTTGCCCTCGCCGCCGCGGACGAGTTCGGTGTAGCGGCGGATCTGCGGCAGTGGCATCGCGGAGCCGCGCAGGATCACGCAGACGGTGAGCCAGTCGACGTCGTCCTCGTCGTAGACGCGCCGCCCGGCGGGGTCACGCCGGATCGGGGTGGCGAGCAGCCCTTCCCGCTCGTAGAAGCGCAGCGCGTGCACGCTCAGGCCGGTGCGTTCGGCGACCTCGCCGATGCTCAACCGTCGCTCAATGTCGGACATGCCGCACATCGTACAAGTTGACCTAGAGCCGACTCTAGCTCCTATGGTGCAGCAGACAGCCCTTCCGGAAGGAGCAGCATGCGGTTCCGCACCCTCGGGCGCACCGGCATTCAGGTGAGCACCCACTGCCTCGGCACGATGATGTTCGGCGCGGTGGGCAACCCGGATCACGACGACTGCGTCCGCATCATCCACGCCGCCCTCGATCAGGGCATCAACTTCGTGGACACCGCCGACATGTACTCCGCGGGCGAGTCCGAGCAGATCGTCGGCAAGGCGCTGCGGGGCCGCCGCGACGACGTGGTGCTGGCCACCAAGGTGCACTTCCCGATGGGTGAAGGGCCGAACCGGGGCGGCAACTCGCGGCGCTGGATCGTGCGCGAGATCGAGGACAGCCTGCGCCGGCTCGGGACCGACTGGATCGACCTGTACCAGGTGCACCGCCCCGACGCGAGCACCGACGTCGAGGAGACCCTGTCCGTGCTCACCGACCTGGAGCGGCAGGGCAAGATCCGCGCGTTCGGCTGCTCCACCTTCCCGGCCGAGCAGATCGTCGAGGCGCACCACGTCGCCGAGCGCC
This sequence comes from Dactylosporangium sp. NPDC049525, assembly GCF_040676755.1. Taxonomy (NCBI): domain Bacteria; kingdom Bacillati; phylum Actinomycetota; class Actinomycetes; order Micromonosporales; family Micromonosporaceae; genus Dactylosporangium; species Dactylosporangium sp. NPDC049525. The sequence goes on along the minus strand of NZ_JBFAPO010000045.1, from coordinate 46,944 downwards.
GCGCGCTGCACCGGTTCCGCACGGAGCAGCCGCCGTACTCGCTGCTGGCCCGAGGCATCGAGAAGGACCTCCTGCCGGTCGCCGAACGGTACGGCATGGGCGTGCTGACCTGGAGCCCCCTGGCATCGGGGTTCCTGACCGGCCGCTACCGCAAGGGGCAGCCGGTGGACCTGTCGACCGGCCGCGCCGCGCTCACCCCGGCCCGGTTCGACCCGGCGCTGGAGGAGAACGCGCGCAAGCTCGACGTGGTCGAGCAGCTCGTCGAGCTCGCCGCGGACCTCGGCTGCACGCTGCCGGAGCTGGCGCTGGCGTTCCCGATCGCCCACCCGGCGGTCACCTCGGTCATCACCGGGCCCCGCACCATGGCCCAGCTCGACGCCGCGCTGAAGGGCGCCACCCTGACCCTGGACGACACCGCCCTGGACCGGATCGACGAGATCGTGCCGCCGGGGACCGACCTGTACCGGGCGGACGGCGCCTGGCGCCCGCCGGCGCTCACCGACGCGACGCTGCGCCGCCGCCGCACGGCCGACCGCGCCGCGGCCTGATCGCGGACTGCCACGGCCTACCCGTTGAGCAGGAACTGCAGTCCGGTGACCCGGCCGGTCACCGATGCGAGCCGCCCGAGGGTCTGCGCGGCGTACAACCGTTCTGGTGGCAGGATCGCGGGGTCGGTCGCCTCGGCGCACAGCGATTCGAGGTCGTGCCGCCGGCCCGCGGGCCGCAACTCGGCGAGCCCTTCGGCGACATCGCATCGCTGCAGGGACGTCAGGCCGGTCCTGGGCAGCCGAGCCAGGGCCTCCGCTGCCGCATGCCGGTGTTCGGGCCGCAACGTTGCCAGCTCCGCGTACGCCAGGGCCTGCTCGACCTCGCCGCCGGGGTCCTGGGTCGCGTCACCCTTGGCCAGGCTCAGCAGCACCCCGGCCGCGACCTTCGCCTCGGGGCTGCCCCATTCGGCCAGCGCGGCCGCGCCGCGACGGCGGTCTGCCGTGGCGGCGCCGGTGTCATGGACGAGGTGCAACAGCGCCGTCCTTGCTGCCGGTTCGTATCGCCAGTCGATGTCGCACAGTGCGTTGAGGGCGCGCGCGTGCTTGGTCGGATCGGCCGCGAACTCCTCGACGAGCGGCCGCATCAACGCGCCGCCGGCCCGCGCGTCACGCTGTGTTGCGGCGAAGTCGGTGGCGGCCCACATCCGGTCGACGAAGCGCAGGCGTCCGTCCTGCACGACCCGCCGGAGCGCGTCGGCTGCCAGCGTCCGGCCGGCCGGCCCGAGCCCGGCCGCGGCCCTCGCCGCCGCGCACCGCTCGGTGGCCGACACGTCAGGGTCGTCGGCGATCGCCGCGAGGTGGGCTCGCGTGTCGTCGCAACGCCGGGGATCGAACCGGACCAGTGCGGTCAGGGCCTCGACGCGCTCCCACGGGTCGACCGCAGGATCACCGGCGATGTCGACCAGCACCTCCAGGGCCCGCAGCCGGTGGCTCGGGCCGAACCGGGCCAGCTGCTCGGCGGCGATCCGGCGTTCCCAACCCCGCGCCGGCGTGCCGGTGGCGGCCTGATGCCACAGCCGGGCGCTCCGGTCGTGCTGGTGCCGCCCGACGTGGGTCAGGATCGAGATCGCCACGAGCCGTTGCCACGGTGCAGTGTTTCGGTCCGTGGCCGCCTCGGTCAACGTGTCCACCGCGGTGGACACGTGCTCGTCGTCGATCTCGGCGATCGTCGCGGTGACGAGCGCCTGATGCACCGGTTGCAGCGGCGGTTGTGCCTCCTCGGCGGCGAACTCGCGCAGGATGCTCAAGGCTCCGGCCCGGGCGTGCGGCCCGAGACCGGCGAGCTCAACGGCCGCCCGGGTCCGGTATCGCACATCGAACCGCCGCTCCGCGGCCAACGCCCGCAGGGCGCGGATCGCGGCCGGTCGGGCCGGCAGGCCAAGGTTGACGAGATATTCCGCGGCGTTGCAACGCGCCATGGGATCCGCGGCGGCATCCGTGGCCTGCTGCTCGACGAGGGCCGCGGCGGCCGCTCTGGCGTCGCCGCCCAACTTCGCCATCTCACGTGCCGCGGTCAGCCGGTCGGCCGCGCTGCAGGCCTCGTCGGTGGCGATGCGGCGCAGGTCCTCGACGACCATGGGCAGATACTGCGGCGCGAAGACGATCATTGCCTTGGCCGCCCGGGCGCGCTCCTCCGGCAGCAGGGTCGCGTCGACGACGATGCGGTGCAGCAGCGTCGCGGCCGCCTCGTGGTGCTCGGTCCCGAGGCCGGCCAGCGCCAGCGCCGCCCTTCTGCGGTTCCATTCCGATGCTGCAGGGTCGGCGCTGTGTGCACGCAGCAGGTCCGCTGCCGTGGTGCGGTGGTCCGGGCCGAGGCCGGCCAGCGCCTGTGCGGCGCGCCGCCCCCGCAGTCCGTTGCCCTCCGGGCCGAGGGCGATGGCTTCCAGCGCGTCGGCGACCGGAGCGCGGTGCTCCGGGCCCATCCGCAGGAGCAGCTCGGCCGCCTGGAGGCGGTCGTCGGCGTCGACCTCGGGGTGTTTGAGCAGTCCTCGAAGCGCTGTGGCGGCCGATGCCAGCAGGCCCGGGTCGAGCGTGGCGAGGGCGACCTGCCCGAAGGCGGCTGCCGGACTCCCGGCCGGTTCGGCGGCAACCACGGCACGCAGTCGCGTGCCGGCGGCGGTGCGGTCGACCGGGCGCAGGCGTGCCAGGAGCCTGACCGCGCGGCGGCGCACGTCGACGCCGGTGGCCGGCCCGACGGCCAGTGCGCACAGCGGTGCGACGACCTCGGCGCAGGTGTCGGGGCGGAGCCTGATGAGCAGCTCGATCGAGGACAGCCGCTCGTCGTCGTCGGCCAGCGGGTCGGCGGCGATCGTCGCCAATGTGTCTGACCTGTCGACGCCGAGTTGCAGCAGCCGGTGGGCGGCCTGCCGGCGCGATGACTCCGGCCGGCCGGGGTCGATGGCGATGAGTTCCAGGGCGGCCACCGCTCGCTCCCGGGAGATGCCTGTCCTGCCGGCCAGTTCCCCGGCTGCGTCGAGGGCCCTTCCGTCGTCCACCTCCCGGCGGGTCACCAGCCAGCCCAGCATCCCGGCGACCTCGTGACCGCGGTGCCCGCCGGTGGCGATCAGCTCCTGTGCCGCCTGGAGCGGGAGATACTCATCCCCGTTCGGATCGGTGACGCAGGTCGCGCGGATGTCCATCGAGTGGCCGATCCAGGACCGGCCGAGGTCGGCGAGCTGGTTGGCGATCTCCCACCGGAGCCAGGACTCCGCCGGTCCCGTGCCGGCGATGCCCTGCAGGACGGTGGCGGCCAGCTCGACGCCACCCGGTCGCAGCGAGGCGAGCGCGGTCGTCGTCACCAACAGGTCCTCGTCCGAGATCCACCGTTGCCGCAGCAGCGCCTGCAGCTGCGCGGCGGTCCGCTCGGTCCATGGTTTGCCCAGCTTGGCCAGCGTCTGCGTGGCCCACGATCGGATCAGCATGCCCACGGCGGGATCGAGGATGATGTTCTCGAGGTCGGTGGCGGCCTGCTCGCACTGCTGCGGGCCGAGTCGAGCCGCCAGTTGTGCGGCAGACTGACGATCGAAGGCGTTGACGGTGGGGTCACTGGCTATCGCGTGGAGCGTGGTGCCGATGTCGCGTCCGTGCTCGGCCCCGGGCTTCGCCAGGTCGTCGAACACTGACGTGCGCAGGTGCGCATTGTTGTCAGGCGTGGCGGCCACGTCGATGGCGGCCGCAACTGCCTGCGCCTGACGCCCGTCGCCGAGCTTGGTCAGGCTCGTGATCGCCTGGAGCCTGGCCTGGATGTCGACGAGCGGGTCGGCGGCGATGGTGAGCAGGTCGGCGGCGGCCTGGTCGCGGTGTCCGGCGCCCAGTCGGGTGAGGGCCTCGGCCGCATCGCACCGCTCGAAGGCGTCGGCCGTCGGTCGGCCGCAAACTCGTGCAGCTCCTCAGCCGCCCGGTCCTGGCCGGTCGGGTCGAAGGCGGCGAGTGCCGCGAGTGTCATGGCCCGGTCGCCGGCGCCGACGGCAGGGTCCGCCGCTACGGCGATCAGGTCCCGGGTGCCCTGCTGCCGGTGGGCGCCACCGAGCCGCGCGAGGTCCTCGGCAGCCTGCCGGCGCTCGTCGGCGTCCGAGTTGGGGTCGGCGGCCAGGGCGTGCAGGGCGGCCGCGGCGCTGTCCCGCGCTGCGCCACCGAACTTGACGAGGGCATAGGCGGCGCCCCGTCGCTTGTGGGCGGCGACCATGGCGTCTCCGGCAAGCGCGTGCAGCGCCGCCACGGCCAGGTCGCGGTGCCGGGTGCCGAGCCTGGCCAGGTCCTCCGCGGCCTGCAGCCGGTCGTCATCGTCCGCGGCGGCGTTGGACGTCAGTTCGTGCAGCACCTTGGCGGCCAGGTCGCGCTGCTCGGCGCCGAGCCGGGACAGCACCATGGCGCCGCGGCGGCGCACGGAGAACGGAAACGCCGAGGGCACCTCCTGCCGCAGCAGGGTGGTGCCGAAACGCTTGGCTTCCGCGCTGTGCTCGTGCAGCAGGTCGATCAGACCGATCCTGCTGTCCAGCGCGACGGTGGGGCCCGTCAACAGCCCCATCAGCCGCGAGCGCACCCATGGGGAGCTGATGAGCGCGGACACCGCGTCCGGATCGAGCAGACCGCTGGCCAGCGCGTCGTCCTCGATCTGTTCGACATGTGCCTTGAGCTGGTCGTCGGTGCAGGGTGCGCCCTTGGCGACGAGCTGACCGGCCAGCCGGCGGTCCTCCCGGGCACCCTGCTGGAGCCGGTCGAGGGTCGAGGGATCGTGCTCGTGCAGGTGCAGGTAGTACAGCAGGGTCCGGATGGCCCCCTCGACACCGAGCCGGCCGGACGTGAGCAGCTCGGCGAACTCCGGCCGGTCGGCGTCGAAGAACGGTGGCAAGGCCCGCGCGTCAGCGGTCGCCGCGAGATGCTCGGCGAAGATGAGGTGGGTGAACCGCAGCTGCCGGCGCCCGGGGTTGACGATGCCGGTCTGGGCCAGCCAGTGCACCAGCACCGTCTCCCAGTTCGCCGGCAGTTCGTCCAGGTGGGGGACGCCGCCGCGCAGGTACTGCTCTGCGGCCGGAAGCAGCTGCCGTTCACTGGTGGTGTATGCCTTGGCCAGGTGTTCCAGCAGCTCCCACCGGTGCCCGGCGAGCCAGTCCCGCAGCCGGTTCCCGTCGGCCGTGGCCGGCAGCTGGGCCAGCACCTGCTGGGCGTACTCCTCGCGGCGCGCGACGGACAGCGTGATGTAGCGCTGGTAGAGCTGGTAATGGCTGGGCGGCAGCTGCCGGTCCGGCGACGCGAGGTACACCTGCACCGCCACCGTGGCCAGCAGCGGTACTTGCAGGATGTCCTCCAGCCTGGCCAGGCGCACCGCGGTGAGGAACCGCCCCGCGGCGGCCGTGTCGCCCAGCCATGCTTTGGCGAACGCCGCCAGCGCGTCCTCGTCGAAGCGCTGCAGGTCGTAGCAGCCGACGCCGGGCTTCTGCACCCTGGCGATCTCCCCCGGGTGCAGCGGCCTGCTGGTGACGAGGAAGTGGGATGGTCCGCCGGTGCCGACCATCTTCGCCGCGAGCGTCACCAGGAGCCGTTGGCGGCTGGCCGGGTCGGGGATCTCGTCCAGGGCGTCCACCACGATGCGCCAGCGGCACCCGGCCACCGGCGCCGCGAAGATCGCCTCGGGCAGGTCGCTGTCGAACGGGCCGTATTCGCTCTGCACGGCCGTGCGCAGCATGGCCGGCCAGGTGCTCTCGGGTTGCGCGGCCAGTGTCCTGGCGGGCAGGAGCACCGGGATGGTGAGCTCCAGTGTTGCATCGCCCATGCCACGGCCGTCGGCGCCGCCATCGGCACCGTCATCGAGCACGGCGTCGACGAGGCGGAGCACCAGGCGGTTGACCAGCGTCGTCTTGCCCATACCGCCGTCGCCCTGCACGACCAGGTGTTGGTGCTGGCCGAACACCTCGTCGAATGGCTGGACCAGCAGCGCCAGCCGCTCCTTCTCGACCTGCGACTGCTCGCGTTCGAGCTGCAGCTGCTCGAGGTCATCGAACTCCTCCAGCCGGGGCCGCCGCTGCGCCGCCGGCTCGGCCACGGACTGGCTGACGTAGACCTCCAGGAGCGGGATCCTGCCGTACCCAGCGGGTGCGTACGGCAGCTCGTTGAGCGTCTCCCGCATCCTGTACAGCAGTTCCGTCACACCGGGCGGCAGGCGTTCGGCCAGTGGGCGGGCACGGTCAAGCACGCCGGCCAGCAGGGGCACCAGGTCCTCGGTGCGAGCAATCCACACCGAATCGCGCAGCCATCCAGTCGTGCTGTTGTACCTGGCCGACACCACCCCGACCACCTGCGTGCCCCCGGGCAGGGTCACCGGGGCGCCACTCATGCCCGGCACCACGTCCCGGCTTTTCAGATGGCCCAGCACGGTGCCGTCACGCGCCAGTTGGCCTCCCCACTGCCCTGACACGCGTTCGAGGTATCTGACCTCATGGTCCGGGTCGTCCACCTCGGCCACACCCGAGACGACGACGTCCGTGCCGGTGCCGACGCTGCCGGTCTCCCGGAGGCCGTCGACCGAGGCGGCGAGGGGCAGCTCGCACCGCAGTACGGCAAGATCGTTGATCGGATCGACCCGCACGACGGTGGCCGGCACCGTCAGGCCGCCGGTCAACCGCCCGACCCCGACCGTGGCGCCGAGGGTCTCGGCGTCCAGGTCACACAGCACATGCCAGGCGGTGACCAGCACGCCGCTGCCGACCTGGAAGCAGGTCCCCACGGAGGCGCCGCCGGCGTCGACGATCCGGCCCAGATGATCCAGCGCAGGCATGTCGCTCATGTCGCCGGCTGCGCGTCGCCGACCCGCCCCCGCAGGCGTCGGCCGCGCCGTTCGAGCGATTTCCCGACACCGATCCGCATTGGAGCCGAGCGACCGCGCATAGCCGTCATCATGCCAGCAGGTGCGGGTCAGTGGCAGTGATCCATCGACCTGTGCCCAGTTGTCGACCGATGTACGGCCGGGCGTTCAGGTTGCCGGCCGGCTCCGAATGATGGCGACCGTGAATCCGGTGTGCGATTGTGTTCGGCATGGCTGGTCGAGTGATGCCGATTCGGTTCGGCGACGTCGAGGTTCTGGTGGAGACGTCCCAGGTGGCCGGCAGTGAGCCCACCTCACGCGTCGGGGACGCGGCGCGGGCGGTGGCGGACTCCTACGAACACGCCCGCACCGCGATCACGGAGATCGCCACCTCCGTTGCCGCGACCATCGATCAGCTGGCCCAAAGCTCCCGGCACCCTTCCCGCGTGGAGGTGGAATTCGGCCTGAAGTTCTCGGGCAAGGGCAGCGTGTTCGTTGCCGAAGCCTCCGGGGAAGCCACCATGCGCATCCTGATCAGCTACGACGTGGCCCAGTAGCAGACTGTGTCACCCGCGTTCCGCGGGTAGCCGCCCGCCGCATTCTATATAGATGCTCGATGATTTCCGCTCGGCGCCGCCGGAAATGCGTTCGAATGCGTGAGGATGGCGGCGGCGGACGCCCCGGCACACGTTCATCGGGCCGCTGGGGCGGTGAGGAAGTCGATGGCGTGGCGCAGCAGGTCACCTGAGTCGGTGAACCACAGCGCATCGGTGCCGGGCACGGTCCGCAGGTGCGCGTCCGGCAGGTTCGCGGCCAGGTGCGAGGCGTGGCCGGCGTCGACGTTGAGGCAGTTGCGGCGGTGCAGCACGAGGGTCGGCGCGGTCACGGCGCTCAGGCGGTGCCGCAGGTCGGTGCCGGTGGCGACGGCGCGGATGGCGGTGGCGACCGCGGGGCTGGCGGCGCGCCGGCCGATGCGGTTCCACCACTGCCGGAAGTCCTCGTCGGCGGCGCGGCTCGGGGCGGCCTGCGCGACGGAGTCCACGGCCTGCGCCGGGTCGGCGGGCGAGACGGTGTCGCGGATCAGTGTCTCGGTCGTGCCGGGGTCCAGCCCGAACGGGTAGCCGGCGCCGCGGGTGTACCGCGGGAAGCACTGCGCCAGCACCAGCGAACGCACGCGCTCGGGGTGGCGGGCGGCGAACTCGATCGCGATGAGCCCGGTGTCGAAGTTGGCGAACAGGTCGGCCCTGCCGATCGCGAGGGCGTCGAGGACCCGGCGTACGTCGGCCACCCACTGCTCCAGCGGCGGCCGGCTCGGGTCGAGGGGGTCGGACAGGCCGATGCCGCGCCGGTCGAGGCAGACGACGGCGGCGTGTTCGGCGAGGGCGGCCAGCGCCGCGCGGGGGTGCGGGTTGTCGAGGAGGCCGTCGATGGTGAGCATCGCCGGGTTGAGCAGGACGAGGTCGGGTCCGCGGTCGGACAGCCGGGTGTAGGCGGTCGAGCCGTCGTCGCCGGTGGCATACCGCACCGTCACAGCGGTCACCGCCAGAGCACCGGACGGGGAGCCGACGGGCGCGGCGGGCGCGGACGAAGCGGGGACAGGCGCAGCGGGGACAAGCGCGGCAGTCGCGGGTGCGGCGAAAGCGGGTGCGGCGGGGACGGGCGGAACAGCGGCAGGCGACGGGGACGGGCGCAGCACGGCGGCCTGGGCGTCGCGCAGTGCGGGCGACGGATCCAGGCCGACCTCGACGAGCGCGGCGCGGGCGGCGGCGACAGCCCGCAGCGCCTCGGTCTGCCGGCCGGCCCGGTGCAGGGCGTGCACATAGTGCACCCACATCGGCTCATCGAGGGGGTCGGCGGCGGTGAGCTGCTCCAGCTCGCCGAGGGCCGAGCCGGGGTCGGCGCCGGCCGCGAGGCAGCCGAGGTGCTCCTGCACGAGGAGCCGCCGCTCCTGGCGCCAGCCCTGCCGCAGCGCCGCCGCCGCGACCGTGTCCGGCAGCTCGGGCTCGCCGCGCCACAGTGCGCGGGCCTCGGCCAGCACGGCGGCGGCGCCATCCGGGCGGCCGTCGGCGAGCAGGAGGCGGGCCCGGATCCGCGCGGCGGCGACGAGCCCGACGTCGGACTGCGCGGACGAGGGCGCGAGCGCCAGCCGGTACCCGTCGCGGCCGACCCGCTCGACGTCGGCGCCGGGGCCGGCGGCCTGGAGCGCGGCCCGGATGCGGGACAGGTGGGCGCGCAGCGTCTTGACCGCCGAGGGCGGCGGGTCGTCCCAGAGCAGCCGGGCGAGCTCGTCGAGGGTGACCGCGGCCGGGGCGCGGACAGTCAGGACGCTCAGCAGCTCACGTGCCTTACGCTCCAGCCGGGGCGTCGAACCGGTCGGGACGTGGACGCCCGCCGTCCCCAGCACCCGCACGATCACGGTGCCCAGCGTAGGACCACAGCCGGACCACATCCACACCACATCCGTCCCCGGCGGCGTGCCGCATAGCTTCGGCCGCATGACGAAGTACGACATCGGGCTCGCCGGCGCGGGTCTGGAGCGCCGGTTCAGCGGCGCGCTCTTCCGGCCGGGCGACGCCGGGTACGACGAGCACCGGCTCGGTTGGCATCGGACGTTCGAGTCCCATCCGGCGCTCGTCGCGGCCGCCGCGACCGCCGCCGACGTGCGGACGGCGGTGCTGGCCGCCCGGGAGCACGACCTGCCGCTCGCGGTGCAGGCGACCGGCCACGGCGCCGTCGTCCCCGCCGACGGCGCGCTGCTGCTCAAGACGACCGCGCTGAACAGCGTCGAGATCGACCCGCATCGCCGGGTCGCCCGCGTCGGCCCGGGCGCGGTATGGGCGGACGTGAACCGCGCCGCCGCCCGGTTCGGCCTCGCCGGGCTCGCGGGCCGCTGCAGCACGGTGGGGGTGACCGGGTACACCCTCGGCGGCGGGCAGTCATGGCTGTCGCGGACCTTCGGGTTCGCCGCCGACAGCGTCGTGAGCGCGGACGTCGTGACCGCGGACGGGGTCGCGCTGACCGCGACCGCACGGCAGCACCCCGACCTGTTCTGGGCGTTGCGCGGCGGCGGCGGCAACTTCGGCGTCGTCACGTCGCTGGAGTTCCGGCTGCACCAGGTGCCGCGCGTGTACTCCGGCATGTCCTTCTACCCGCTGGAGCGCGCGTTCGACACGCTCGCCGCCTACCGGGACTGGGCCCTCGACGAGCCCGCGGCCATGAACACGGCGGTCCTGCTGATCCGCCTGCCACCGTCGCCGCTGATCCCCGAGCCGCTGCGGGGCCGGCGGGTCCTGGCGATCCGGGCGTTCCACCACGGCGACGACGGCGACCGGGTCCTCGCCCCGCTCCTCGCGGCCGCCGGCCCGCCGCTGGTCGACGCGTTCGGGATGCGCCCGTTCCCGGCCGCCAGCGACGCCACGAACGGCCCGGACGCGCCACCGATGGCCAACCGGCAGGAGATCGAGCTGTTCCGCGCCCTCCCGGACGACGTGCTGCACGCCGTCGTCGAGGCCGGCGCCGCGGACTCCCCGCTCGCGTTCGTCGAGGTGCGGCACTGGGGCGGCGCGATGGCCGAGCCCGGCCCGGATGCCGGTCCCGCCGGCCACCGCGACGTGCCGTTCTCGGTCATGGCCGTCGCCCCGTACCTGTCCCCCGACCGTTCCGCCGCCGACGCGACCCTCGACCGCCTGGTCGGCCGGCTGCGCCAGCACGCGACCGGCGGTTCCTTCCTCACGCTGCTGACGGACCACACGAAGACCCGCACCGCGTTCACCGCCGACAACTACGCCCGCCTGGCCGCCGTCAAACGCGCCTGGGACCCCGCCAACGTCTTCCACCTCGGTCACAACATCCCACCGGCACCCGATCGAAAGGCAACCCCATGAGCCGCATCCTTGTCACCGGCGCCACCGGTACCGTCGGCGCCAACGTCGTCCATGAACTGCGGGGCCGCGGGGCGCAGGTGCGAGCCTTCGTCCGTGACCCGCGGGCGGCCGCGGCGAAACTCGGCGACGTCGAGCTCGCCCTGGGCGACTTCGACGATCCGGCGTCGCTGCGGCGCGCGCTGATCGGGGTCGACCGCGTGTACGTCAGCGCCGCGGACGGCCCGCGCAAGGTCGTGCACGAGACCGCGGTGATCGACGCCGCCACCGAGGTGGGTGTCGAGCGGATCGTGCGGCTCTCCGCGATGCACGCCGACCCCGCGTCGCCGCTGCACGTCTTCCGCTGGCACGGCGAGATCGACGCGCACCTGCGCCGCTCGGAGGTCCCTTCGGTGCTGCTGCGGCCCGCGTTCTTCATGGCCAACCTGCTCATGGTCGCCGGCGGCGTCGCGCACACCGGCATGCTGCACGGGCCAACCGCCGGCCGCCGGATCGCGATGATCGACATCCGCGACGTGGCCGCGGTCGCGGCGGTCACGCTGCTCGGCGAGGGGCACGCGGGGCGCACGTACGAGCTCACGGGCCCGGCGCCGATCACGTTCGCGGATGTCGCGGCGGCGCTCGCGGACGCGACCGGTCATCCGGTCCGCTCGGTCGACCTCACCGAGGAGGAGGCGCGGCCGCGCTTCGAGGGTGCGGGCCTGCCGGACTGGCTCGCCATCCACCTGGCCGGTGTCTTCGGTGTCATCCGTGCCGGCGGCTTCGAGTCCGCCACCGACGACGTCGAGCGGATCACGGGCCATCCGGCCCGCGACATCACCGGCTTCGCCCGCGACTTCGCCGCCGCGTTCACCCCTGCGGCGGTGCCGACCGGCCAGCCGGGGTAACGCACCGCCGGCGGGGCAGCGCTTCAGCGGCGGGGCAGCAGCGGGCCGAGCGGGCCGAGGTCGATGTTGAGGTCCTCGGGGGACACGCCGAAGTGCTCGCACAACTCGGCCATCTGGTCCTCGAGCGCCATCAGCGTGATGCCGATCTGCTCGATCTGCTCGTCGGTGAGGTCGCCCACGTCGACCCTGCGCAGCGCCTGCCGTTCCATCAACTGGCGCAACAGCTCGACGATCGTGAGGACGAGGCCGGCGAAGCCGCGTTCGAGCTTGTCCCGGTCGACCTCGATCCGTTGCCTGGGCCTGGCCGGCGGCGCCGGTCCCGTGCGGTCCTCGGGGGTGCTCATGGCGGAGCGTCCTCGCTGAGGGTGCCCACCGAGGACACCAGCGCCCGCAGTGAGATGGTCACCAGGTCGACGTCGGCGATCGACAGCGTCACCTCGCCGCTGATGACGACACCGGTCGCGAGCACCCGGTCGAGGAGGTCGACCAGGGCCAGCCGGTCGGGCGCGACCGCCGCGGACACCGGCATCGCGGTGTCCCTGGATGTCACGGTGTCCCTGGATGTCACGGTGTTCCCGGGTGTCATGGTGCTCCTGGGTGTCATGGCGGCGGCTCCTCGTCCACGGCGACGAACGAGTACGGCGGCCACGGCCCCGTCAGCTGCAGGCGGAGCGCGGGAAGCCGGCCGGTCAGCGCCGCGACGGCGGCGGCGAACTGGTCCGCGTCCGCCGCGCCGACCAGATACGCGCCGTTGAGCACCATCACGTCCCGCCGGCCGGAGAGGCTGCGGTCCTGCGGCGGGTGCCGGCGGGCCCGCTCGGCGTGTTCGGTGAGCGCCGCGTGCACCTCCTCGGCGCTGTCCAGCGCGGCCTGCCGTTGCCGTTCGGCGGCGCCGAGCTCGGCGCGCCGCCGGCGCAGGTACGCCGCTCCGGGGCCACCGCCGACCGGCTGCCCCGCCGGCTCGGGCAGCGGTGCCGCATCGGCGGCGAACGCCTTGACGCCCCACTCATCGCGCCCGGCGACCCGGTGCAGCACCGCGGTGAAGTCGTCGCGTCGCTCGCTCAGCACGGTCCGCACCCGCGAGTCGTCCCGGTACACCGTGCCCAGCTGGGCCGGGACGGCGCTCCCATGGCGGCCGGCGGCGTCGACGACGGCGTGATGCGCCCGCGCCACCGACTCCAGCCAGGCCAGGTCCTCAAGGTTGTGCCGCATCGGCTCCGCGCCGAACTCGTCGAGGTCCACGGAGCTCACGACGGCGACCAGGCCGGCGGCCTCGACGGCGCGCACCGGCTGACCGCCCACGCCGGTGAGTCCGGCAAGGCCGGCCGGAGGCGGGTCGCGGGTCACGGCGTGCAGCCACACGCCGGGGGGATCAGCCATGCTCGCCGGTCTCCAGCTCGCGCCCATCCGGGTGGGCACCCTGCGGCAGCTCCGCCCGCGCGGACGACGACAGCCACGGGTCGTGCTCCCACCAGTCGATGCCCATCTGCCGGGCCGTGTCGACGGACGCGATCACCAGCCGCAGCTTGATCGTGAGCAGTTCGATGTCGAGCAGGCTCACCCGGATGTCGCCGACGATCACGATGCCCCGGTCGAGCACCCGTTCGAGGATGTCGCCGAGGTTCGCCGGCTCGTGGCCGGCGGAGCTCTGGGGCAGGGACGACTGTCGCGTGATGCTCATGTCATGTCACCTCGCCGCTGTCGGCCTTGCCGCGCGGGTACCGCCGGACCCGGCGCAGCGACACCAGTGACCCGTCCGGCCGCAGCCCGATCCGGTAGACGGCCAGGATGTCGCCGGACGACGGGATCCGGCGGTCCTCGACGACCTCGGCCTCGACCGCCCAGCCGTCGTCGGCCGGCTCCAGTCGCGTGACCCCCGACGGTTGCCGGCCGGTGAGTTCGGTGACCCGCCGCATGGCGGTCTTGGCGATGTCGACCGGCGGCAGCGTTTCCCGTCTACGTTGGTCCCTGCGTTGTTCCCTGCGTTCGTCCCCCCGTTCGTCCCCCCGTTCGTCCCTGGGTTCGTCCCCGCGTTCCTCCAGGCGGTCGGCCAGGCGCTCATAGGCCTCGTCGTCGTACGCCTGGTCGGAACGTGGGTGGTGGGCTCTGCGCACGGCCGGCACCTCAACCGCCTCCATCCGCACCCGGCGCCGGTCGGCTCGCGGCGGTCGGCGACCGGAACAGCCGGTCGAGCAGCTCCTGCTCCTGGCGGTCGGCCTCCTCCTCGCCGACCCGGCCCGCAGCGCGGGCGTCCTCCAGGTCCTCGAGCTGACGCCGGATCACGCCCGGGTCGTACAGCTGGTGCTCGGCCTGCTCGCGCAGCACGTCGCCGAGCCAGAACACCACGCGCACCGGCGCGAGCGGCAGGGTCAGGATTCCGCTGATCAGGCCCACGGCTACGCCTCCGGTCTGAGGTCCGTGACGAAGTCGTACGGCGCCAGCGGACCCAGGAGACGGATCGTGACCCGGCCGTCCCACTCCTCTGCCAGGTCGTCCAGCGCCCGCACGAACTCCTTCTCCCTGGCGGTTTCCGCGAGCACGGCCACGTTCGCGGCGTCGAGCTCGTGCGCCGGCTCGCGCACGTCCATCGCGTCGCTGAACGGCTCGCACACCGCAACCAGCTTGCGGATGTCCGCCTCCCGCTTCGCCTCGATGCCACGGGTGATGAGCTCGCCGAGCCGGACGCGTTCGGCGCGGGTCGCGTCCGGCGACGTGCCGCGGATCGCCTCGCGCAGGCGTCCCGCCTCCGGCTGTTCGGCAAGGATCTCGCCGAGCACCGCCGCTTCGACGTAGCGGCTCTTCACGACGTACTGCGCCTTGCCGTCGAGATCCCGCAGCGCGGCCAGCAGCTCGTCGTGGTTGGGTGCCAGCAGTTCGTCGACGACCGCGTCCGTGCCGGTCAGGATCGCGCCGAACCGGATCGGGAGCACCGGTACCTCGGCCACCGTGGCGTCCAGGAGCCGCTCATGGGCCAGCAGGTCCTGCGGCCTGCCGAGCGGACGGTCGACGTTGATCTCGCTCACCATCGCGGCGATGTCGCCGTGGCGCACGAGCTGCACCGGCGCGGGATCGTCGCCGATGCCACGGGCCTCGGGGTCCAGGTCCACATCGGCCGGCACGATGCCGAACATGTAGACCCCGGCGGTCGCGGTCGCCATCTCAGTCCACCTCCTCGTCCCGGTGCCGGCGGCGGGGGACCCGTTCGGGTTCCCGGCGGTCGCCGACCAGGTCCTGCACGGTGTCCCCGGCGGCCTCCAGTACGCCCTGGACGGCGCCCTTCGTCTTGTGCTTGGCGCCGCCCTGTTCCACGTCGCCCACGAGTTCGGGCAGGCCCGCCTTTTCCTGCGAGATGTCCAGCCGGTTCACCGCCTCCGCGAACCGCAGGTATGTGTCGACGCTCGCCACCACGATCCGCGCGTCGATGGTCAGCAGTTCGATGCCGACCAGCGAGACCCGCACGTACGCGTCGATCACCAGCCCCTTGTCGAGGATCGTGTCGACGACGTCGGCGAGCGAACTCGACGACGGACGGTCGACCGCGCCGCCTGCCTGCTGCACAGCCGTGGTCATGGCCTCACCCCTCGCTTGCTACCGAGCCGCCGCCGGCCGGTTGGCCGGCTGGCCGGCTACGCGTCTTCGCGTGCCCGCCCCGCGGGCCGGTTCGTCCGTTGCGACGCCTGCCGCGGTCGCGCCGGCGGCCGCCGGTCTCGCTGCGGCTTGTCGTCGGGCTCCGCTTCTGCGTCCGGCTCTGGTTCCGCTTCCGCGTCCGGTTCCGCTTCCTCGTCTTCCTCGTCGGGCTCTGGTTCGTCCGCCTCGTCCGGCGTCTCGTCACCGTTGTCGTCACCGGCGTCCTCGGCCGGCTCGTCGCGGTGTTGCGCCTGCTCCTCTTCTTCAAGGGCCGTCTCGTGGTCCTTGACGACCTCGCCGTCGCGGATCTCACCGCGCCAACCCTCGACCTCGTCCGGCTTCAGGATCGTGCGGGTCATGACGTGCCGGCGGAAATGCTTGATCTCCAGCCGGGCCCGGCGTCCTTGCGCCCGCCACAGATTGCCGGTCTGCTCGAACAGGCCCTGTGGGTGGTACTCGAGGACGACCAGGATGCGGGTCAGCTCGGGAGCCAGCTCGTGGAACGTCACCGT
The DNA here is from genome assembly GCF_040676755.1 of Dactylosporangium sp. NPDC049525. NCBI lineage: Bacteria > Bacillati > Actinomycetota > Actinomycetes > Micromonosporales > Micromonosporaceae > Dactylosporangium > Dactylosporangium sp. NPDC049525. The sequence continues at coordinate 31,188 of NZ_JBFAPO010000045.1, read as the reverse complement.
GCCGTCGACGCGGCCCTTCTGCCCCTTGGAACGCCATATGATGCAGGAGTCCGGCACCTGCTGGACGATGGTCGCCTCCCAGCTGCGGTGCGACCACCAGACCTGCGCCTTCCAGCTGCTCTTCTCGTCACTTTCGCGTTTGACGCTCTCGACCTTCTTCGTGAAGCTCGGGAAGTCCTCGAACTGCGTCCACTGGTTGTAGGCGACGCGGATCGGGACGCCGACGTCGATCGTCTCCACGATGTTGGTGACCTTGCGGTTGAAGTTCTTGTCCGCGCCTTTGCCGCCGCCCTTGCCGAAGAGCCCCTTCACCTTCTCCTTGATGCCGGCGAACCCGCCGCCGGCCATCGCCTTCGCCGGCGAATCGCCCTCGGCCATCTTCTTCGCGCCGGTCGCCGCCGCCTTGAGGCCCGGGCTGCCGCCGCCCTCGGTGTACTGCGTCAGCCGCTCCGTCACCGAGCCGACCTTCTTGCCCACCGTGGCCGACACCCGCTCACCGGCGGCACTGGCAAGGCCACCGACGCCCTCGCGGAGGAGCTGGGCCAGCTTCCCTCCGATGCCGGTGGCGCGATCCTGCGCGTGCGTGGTCATGGCGGCTACCTCCCTCGCCGGTGGACGGGCGAGCGCGACCCGACGTCCGGACGGGACCGCCCCACGCCTGACAGCGATGCGGCTTCCTCCTCCGGCGGCTCGTCGTACTCCTCGTCGTCCGGCTCGTCGTCTGCCTCGTCGTCTGCCTCGTCGCGCGCCGACACGTCGCGCCTCTCGTCACGATCCTCGTCGTCGCGCTCCGCAGCCGGCGGCCGGCGGCGGGAGGGCTCCGCCTCCTCCTCGTACACGTCGTCGCGCTCCTCGCGGGCCGCGCGGGGCCTGCGGCGGGGCCGTTCCGGCGGGCGCTCGTCGTCGCGCCGCGTCGCCGGGGGCCTGCGCCGGCGCTCGTCGGGCTCCTCGTCGGGCTGCTCGTCCGGTTCCTTCCGCCTGCCTCCGGGGCGGCGCAGTCCCTCGGCCCGGTCGCGCAGCCGGCCGGTCACCGAGTCGATCTGGCCGGTGACTGCGGCCTTGGCGGCGTCCTTTCCTGCCGCGACCAGCGGGGCACCGAGGCCGGTGAGCCCGCCCAGCCCGGGCGACGACGCCAATGCCTTCACGCCGCGTTGCAGAATGTCGCCCGGCCCGCTGATCCGGCCGGCCGCGGCCGCAGCCGCCAACGTCAGCCCCCAGCGCAACTTGCGCTGCCGTCCCAGCAGGTAACCGATCCCGGCAGCGACAATGACCTGTGTTCTGCAGTTCATGATTCCTCGCTTCCGCCACGACCATCGCGCCCAGGCGCCCGTCCGGCAACCGAACAGCACTGTCGCCGGTGGGGTTGTGGACCGCATCCGTGGCAGGACAGAACTTCCTCGGGAGTCGCTCGCCTACCCGGCGTGCCAGCCACGAAACAGATCTCCGGCGGAAGCCACATCCCTATTTCAGGACGGTTCTGCGTCCTTCAGGACGCTGCCGCGGCGGCGAGGACGGCCGCGCCGAGGCGCTGGTTCTCCGGGCCTGGATAACCGAACCGGCGCCGCACATAGCCATACGCCACCCCGGCGTCCGCGTCGGCCCAGCCGAGCGAGCCGGTCGCGCCGGTGTGCCCGATGCTGCGCCGCCCGAGATACGGATGGTCGGCCGGCAGGTTCTCGAAGCCGAGCGCGAAATGCTCGGCCTGATCGGTGACCAGGTCCACGCCGAGCGAGTACGGCGTGGCGAACTGCGTGATCGTGTCTTCGCGCAGCAGCGCCGGCCGCCCGTCGAGGGGGCCGATGGCCGCCGCATACATCCTGGCGACGCCGCGGGCGTTGCCGACCCCGCCCGCGGACGCCTGGCCGAGCGCGCGGACCTGCCGGCTGTTGCCGAAGTCGAGCAGGTCGAACGAGGTGTTGAACGCGATCGCCAGCAGCGACGCCGGGTCCGGCGTGAACCCCGGTCCCAGCGCCGGCAGGAGCGGGCGGAACCGTGGCTCCAGCGCCTCGGGCAGCCCCAGCCACAGTTCGAGCCCGTACGGCTCCCGCAGCCGCTCCGCGTACCACTGCCGCACCGACCGGCCGGTGACCACGCGCAGCTCCGCGTCCAGCAGCGCCCCCATCGTCACGGCGTGATACCCGTAGGCGGTGCCCGGCTCCCAGAACGGCCTCTGGCCGGCGAGCCGGGCCGCGACGACCTCGTCGTCCGCCGCCTCGGCGATGGTGAAGCCTCCGTCGACGCCGATCAGCCCGGAGCGGTGCCCGAGCAGTTCGCGCACGGTGAGCGGGAACGGCAGGCTCCGCGCCTGCGCGTCCAGGTCCAGCACGCCCTCCTGAGCCAGCAGCGCGGCGACGAGGTGCGCGGCGCCCTTGGTCACGGAGTAGACGCCGGTCAGCGCGTCGCCGTCGGTGTCGTCGCCCCAGAGGTCGACGACCTGCACACCGTGGTGGTAGACCGCGAGTTGGGAACCGGTCCCGGCCGGCTCGTCGGCGAGGAAGGCGGCGAACTCCTCGCGGACCGCCTCGAACCCTGCAGCAACGTGCCCCCGTGCTTCAGTCATGCCCGTCATTCTGGTCCGGTGCGCGCAGCCCAGACCACGTCAGCGTCGTCACAGGGACGGTGGGAACAGTCAGTCCTTGCGACCGGTCGGCTCGACGGTCACGCCCGGCCCGACCGTCGCCGGCCCACCCGCGCCACCGACCGCGGCCGGCCGGCGCCTGTGACGGCGCACGGTTGCGGGCAACCACGCCACGGCCCCGAGGAGCACGAGCAGCGACAGCAGGGGCATCCGCCACCACCACCGGATTCCCGCCGGCGGCACCGACGGGGTCGCGGCGACCCATGGCCGGGCGGTCTTCGACCAGGCCAGAAACGCGTCACCGATCGGCAGCAGGCCCCTGGCCACTTCCACGGGTGCGCCGGTCTCCGGATCGACGCGGTGCGGCAGCAGCCCCGTGCGTGGGTCGAGCCGCTCGCGTACCCCACCGAGCCACCGCCGCACGGTCCCGGTGAACGCCGGCGGCAACAGCGTCTCGTGCAGCCGCAGCGACGCCACCGCAACCGTCGAGTCCACCGGCCACGCCTGGCCCGGGTACGCCGTCAGGTATGGCGACGCGGATTCGTCGAAGGCCCGGCCGAGCGCGCCCGAGTCGGCGGCGAACCGGTCCAGCTCGCCGGGATCGCGCTGCCCCACCGGTTGCAGGCTCAGCAGCCCGCCGAGCAGCCAGTTGCTCCACCCCCGGTAGAAGACGCCGTACGGCGGGGACAGGTCCGCACTGAACGGGGCGCGCCCGGCCGGCGAGTCCAGGTGCTGCCACGCCCACCGCGCCTCCCGCAGCGCCGTGGCCCGGTCGCCCGCCGGTGCCCGCTGGCCGAGCTCCACCCAGGTCAACCCGTACAACGCGGGCAGGAAGAAGTACCCCTCCGGGTACAGCTCCTGCGCCGCGTCGGCGGCACCGTCGTCCAGCGCCGCCCGCAGGAACGCCAGCTGCCGCCGGACCCCGGGAGGCTCACCGGTCGGGCCCGCCGTCGCGGGCACGACCAGCCGGACCGCCCCGACCAGCGCGCACAGGCTGACAACGACCGCGACCAGGCGTCGCAACCACCGCAGCACCCGGCGCACAGACATCGGCTGATCCTAGGCGGTCCCGTCGCCGCCGCCGTGGCCGGTTGAATCGTGCCTTGACAAAGGGGTGGTTCCAATGTGGACGATGCGGCGTGAGAATTCTTGTGGTGGGTGGCAGTGGTCTGATCGGGGCGCACGTCGTCGAGGTGCTGCGGGAGCGGGGGCATGAGGCGACCGCGACGGCGCGGACCGCCCAGCCGGGCATCGATCACCTGCTCGACCTGGAGAAGGCCGACGTCGACGGGTTGCGACAGTTGCTCGCCGGGCATGACGGGGTGGTGTACGCCGCCCGCACCGACGAGCAGCAGGCGCTGCGCAAGCCGATCTACCCGGTGTTCCGGGACGACCTGGTCGAGCCGGTGGTGCGGCTGTTCACGGCGGCCCGCCTCGAAGGGTTGACCCGCGGGGTCGTCATGGGTTCCTACTACACGTACTACGACCGGCTGCACCCGAAGCTGCGGCTCACGGAGCGGCACACGTACATCCGCTGCCGGGTCGAACAGGCGCAGGAGGCACGCACGGCGGCCGGTGCCGGGCTGCCGGTCGCCGTGCTCGAGTTGCCGTTCGTGTTCGGGCGGGCCGGTGACCGGTTGCCGAACTGGGCCGGGCCGCTGGACCGGTGGGCGAGGTCGCGGTCGCCGCTGCTCGCGCCGATCGGCGGGTCGGCGGCGGTGTCGGCGCGCAGCGTGGCCATGGTCGCGGTCGACGCGCTCGACAGCGCCAGCGGCGAGGACATCCCCGTCGCCGACGAGAACCTCACGTGGGACGAGATGCTGGCGCGCATCGCGGCGGCGGTCGGGCGGACCCGGCGGGTACGCCGGATGCCCGCCGCCGCGGTGCGCGCCTCGACGCGGCTCGGCGGTGCGCTGCAGGCCCTCGGGCGCAAGGAGTCGGGGGTCAACCCGAGCCACATCGCGGACCTGCTGCTGGCCGAGCTGTTCATCGAGCCGACCACCGGCCGTCCCCTCGGCGCCGCGGTCAGCGAGACGTTCGCCCAGGGCTGAGCGCTACCAGGGCACCACCCCGGCGTCCTCGAAGAACGAGCCGGTCGGGCCGTCGTCGGGCAGGGTCGCGAGCCGGATCGCCACGGCCGCGCCCTGCTCCGGGGTGCGGTAGCCGCGGAAGCCGTTGAGGTCGGTCGCGACGTAACCGGGGCAGGCCGCGTTGATCAGGATGTTCGTGCCGCGCAGTTCCTTGGCGTACTGGACGGTGACGGCGTTGAGGAACGTCTTGGACGGCGAGTAGGCGGCGGACAGCGGGCCGACCGTGCCCTCCGACGCGGACGGGTCGGTCTGCCGGGCGAGGGAGCCGACGCCGCTGGACATGTTCACGATCCGCGGCGACGGGGCGCGGCGCAGGAGCGGCAGCAGCGCGTTGGTGACCCGGATGACGCCGAAGACGTTGGTCTCCACCGCCGTGCGCATGGTGTCGATGCCGACGGTGGTGGGCGACTGCGGCATGCCACCGGTCACGCCGGCGTTGTTGACGAGTGCGTCGAGGCGTCCCGCGTACCGCTCGATCTGCTGGGCGGCGGCGCTCACGCTCGCGTCGTCGGTGACGTCCAGCGGCACGCCGAACGCGTCGACGCCGGCGGCCCGCAGCTTCTCCACGGCCGCCTCCCGGCGCTGCTCGTCGCGGGCGCCGACGCCGACGCTCCAGCCGAGGGCGCCCAGGCCGGCCGCGATCTCGTATCCGATCCCCTTGTTCGCGCCGGTCACCAGCGCGATCTTCGATTCGCTCATGCCCCGATCCTGTCCGCGGCCCCCGGGCGGACCAACACCGTCTGGGTGGCCGGCGATACCCGCCGGGTATCGTTTCGGGCATGGAGACGCGGGAGCTGCGGTATTTCGTCGCGGTCGCCGAGGAGCTGCACTTCGGGCGGGCCGCGAAACGGCTCGGCATCGCGCAGCCGCCGCTGTCGCGGGCGATCCGCCAGCTGGAGCGGCGGCTCGGGGTCGAGCTGCTGGCCCGCACCAGCCGCTCGGTGACGCTGACGGAGGCAGGGTCGGTGCTGCTGCGGGAGGGCCGCGCCGCCCTCGACGCGGTCGACGCCGCCGACCGCCGGACCCGCCGCGCCGCCCTCGCCGCGACCGGCGAGCCCGGGCTGGTCCTCGTCACCAAGGCCGGCGCGTCCAGCGAGCTGCTGGCGAAGCTGCTCGATGCGTACGCCGCGGAACCCGGCGCGGTCACCGTCGACGTCGTGCTGTGCGGCATCGGCGAGCAGGAACCACTGCTGCGCGACGGGCGCGCCGACGTGGCGCTGCTGCACCGGCCGTTCGACTCGACGTCCGGGTTCGACGTCGAGGAGCTGTCCACGGAGGGACAGGTCGCGGTCCTGCCGTCCGGGCACCCGCTGACCACCCGGACCAGCCTGCTGACCGCCGACGTCGCCGCGCTGCCGGACCTGCCGCTGCCCCGCTGGCCGTGCCGCGACGGCACCTACCCGGAGGGCCCGGGCCCGGAGGTCCGCGACAACGTGCAGCTGTTCCAGCTGATCGCGCTGCGCCGGGCGACGGCGATCCTGCCGGACTCGTGCCGCACCCACCTGCGCCGCGACCTCACCGCCGTGCCGGTCCTGGACGCGCCGCCGGTGACGACGGTGATCGCCTGGCCGCCGCACAGCCGCTCCCGCGCCCTCGCCGGCCTGGTCCGCGCCGCCACCCGCCTGTAGCGCCGAACGCGTTCTCGGTGCAACCCGCCCGTCAGGCGTCGACACGCCGGGCGGTCAGTCGTCGGTGGTGACGGTCTTCAGGCGGTCGAGGGCGGCGTGCATGTGGGCTGACAGGTCGGGGCCGGGCGGGTCGCTGAGCCAGCGTTCGAACGCGATCCGCAGCACGACGATGCCCGCCTCGGCGGCCAGGCTCGCGTCCGGGTCGGGGACGCCGCGGCGGCGCAGGGCGTCGCTGAGCGCGGCGCCCAGGGACGCCAGCTTGATGAGTTCGCGTTCGCGCAGGTCCGGGTTGGCGTTGATGACCGACTGGCGCAGCCGGGACCGCTCGTGGTGCTGCCCGAGCGCGGTGGCGGCGGCGTCCAGGGCGGCCGCGACGGCCTGCATCGGGGTGGCGGGGTGCGGGGCCGCCTCGAGGGCCTGCACCAGGTGTGCCTCCAGGTCGGCCGAGCCGGCGAAGAGCACCTCGCGCTTGTCAGCGAAGTGGCGGAAGAACGTCCTGGCGGTGAGCCCGGCCCGGGCGGCGATCTCGGCCACGGTCGTCTGCTCGAAGCCGCGCTCGACGTAGAGCTGCATCGCCGCCTCGCGGAGCCGGCCGCCCGCGTCTGCCTCCCACCGCACCACGGCACGAGTCTAGTCATGTCACTTCGTGACATCATCTGGTACCGTCGCCATGTCATCAAGTGACATCAACTGTGGGAGTACCGCATGCGCATCTTCGTCACCGGGGCATCCGGCTGGATCGGCTCCGCCGTCGTCCCCGAACTGCTCGACGCCGGGCATCAGGTGCTCGGCCTGGCCCGGTCCGACGCGGCCGCGGCGCGGGTCGCCGCGCTCGGCGCCGACGTGCGGCGCGGCGACCTGGACGACCTCGACAGCCTGCGCGGTGGCGCGGCCGAGGCCGACGGCGTGGTCCATCTCGGATACAGCCATGACTTCACCCGCATGGAGGCGGCGGCGCGCACCGAGCTGGCCGCGGTCACCGCGCTCGGCGAGCAGCTGGAGGGCACCGGCCGGCCGTTCGTGGTCGCCTCCGGGGTGCTCGGGCTCACGTCCGGGCGGGTCGCGACCGAGGCGGACCTGCCCGACCCGGCCCTGCACCCGCGGATCGCCGGCGTCCAGGCGGCGATGGCGTTCGCCGAGCGCGGGGTCCGGGTGTCGTCGGTGCGCTTCGCACCCACCGTCCACGGCGCCGGCGACCACGGCTTCGTCGCCGTCCTGGTCGGCATCGCACGGGAGCGGGGCTGCTCGGCGTACATCGGCGACGGCGACAACCAGTGGTCGGCGGTGCACCGCCTCGACGCCGCGGGCCTGGTGCGGCTCGCCGTGGACGGAGCGCCGGCCGGTGCGGCGCTGCACGCCACCGCCGAGGAGGGCGTGCCGACGCGGGCGATAGCCGAGGCGATCGGGCGCGGGCTGGACCTGCCGGTCGTCTCCGTCCCCGCCGACAAGGCCGCGGAGCACTTCGGGTGGATGGGGCGGTTCTTCGGTACGGACGGCCGCGCGTCCAGCTCAGTGACCCGGGACCTGCTCGGCTGGCAGCCCACGCGGCCGGGTCTCATCGCCGACCTCGACGCCGGCCACTACTTCGGCGTCACTGATCCAGGTAGGTGAGGACGGCCATCACGCGGCGGTTGTCGTCGCTGGACGGGGGCAGGCCGAGCTTGCTGAAGATGCTGTTGATGTGTTTGCTGACGGCCTTCTCCGACACGAACAGCCGGCCGGCGATCGCGGCGTTGGAGCGCCCCTCCGCCATGAGGCCGAGGACCTCGCGTTCGCGGGCGGTGAGCGCGTCGAGCGGGCCGGCGCCGGGGCGCCGGGCCAGCAGCAGCGCGATGACCTCGGGGTCCATGACGGTGCCGCCGTCGGCGACGCGGCGGACCGCGTCGATGAACTGGCCGACGTGGGAGACGCGGTCCTTGAGCAGGTAGCCGATGCCGCCGACGCCGGCCGCGAGGAGCTCCCGGGCGTAGAGCTGCTCGACGTGCTGGGACAGCACCAGGACCGGCAGGCCGGGGACCTCGGCGCGGGCGGCGATCGCGGCCTGCAGGCCCTCGTCGGTGAACGTGGGTGGCAGCCGGACGTCGACGACGGCCACGTCGGGCCGGTGGCCGAGCAGGGCCGGCAGCAGCGCCGGGCCGTTGTCGACGGACGCCACGACCTCGAAGTCGAACGCCTGCAGGATGTGGATCAGGCCGTCCCGGAGGAGGGCGAGGTCCTCGGCGATGACAACGCGCACGGCAGCTCCATCGTCACGGTGGTGGGTCCGCCGGGCGGACTGGCCACGGACATGGTGCCATCAAACGCGGCGAGGCGTCGTTCGATCCCCCGCAGGCCGCCACCCGCGGCCGGGTCGGCGCCGCCGCGGCCGTCGTCGCGCACGACGATGACCAGGCGGTCCTGCTGATACGCCAACCGGATCCACACGTGCGTCGCGTGCGCGTGTTTCGCGGTGTTGGTGACGGCCTCGGCGACGGCGAAGTACGCCGCGGACTCCACCGGCGCCAGGGGCCGGCCGGGCAGGTCGATGTCGACGTCGACGGGCAGCGGCACGGTCAGCGCGAGGGCCCGCACTGCGCCGTCGAGGCCGCGTTCGGCGAGCACCGGCGGGTGGATGCCGCGGACCAGGTCGCGCAGCTCGGCCAGGGCGAGGCCGCTGTGCTCGCGGGCCTGCGCCATCAGCCGCAGCGCCGCCTCCGGGTCGCGGGCCATGAGCTCCTCGGCGAGCCCGATCTTCATGCTGACCGCGACGAGCCGCGCCTGGGCGCCGTCGTGCAGGTCGCGTTCGATCCGCCGCAGCTCGGTGGCCTGTGCGTCGACGGTCTCCGTCCTGGTACGGGTGAGCCGGTCCACCCGCTGCGCGAGCCCGGCCGCCCGGGTCGGTGCCAGCAGCCACCGGGTGAACAGCGCATACCAGCGCAGGGCGTGCGGCGCGAGCGTCAGCCCGGCGGGCAGGATCACGGCGGCCTGCGGCCAGCTCAGCAGCGCCTTGGCGACGTTGTCCATGGGCCAGAAGACGCCGTAGCCGTACCAGTCGAGCACGAAGTGCAGCAGCACCGGCACGCCGAGGATGCCTTCGACGCCGTAGGCGACCAGGGCGGCGGGCACGATCAGCAACGGCCCCACGAACTGGATGGACAGCACCAGCCAGGCCAGGTCACGCCAGGTGGCCGGGTCGGTGACCACCCACCGGTACAGGCCCCAGATGCCGAGGTGTTCGGGGCGTTCCCGGTACGGGCTCGGGATCGCGACCCCGGTCCACTGCGACAGCAGCCGCCGGTCGAGGTCGGCGACCGCGCGGACCCCGAGGGCGGCCAGGGGCACCAGGAAGATGCCGACGCCGGCGACGCTCAGCACGACCGACACCACGAACAGCACGAACAGGGTGATGTTCGTCGACAGCGTGCCGACCGCCAGCAGCACGCCACGCAGCCCGGCGAGCAGCCCGCGCGACAGCCACGCGCGCACCGCCGGGGTCAGCACCGGGATCAGCGCTGAACGCACGGGCTCCGGCAGCCACGCCGGGAGCGGATTCGGTTGGGCCACGGACCCATTCTCACCCGCGCCGGGCCGTCACGGCGGTGGTGATAGCACCACCACGGTTCGGGACATGACACTCCTGCCCCTTGCGCCCGGGTTGCGTTGGATCGAAGGCATCGACCACATCACCGTTCCAGGGAGGAACACGCGATGTCCAGGCACCGACTGTCCGGGCTGCCGTCCGGCCGCCGTACCAAACTGGCGATGCTGGCCCTGTGGGTTGTCATCGCCGCCGTGATGGGCCCGCTCGCGCTCAAGCTCAGCGACGTGCAGAACAACGACAGCCTCGGGTCGCTGCCCGCCGGTGCGGAGGCCAGCCGGGCCGCGGCGCGGGCGGAGGCCGCGTTCCCCGAGCCGGACGCGCTCGTCGCGGTCGCCGTGTACGTGCGTGAATCAGGGCTCACCGACGCCGACCGGGCGAAGGTCGACGCCGACCGCGCCGCGTTCGCCGCCCACGCCGCCGGCGGGACGGTCCCGGCGCCGGTGCCCGCCGCGGACGGCAAGGCGCTGCTGCTGTCGTTCCAGCTCGCCGGCGACGACGACGAGCAGGCGGCGGCCGTCGGCCCCGTCAAGGACCGGCTCGCCGCGCAGACCCCTGACGGGCTGCGGACGGCGCTGACCGGCTCGGCGGGCGCCGAGGACGACCTCAACGACGCGTTCGCCGGGCTCGACATCACCCTGCTGCTGGCGACCGTCGCGGCCGTCGCCATTCTGCTGCTGCTGACGTACCGCAGCCCCGTGCTGTGGCTGATCCCGCTGCTCACCGCGGCGGTCGCGAGCCAGGTCGCCGGTGGCATCGTCTACCTGCTCGCCAAGCACACCGGGCTGGCCGTCGACCTGCAGAGCCAGAACATCCTGACGATCCTGTCGATCGGCGTCGGCGTCGACTACGCGCTGCTCATCGTCGCCCGGTACCGTGAAGAACTGCGCCGCCACGAGGACCGGCACGAGGCGATGGCGATCGCGTTGCGCCGCTCGTTCCCGGCGATCTGCGCGTCGGCGGCGACCGTCGCGATCGGCCTGCTGTGCCTGCTCGCCGCCGACCAGCCCGCCACGCATGGCCTCGGCCCCGTCGGCGCGATCGCTGTCGTGGCGACGTTCACCGCGATGACGACGCTGCTGCCCGCGGTACTGGTGCTGTTCGGCCGGTGGGTGTTCTGGCCGTTCGTCCCCCGGTACACCCCGGGCATCGAGGGGCAGGACGTCGCCGCCGACCACGGGGTGTGGGCCCGCATCGCCCGCCTCGTCGGCAGCCGCCCGCGCACCGTCTGGCTCGCGACCGCCGCCGTCCTCGCCGCGCTCACCTTCGGCGTCACCAACCTCAGCGTCGGCCTGCCCGGCGACGAGACGTTCACCAAGGAGGTCGGCACGGTCACCGGGCAGCGGCTCATCGAGCGGCACTACCCCGGCGGCACCCTCGCCCCGGCCTTCGTCATCGCCACCGCCGGCACCGCCACGCCCGTCGCCGACGCGGCCCGCACGGTCGACGGGGTGGCGACCGTCGGCGAGCCGCAACGCTCCGCGGACGGGCGGTGGGTGCGCATCGAGGCCACCTTCACCTCCGAACCGACCGGCCCCGCCGCCCAGCAGGCGCTGCAACGCCTCCGCGACGCGGTGCGCGGCGTGCCGGACTCGCAGGCGCTCGTCGGTGGCGACACCGCGTTCGAGGTCGACGGCGACGCGGTCACCAGCCGCGACAACCTCGTCGTCATCCCCCTCGTGCTGGCCGTCATCCTGGTGGTCCTGATGGGTCTGCTGCGGGCGCTCGTCGCGCCGCTGGTGCTGCTGGCCAGCGTCGTGCTGTCCTACGCTGCGGCGCTCGGCGCGGCCGGGTTCCTCCTGGACGCCATGGGTCACCCGCGGCTGTGGAGCGCGGTGCCGCTGCAGACGTTCCTGTTCATCGTGGCCCTCGGCGTCGACTACACGATCTTCCTGATGACCAGGGCCCGGGAGGAGGCCGCCCAGCTCGGTCACCGCGAGGGCGTGCTGCACGCGCTGACCGTGACCGGCGGCGTCATCACCAGCGCGGGGGTGGTCCTCGCGGCCACGTTCGCGGCGCTGACCGTCCTGCCGATGGTGCCGTCGATGCAGATCGGCGTCATCGTGACCGCCGGGGTGCTGGTCGACACGCTGCTGGTGCGCAGCCTGCTGGTCCCGGCCCTGGCCGTCCACATCGGACGGGCCGCGTGGTGGCCGGGCCGGCTGTCGCGCGCCGTGTCCCACCCCGAGGTCCCCGCGGAAACGGAACGGGTCGCCACGGTCAGGTGACCGCACAGCAGGTTTTCCGCCGGGTGACGCCGCGCGGCGCGGGGTGAAGCAAACCCCGCCCCGCCGCCCAGGTCCCCCAGGCGGGGGATTAGGCGCGCCCGGTGAGATGGTT
>NZ_JBFAPO010000045.1:0-18965 GCF_040676755.1 Dactylosporangium sp. NPDC049525 | reverse complement strand
TTTTCCGGGGGGGTGCCGCGGGGGGGCTTGGAAACCCACCCGCCCCGCGCGGCGGCCGTCGTCGCCGTGCCGGTTCAGTCGCCGTGCCGGTTCAGTCGTTCGGGACCGGCGGTGCGACGGGCGTCGTCCGCGGCGGCGGCCCCGCGTCCACCACCCGCCGGGAAACCCACACGGCGATCAGCACGTACGGCAGCCACAGGATCAGCACGGTGCTGACGAGGTCGTTGAACGGCCAGCGGATGTTCCTGGCCGGTCCGAGCGACACGCACGCCCACACCACCATGAAGGCGGCCGGGATCGCGAACAGCGGCGGGTTGGGCACCCGGAGCAGGCGGGCGACCAGCGGTCCCGTCACCGCGACCGCGACCGGGATGGCCAGGACCGCCAGGATCAACGGTCCCAGGTCCGGCAGGCAGGCCAGGTCGCTGTCGCAGGGCGCGTCGTCGGCCTTGACCAGCGCGATGATCGCGAAGGCCACCGCGGCGGCCGCGACGGTGCTGGCGACACCGATCGCGAGTCCGCGCAGCGCCGCCAGCGCCAACGTCCGCGCCGGCCGCCCGTGTCCCACGCTCACGTCGGGACCCCGCTCGCCCACCATGGTTGGCCACTATGCCATTCGGGGGCGTTTCCCATCTGTCCCGCGTGGCAGACTGTCCCGGGCATCGCAGCCGTGGAGGTGGACGGGTTTGGACCGGACGGCAGGGTACGCGGACAGCTGGCATCGGCAGCCGGTGCCGCCGCCGCTGGACGGTCGGGCGACGTCCGCGCAGGCGGCGGTGGTCGCGGCGGTGTGGCTGCTCGCGGACTGGACCCGTGACGGCACACCCGGCTGGCGCGGCGAATGCGCCATCGGCACCGCACCCGAGCGCACCGTCCAGCCGTGGTCACAGCCCCCGTCGCCGACCGACGTCGCCGCCATCGGTGGCTTCTCCGTGCAGCCGGCGTCGGCGAGCGTGCTCATCGGCCTGGTCCAGCCCGGCGTCAACCGCCCGTATGAGGCCACCCGCCCGCCGGCGGAGGTGGCCGCCGAACTGATCGCCCTGCTCAGCGACCGGATCCCGGTGACCGACCCGCGCGGCCACGCCCTGGTCGCGCACCTCGCCGGGCTGTTGACCGGCCCGTACACGGACCTGCTGCGCGTCTCCACCGGCGGCGACGAGCTGCACCTGATCCTGCGCGACTCCGACGGACGGACCCTGCGCCTGACCGTGGCACCGGCACCCACCACCGAACCGCCGCCGGTCGTCGCGGCCGACGGCGCCGACGCCGCCCTGCGCACCCGGCTCGCGTGCCTCATCACCCTGCTCAGCACCCAGCTCTGGGTGAACAACAACAACCCCGTGACGTTCCGGGTCTGGGCCGGCCCGCGCGGCGCCGCCGACCCGCTCGCCGCGGCCACCGACTGGTGGACCCGCACCCGCGAGGACGAACCCGACGAGGCACCCCAGCTGCGGCCCGTCACCGCCGAGGAGCTCGACAGCGGCCTGTACACCATCGTCCGCAGCTCCCTGCTCGACCTGTTCGACGGCAGCTGGAGCGGCATCGAGGAGTGGCCGCACGTCCCGCCGGAGCATCTCACCCGGCACCTGTACCGGGACCTGCTCGACCTGCTCCTGGCGCGGACCGCCGGCCCCGACGGCCCGCCGCAGCTGCTGTGCGCCGGCTACCTGCCGGTGAACGGGGTGGACGACGACGACCTCGAGGACGAGGGCGACTACTTCGGCACCGTGGTGTTCGTCGGCCCGACCGACGTCGCGGTCCTCGACCTCGACCTCACCTGCTGAGACCCGCGATGGACACACGGTTCCAAGCGCACGCCGTCAGCCAGTACACGACCACCACCGCCAACCTCACCGCCCGCATCGCGCTGCACGGCTACGGCACGAACCCGCAGGACTGGTTCTCGTGGTTGGACGAGCGGCTCCCCGTCGCCGGCGACGTCCTCGAGGTCGGCGCCGGCACCGGCAAGCTGTGGACCCACGTCGACCACGCCGCCCGCGGGCTCAACCTCACCCTGACCGACTTCTCCCCTGCCATGTGCGCGCAGCTGCGCACCGTCCCCGGCGCCCGCGTCCTGCGGTGCGACGCGGCCCACCTGCCGTTCCCCGACGCCGGCTTCGACACCGTGGTCGCCAACCACATGCTGTATCACCTCGACGACCCGGCCGTCGCGCTGCGCGAGTTCGCCCGGGTGCTGCGCCCCGGCGGCCGGCTCGCCGTCGCCACCAACGGCACCGACCACCTCGACGAGCTCGACGCCATCGGACCCGCCATCGGGCGCCCCGAACTCATGCTCGATGCCGCCAACAACGACTTCAGCGCCGAGACGGGACCCGCCCAGGTCGCCTGCTGCTTCACCGGCGTCACCGTCGAGCGCTACCACTGCGACCTCGACATCCCCACCGCCGAACCGATCGTCGCGTACCTCAGCAGCATGACCGACGAGCCCCTCACCCCCGGGCAGCACGCGGCCGCCCACGCCCTCGTCCAGTCTCAGATCGACGCCGCCGGCAGCTATCGCATCCGCAAGCACAGCGTCCTGATCACCGCGTCCCGCTGACGCCTCCCCCGGTCGGCGCCGGCACGCCGAGGTTCGGGTGGGTTGCCGTCGGCTGTGCGGGCAGGGTCACCGGTTTCGCGGGCACCGGGTGCCGGGAGCGTGGTTCGCTACCGGTCGAGGATTGGCGGCGAGCCGGCAGCGCGCATGCCGGGCGGTGGAGGACCAGATGGGATTCGGTATCCGGCTGGCGCCGGGCATCCGGCTGTCGGCGTCGAGCCGTGGCCTGCGGATGGGAATCGGGCCGCGGATCGCGCGGGTGCACGTGGGTGCCGGCCGGACCGGCTTCTCCTCCGGGATCGGCCCGATCAGCTACTACACCAGCGCGGGCGGGCGGCGTCGACGCAGCACGGGCGGTGGCCGGGCGGGCGGTGGCCGGGCCGGCGGCGGCCCGACCCGCGCGCAGATCGCACAGCTGCAACGCGACGCTCGCCGGCAGGCGGCCGAAGAGGCATACGACGCCCTGGTCGCACTGGAGCACCGGCTGACGTCACTGCACACGGAGGTGTTCCCGACGACCGTCGCACCGCCGGACGGCGGGCCCGAACCCGTCGACGCGGCGGCAATGTACACCTGGCTGGAACAGCGCGAGCTCGCGGCGCTCGGCCGGTTCGACTTCAGCGGCCGGAGGGAGGCGAAGCGGCGGGCGCAGTCGATGCTGGCCGCCGAGATCGCGGCGGAGCAGGCCGCCCGTGCCGGCGCCTACCAGGCGCAGCGGGCCACGGAGCTGGCCGCCTGGACGGCGCTGGTCGACAACGATCCGGGCGCTGTGCTCGACGCGCTGGAGGCCGCGTTCGCCGACAACGAGTCCGAGGCGGTCGGCATCAACTGCGAGCCGACGCCGGCGGGTGCCCTGGTCAGCCTGGTCGTGATGGTCGGCACCGCCGACGGTACGCCGGACCGCAAACCGACCCGGACGGCCGCCGGCGCGCCGTCGAGCGCGAAGCGGACCAAGAAGGACCGCGCCGACCTGTACACCCGATGGCTCGCCTCCACGGTCCTGGCCACCGTGAAGGAGGCATTCGCGGTGGCGCCCGGTGTCACGGACGCTCAGGTCCTCGTCATCCGGCGGGACCCGGCGGCTGCCGATCCGGCCGGCTACCTGAGCGCGGTGTACGCCGGCAGGTTCCAACGGCAGCGCCTCACCGGCTGGAACTGGAACGCCGTCGACCCCGTGGAGGAACTGCTCCGCGCCCCGGACGCGAGGCTGACCCGCAAGGGCGCCAGCCTCGAGATCGCGGCGCTGAACCTCAGCGACGAACCCGAACTCGCCGCCGTCCTGGCGGCCGTCAGTGCCGCCTACGCGGGCGGCCAGACGCTGGCCGACGTCGCCGAGCGGCCCGGTCCACCGGCTTTCCACATCGACGACGTCACGCTCGCGCCGATGGCCAAGGGCGCGAACCTGCCCGCGCCGACGGCCCCGGTCACGGTGACGCTCGCCTGGGACCCGGCGACCGCCGGCGCGGATCTCGACGTGAGCGCGCTGCTGTGCGGCGGCGACGGGCGCGTGCTGCACCCGGACGCGATGGTCTTCTACAACCAGCCGGTCGGGGCCGGCGGCGCCGTGCGAGCGACCGGCCGGGACCAGCCGAGCGCGGCGTCGTCCACGGACAGCATCGCGCTGGACCTGCCGCGCCTGCCGCCGGACATCGTGAAGGTCGTCGTGGCCGTCAGCCTCGACGGGTCCGGCGCCGCCGCGCTCGCCGGGGTCCGCCGGCTGCGGGTCGTGGTCACCGCCGATGCCGAGGTCGTCGCCGTCTTCCCGCTGGCGGGCCTGACGAGCGAGACCGCCGCGGTGGCGATCGAGGTGTACCGCCGCGACGGTGGCTGGCGCGTCCGTGCCGTGGGGCAGGGCTGGGCGGACGGACTCGCCGGCCTCGCCCGCGACTACGGCATCGACGTCGACTCCTGAGGTCCGCTTTGGTCCGTGGTGGGGTGGGCGGCAGGATGGACGGATGACGACGGTCCGGCGGTTCGAGGCGGGCGACGCTCCCGCGGTGGCGGGGCTCATCGGGCGGTGCCTGCGGGAGGTCAACAGTCGCGACTACCCGGCCGAGATCATCGAGCGGATGTGCGCGCACTTCGACCCGGACCGGATCGCGGCGCTTGCCGGGCAGCGGGAGATGTTCGTCGCCGACGCCGTCGGGACAGCCGAGGCCGGTCGGGTCGCCGGCACCGGTGGGGTCGCCGGCACCGTCTCCCGGGACGGCAACAAGGTCTACACGATGTTCGTCCGGCCGGACCTGGCGGGGCGCGGCATCGGGCGGCTCCTGATGCGGCACATCGAGAGCCTGGCCGCCGCCGAGGGGCACGGCTTCATGGAGACCGGCGCGAGCATCAGCGCGCACCGGTTCTACCAGCGGCTCGGCTACGTCGACGTGCGCACCAGCGAGACCGAGTTCGGCCTCAACTTCATCCTTCGCCGGCCGCTGCCGTGACCGGCAGCGCGGCGTTGCCGTGGGTGACGCGCAGGTAGTAGCCGTCCGGGTCGGCGAGCCGGAAGTCGTGCAGCCCCCATGGCCGCAGCTGGAGCGGCTCGGCGACCGCCGCGTGCCGCCGGCAGTGCTCGTGGAGGGCTCGCAGCTCGTCCAGCCCGTCGACCTCCAGGACGATCTCGACGCCGGCGCCCTTGTCGCGGGCCAGCCGCTGCCGGGTGAAGCCCGGACCGGCACCCGTCTCGGGCAGCTTGGCGATCGGGCCGAGGCCGAGCACGACGAGGCCACAGACCAGGCTCACGTAGTCGTCGGCACGTCGCTCCACCCGGAACCCGAGCACGTCACGGTAGAAGGCGACGCTGGCGTCCAGGTCCACGACGAACAGTTCCATCCGAAGCCGCATCCTTCGATGGTCCTCTACTCGAGGCCGCGCAGGCCCGCCTCGGCGCACTCGTCGTCGTGCTGGGGCTGGCCGCCGCTGACCGCGATGGCGCCCAGGACCGTGTCGGCGCGGCGGATCAGCAGCGAGCCGGCACCGGCCAGGATCGGCCGGCCGGCCACCTGGTCCAGCTGGCCGAACAGGGCGGGCCAGGCCTGCTGCATGTCGCGCAGCGCCGCGCCGTCGCGGCGGATGAGGGCAACGCTGGCCGCCTTGCCCGTGGCGAGCTGCGCCGACAGCGGCGGGGCGCCGTCCATGCGGCCGAGCGCCTGCAGGTGACCGCCCTCGTCGACGATCGCGACCGTGACGTGGCTGCCCAGCTCACCGGCGCGGCGGTGCGCGCGGGCGATGAGTTCGTGCGCCTCTTCGAGGGTGACCGGCATCGTTCCTCCATGAGTGGACAGCTGTCCTTGCATGGACGACCGTATTCCTTGGGTACCGGTGGGCGCAAGTACCCGCGGCTGGGATGATCTGGCCATGGACAGCGCCCCCGCCGGCCCTCGCCGCCCGAACGCCCGCGGCCAGGGCGAGCGGCTGCGGGAGGAGATCGTCACGGCGGCGGTGCGGATGCTCGACGAGCTCGCCGAGGACGAGACGATGTCGCTGCGAGCGATCGCCAGGGCGCTGTCGATCTCACCGACGTCGGTGTACCTGTACTTCCCGGACCGTGGCGCGCTGGTCCTCGCCGCCATGCAGCGCTGCCACGAGGACATGCTGCGGGCCGCCACCGAGGCCGCGGGCCGGCACAAGGACCCGGCGGCGCGGCTGCGGGCCCGCATCCTGGCGCAGGCGGCGTGGGCGCAGGCGAACCCCGGGCTCTACAAGGTGATGCACGAGAGCGAGGTCAGCCGGCAACCGGGCATGCCGTTCAAGGAGGCGGTGCTCGCCGGCACCGTCGCCGCCGTGCAGGAATGCATGGACGCGGGACAGGCTCCGGCCGGCGACGCGCTGACCGTCGCGCTCGACCTGCGCGCCGCGGTCGTCGGCACGCTGTCGCTGCGCATCAACGAGCCCGGCCTGCCGTGGCCGCCGCTGGCCGAGCAGGTCGACCGGTTCCTCGCCGGCCTCGTCGGGCTGTGAACGGACGGCGTTACTTCTGGTAGCCGTTGTTGTCGCAGGTCCGGCGCTGCGCGACGCAGTTCTTGGTGCGCTTGTTCATGGTGGTGACGTCCCACACCACGAACGCGTCGCCGTGCATCGACGAGGCACTCTTGCCCTCCTTGTCGGAGGAGAGGTAGTAGCCCTGCGGGGTGCCCTTCGCCCCGTACTGGATGTCGAAGGTGATCGCCGGGATCCGCACCGGGTGGCTGGACGGGCAGCCGCTGCCGGAGCCGAACGCCATGTGGTCCTTGTGGTTGGGGCTGTCCAGGTGCTCGCCGTCCCAGCAATCCGGGAACTGCAGCATGAAGTGCAGCGTGGCGGGCTCGCCGCAGATGGGCCAGTTGCCGTTGCTGCTGCGGGCGACGCCGTCGAGGTCGCCGGGGCCGTAGAAGGCGCAGTAGAACTGGCCGGTCGAGCCGCGCGGGGTCGGCTGCTGCTTCTTGGCGTCGCCGGCGATGATGCGCAGGCCGTTGGGGATCGGCATCATGCCGGTCGAGGTGCTCCGGAGCGACCGGTAGTAGACCCGGAACCCCGTGGTCTCCACCGGCTTGCCGGAGGCGATGTCGTAGAGCGTCGGCACCCAGTACGAGGAATGGTCCAGGACGGGCTTGCACGTGGTGGCCGTGAACTTCGTCAGGTCGCCGGCCGTGGTGTTGGCGTTGACGGCCTTGTTGCCGACGAAGGAGTGCATGTGCGAGGAGCCCGCGAGGCCGGGGAAGACGATCGGGTCGTCGGCCAGGGAGTGGCTGTACTGGCAGTCCGCCCGGAACTCCGGCAGGTTGCCCACCCCAGCCGGGACCGGGTCGACGGCGAGGGCCTTGTACGCGTCGGACTGCGCCTTCCAGGCCGCGCGGTCGACCGGGATCCAACCGCCAACGGCGGCCTTCTGCGTGGCGGCGGCCGACGACGCCGCGGAGGCCGACGGCGCGGCCGAGGCGGAACCGGTCGCGGACACACCGGCCGCCGCACCGGCCTGCGCCTGCCCGGCCGGCGGTGCGGTGTAACCGGCGGCGTTGTCCACATTCGACGGTTCGGGCCCGGCGGACGCGTCGGCGAGGTACACGGCCACGACCGCGACGACGATCGCGGCGACGGCCGCCCCGGCCACCATGCCCCGCCTGCCCCGGGCGAGCCGTCCCAGCAGGCCGGGACGCGGCGTCGGGTCCGCGTCGGGTTCGTGGAACGAGCTGTACGACACGGACACTCCCCAGCGGGCACGGCAAGCCGATCGGACGATCACGGCCGCCGGTATGGTAGGCGCAGTCCACCGGCGCCCGGAAGGTTCCTAATCCGCGCTTAAGGCCTGGGAAAGACACCCGGCGACCCGCACAATGGTCGCGTGCAGACAGACGGGTCGGTGTGGGACGAACTGGTGACGCGATTCACGGCGAGCGGGCTGCCTGTTCCGCCGGTCCCCGAGCCCTTTCGGCCCGCGCTGCGCACACCTCAGCCATGGTGCTGGAGCACGCGTGACATCGATCCGATGCTGATGTATCTGTTCGAACCGGGGTTCCTGGCCGACGTCCTCGCCGGACGCGCACCCGACTACGCCGCCGTGAGCCACGCCGGCCACGGCACCAACTCCTACGCCGTCAACTACCACCTGGTGCACGGCAACCTCGCCGTCCTCATGCAGGTCGGATGGGGCGGCATCTACACCGACAATGCGGCCGCCGCGCGCCGGCTCGGCAACCTGTGGCGGCGGTGCGAGGCGCTGCACGGCCTGGCGGACGGCCGCCGGATCGTCTGCGTGTACAGCGACATCCGCGGTGTCTCGGCATGTGGACCGGCCGGCGGCGACGTGAACGGGTTTTTCGCCGCGCACCACACCGTCGGCGAGGCGGCGTTCGACACGGCGGAGCGGCTCCTCGCCTGACCCGGCGTCAGGCGGTGCCCGTGCCGTTGAGGTAGCTCAGCACCGCCAGGACGCGGCGGTGGCCGGTGTCGGTGACGGCGAGGCCGAGCTTGGCGAAGATGTTGCCGATGTGCTTGTGCACCGCGTTGTCGGTGATGACGAGGTCGGCGGCGATGGTGCGGTTGTCGTGGCCCTGGGCCATCAGCGCGAGCACCTCGCGTTCGCGTGGGGTGAGGGCGTCGATCGGGTCGCCGGCGCGGCGGGCGAGCAGTTGCGCGACCACCTCGGGGTCCATCACGGTGCCGCCGGCCGCGACCCGGTGCAGCGCGTCGACGAACGTGTCGATCCGGCTCACCCGGTCCTTCAGCAGGTAGCCGACGCCGGCGGTGGTGCTGGACAGCAGTTCGGCGGCGTACTGCTGCTCGACGTACTGCGACAGCACCAGGACCGGCAGGTGGGGTTGTTCGCGGCGGGCCTGCAGCGCGGCGCGGATGCCTTCGTCGCGGAACGACGGTGGCAGCCGCACGTCGACGATGGTGACGTCGGGGCGGTGGTCGCGCACCGCGGTGAGGAACGCCGCCGCGGTGCCGGCGATGGCGGCGACCTCGAACCCCTCGCTGGTGAGCAGCAGCTCCAGCCCGGAGGCGAGCAGGACGTTGTCCTCGGCGATCACTATCCGCACGGCAGCTCCAGGGTGATGGTCGTCGGCCCGCCGGGCGGGCTGTCGACGTCGACCGCGCCGTCCAGCGCGAGGACGCGGCGGCGCAGCCCGACCAGGCCGGTGCCGCGCCGGTCGTCCGCTCCCCCGGTGCCGTTGTCGGCGATGACCACGGTCAGGCGGTCCCCGGCGCGGGTGACCGTGACCGCCGCCGCGGTCGCGTGGCTGTGCTTGACGGTGTTCGTGAGGGCTTCGGCGACGGCGAAGTAGACCACGGCCTCCACCGCCGCCGGTACCCGTCCGAGCTCGCCGAGGTCCAATGTGGTCGCCACCACGCAGCGGGCCGTCACCGCGTGTAACGCGCCGGCGAGGCCGCGGTCGGCGAGGATCGGCGGGTACACGGTCCGGATGACCTCGCGCAGTTCCGTCATCGCCTCCTCGGTGCCCTCGTGGGCCTCGCGCAACAGGCCCGCCACGAACCGCAGGTCGGCCGGGTCCCCGGACAGTTTCCGCCGGGCCACGGCCAGCCGCATCGCGATCGCCACGAGCCGGGCCTGCGTGCCGTCGTGCAGGTCCCGTTCGATCCGGCGCAGTTCGGCGCCGTGCGCGTCGAGCACGTCCGCGCGGGTCCGGGTCAGCACCGCGACCCGGTCGGTGAGCTGCTCCACAGTGGACGGGGTGAGCACCGCGAGGCAGAGCCGGGCGTGCCCGCGGGCGACCGGCGGGAGGACCAGGCACGCCAGCGCGACGAGCAGGACGATCTGCAGCGGCCCGAGGGTGAGCGCGGTCGTCCAGTCCGGGACCGGCACGTCGATGAACAGCCGGGGTCGCTCGTCCCACTCGAACGCCCACCACAGCGGCACGGCGACCGCGGCGACCACCACGTTGCCCAGGCACAGCAGCGCCGCGAGGCCGGACGTGACGCCGGTCGCCGCGTGTACCGGCAGCCACAGCAGGTCCCGGCGGCTGCCCGGGTCGGCCCAGGCGGCGCGTACCGTCGCGGTCGCCGCCGGACGGGGTGCCGGCAGCACGCCGAGCAGCGCGCCGGCCCGCCGCCGGTGCAGGTCCGCCCAGCTGCGGGCCAGCCGCGGGTGCACCAGCACGGGCAGCGCCAGGACGGTAGCGATCCCGGACAGCAGCGACTTCAGGAGGTAGATCGCGCCCCGCCATGCCCGCCACGCCCGCACCGTCACACCGTCCACTGTGGCGCACGCCGGCCGTCGACCGCACTACAGCGGGCTGTAGTCCATTTCGGGCAGCCGGCTGTATCGGTGCCGCGCGGCCCGAATCCTAGCGTCGGGGCCATGACAACGACGTACACCTCCAGCAGACGCCGGCGCATCAGCATCTCCGTGGCCGTGGGACTCGCGACCCTGGCCGTCGTGGGCGGCGCCGTCCAGCCGACCTGGGCGGCGGGCTCCACTTCGGACCGGTTGCAACGGGACACCGGCGCGATCCGTGCCCTTGGCGTGACCGGCGTCCAGGTCCAGGTGACCACGGCGGGCGGCCGCCGGATCGTCGCCACCAGCGGCGTCGCCGACGTCGGCTCCGGCCGGCCGGTGCCGTCCGACGGGCGGTTCCGGATCGCGAGCACCCGCAAGTCCTTCACCGCCGTCGTGGCCCTGCAGCTGGTCGGCGAGCACCGGCTGTCCCTGGACGACACCGTCGAGCGGTGGCTGCCCGGCGTGATCCAGGGCAACGGCAACGACGGCCGCCTGATCACGGTGCGGCATCTCCTGCAGAACACCAGCGGCCTGCACGACGACCTGCCCGGCTACACCTCGCCCGCGGAGTACCTGGAGCAGCGCTACGACGTGCACACACGGGAGGAACTCGTCGCGCGGGCGATGCACCACCAGCCGGACTTCGCGCCCGGCACCGCCTGGGCGTACTCCAACACGGGCTTCCTCCTCGCCGGCATGCTCATCGAGCGGGTCACCGGCCGGTCGCTGCGGCAGGAGATCACCGACCGGATCGTCCGCCCGCTCGGCCTGCGCGACACCACCTGGCCGGGCGTCTCGCCGTCCCTGCCACGCCCGCACGCCAACGCATACGAGCTGTTCCCGACCGGTGAGCTCGTCGACGTCACGTCGCAGGTACCGGGGGATCCCGACAGCATTGTGTCCACCACCGCGGATCTCGACCGGTTCTTCCGCGCGCTGCTGAGCGGCAAGCTGCTGCGACCGGCGCAGCTGGCGGAGATGCGGCGCACCATGCCGGTCAGCGCCGACGTCGAGCTGGTCTGGCCCGGCGGCCGGTACGGGCTCGGTCTGGTCCAGCGCCCGCTGCCGTGCGGCGGCTTCTACTGGGGCCATGACGGCGGCGACGCCGGCTACATCACCGTCACCGGTGTCACTGCCGACGGCCGCCGCAGCGCCATGGTGTCCATGTCGACCGCCCTCGGTGACTCGTTCGATCATCTGCTCCAGCAGCAGCACACGGCCGACACCCTGGTCCACAACGCGCTCTGCGCCCGCCCGTAGCTCGCCCGGGGGTTCAGGCCGCGAACCCACCGTCGACGCTGAACGCGGCGCCGGTGATGTAGCGGCCGCCCTCGCCCGCCAGATGCGCGACCGTGGCGGCGATGTCGTCGGTGGTGCCGTAGCGGCCGAGGGCGGTGTGGCCGCTGAACGCGGCGGCCTGGGGACCGTCGGCGGGATTGGCGTGGGTGTCGATCGGGCCGGGGTGGATGACGGTGGCGGTGATGCCGCGCGGCCCGAGGTCGCGGGCGAGGCCCTTGGTGAGGCCGGTCAGCGCGGACTTGCTCATGGTGAACAGGGTCATGCCCGGGCCGGGCACGCGTTCGGTGACGCAGGTGCCGATGGTGATGATGCGGCCGCCCTCGCCCATGTGCCGCGCCGCCGCCTGGCAGGTGAGGAACACCGCCCGCACATTGACCGCGAGGGTCCGGTCCACCTGCTCGAGGGTGATCCGGTCCAGCTCGCCGCGGGCGAAGTGGGCCGCGTTGTTGATGAGGATGTCGATGCGGCCGAACCGGGAGACCGTGGTGTCGACGGCGCCGGACGCGGCCCGCGGGTCCTGCAGGTCGGCATGGATGGGCAGGGCCCGCCCGATGCGCTCGGCGAGCGCCTGGGCGGCGTCGGCGGCGGTGGCGTACGTGAACGCGACCGTCGCGCCGTCGTCGGCGAGGCGTTGCGCAACCGCGGCGCCCAGCATCTACGCCTGCTTCGGCTCCAAGGAGCAGCTGTTCCGGCAGGCGGTCGAGTTGTACGCGGCGACGTACGGTATGCCGCCGCGGCACGCGATGGAGTCGGCGCCGACCGCCCGCGAGGCGATCGGCGCCATGCTCGGCGCCAACGCCGACGCCTTCACCGACCCCGCGACGCCGCCCGGTTGCATGGTCGTCCTCGCCTCGGTGGCCGGCAGCGGCAAGAACCCGGACCTGCAGGCGTTCCTCGCCGACCGGCGCCAGGACATGCACGCCGCGATCCTGGCCAGGCTGCGCCGGGGCCTGGCCGACGGCGACCTGCCCGCACAGACCGACGCCGCGGCGCTGGCCACGTACGCGATGACCGTCCTGCAGGGCATGGCCCTGTACGCCCGCGACGGCGCCACCCGCGCGGATCTGCAGACGGTCATCACCTGCGCGATGGCCGCCCTGGACCACGCTGCGGCCGGACACCCCTGACGCCGGCGCGGCTGTCAGTCGTGGATGCTGCCGAACTCGCCGAGCGGGTCGCTGGCGGTGCCGTGGATCGCGCGGATCCGGCCGGGCAGGTGGCCGCCGATGGGGGTCCCGGCCAGCAGCCGGGCGGTCAGGTACGGGTCGAGCCCGTCGTACCAGCCGAGCAGCCAGTCCACGTACCGCCCGTGGGCGGCGTAGTAGGGCACGATGCCCTCGTCGGTCTGCACCATCCGGACCAGCGGCGGGTCGCCGGCGCGCAGCCGGGCGGCGTCCTCGGCGCACACCGGGACCCTGCGCCGCGCGCCGCCGCTGCCGGGCGCCCACTCGACCTCCGCGGCGGCGGGTCCGTGCACCGGGCTGAACAGGCAGGCCGGCTCGTCGGTGCCGGCGGCGGCGCGGTTGGCGCGGCCCATCGCGGTGGTGGCGGCACGCATGTTGTCGGCCCAGCTCTCGTTGGCGGCGAACAGGTCCACGGCCCGCTCGGCGGCCCGCACCTGCGCGGTGGCCTCCTGACTCGCCGCCGTGGCCGGCCGGTCGCGCAGCGCCTGCAGGTCCTCGCGGAGCACGACGACCATGAGGGCCCGCTCCCGTTCCCAGTCGGCCGCGAACCCATTGAGCAGGGCACCTTGCGAGAACAGCCCGAACCCGCCGGACGCGCCGCCGGGCGCCGCCGCCCGGAGGTTGGCGCGCGCTACGACCACGGTGACGCCGACGGCGAGCAGCACCGCACCGACGACCACCGCGATGATCCAGACCTCCACGCGCAGCACCTCTCAGGACTTCGGACAGCGGGCGCTGAGCGTACCGAAAAGATCGCGCGGACCCGGTCGGATGGCCGACTCTCCGCCGGCTGCGGTGGTATTTCCCGGCGGGCGCTCAGGCGTCGATCTGCATCCATTCGATGGGGCGGCCGGTCTCCCGCTCGACCTGGCCGGCAACGGCGACGACCGGACGCGACGCCATGTCCTGCGCCATCGGGCCCGCGGGACATGGGCGGGACCAGCGGAGGGCAGGTCCGGACACACTTGACATCATCTATGTGAGCGATAACACTCATCCAACAGGCGGCCGCCCCCGCCGGGAGTTCCGACAGCACCGCCATGCAGCGGGTACCTGGCGCTTCATGCCCCGATGACGCGCGATCCAAATGTGAACGCTAACATCCGCCTCGCTGGCAGCGTGTCCCCGCCACGTGCCGCGCTGCCGCACACCCCCCGAAAGGCGCACCATGGATCTCTGGTCTTTGCGGCCGCTGCGACGGACGATCGTCGCTGCCGCCGCCACGACGCTCGTCGCGGCGGCGCTGGTCGCCCTGCCGAGCACGGCGCAGGCGGCCGGCACGCTGTCCTGCGACATCTACGCGAGCGGCGGCACCCCGTGCGTCGCCGCGCACAGCACCACCCGGGCGCTCTTCGGCGCGTACAACGGCTCGCTCTACCAGGTGCGGCGCTGGTCCGACGGGGCGACGGCGAACATCGGCGTGCTCAGCGCCGGCGGCTACGCCAACGCGGCGGCGCAGGACTCCTTCTGCAACGGTACGTACTGCACGATCGTGCGCATCTACGACCAGACGTCGCGGCACAACGACCTCACCATCGCACCCGGCGGCGGCGCCAACCCCACCGCCGACCAGGGCGCGAACGCGGCGGCGCTGCCGGTGACCGCGGGCGGGCACAAGGTCTACGGCGTGTACATCTCGGCCGGCAACGGATACCGCAACAACGCGACGAACGGCATCGCCACGGGCAGCCAGCCCGAAGGCATGTACATGGTGACCGAGGGCACGCACGTCAACAACCGCTGCTGCTTCGACTACGGCAACGCCGAGACCAACAACCTGGACACCGGCAACGGTGACATGGACGCCATCTACTTCGGCACGCTGTGCTGGTTCTCGCCGTGCGCGGGCGGGCCACGGGTCGCCGCGGACCTGGAGAACGGGCTGTTCGCCGGCGGCAACGGCTCCTGGACGGCGAACACCGGCCGCAACAGCGCGTTCGTGACCGCGATGCTGAAGAACAACGGCACCACCACGTACGCCATCAAGGACGGCAACGCGCAGTCCGGCGGCCTCGCGACCCGCTACAACGGCGGGCTGCCCACCCAGTCCGGCTACCGGCCGATGACCAAGCAGGGCGCCATCATCCTGGGCATCGGCGGCGACAACAGCAACGGGTCCGTCGGCTCCTTCTTCGAGGGCGTCATGACCAGTGGCTACCCCAGCGACGCCACCGAGAACGCCGTGCAGGCCAACGTCGTGGCCGTCGGCTACAGCAAGAGCGTCACGTTCCCGGTCAACGGCGCCACCTACCGGCTGACGAACCTCGCCAGCGGCAAGGTCCTGGACGCCGTCAACTGCGGCACCGCCAACGGTACCCAGATCGACGTGTGGCAGTCGCTGGGCAACACGTGCCAGCAGTGGCGCTTCAACAGCGTCGGCGCGAACAAGTGGACCGTCACGAACGTCAACGCGAACAAGGTCCTCGACGCGGTCAACTGCGGGCTCGCCCTCGGCACGGCCACCAACCTGTGGCAGTCGCTGGGCAACACCTGCCAGCAGTGGGCCGTCATCCCCGCGGGCAACGGCCGGTACGAGCTGGTGGTCGAGAACAGCGGCATGGTCCTGGACGACCAGAACTGCGGCACCGCCAACGGCACCAAGGTGCAGCTCTGGATGTGGCTGAACAACACCTGCCAGCTCTGGCAGATCGCCGCGTAACGCGCACGCTGTGGCGCGGCGGCCCGGCCGCGCCACAGCGTGGTGGGTCAGCTTCTCAGTGGAACCGCTGCACGAAGGTCAGCGCCGTGTCGCAAACCTCGCGCCAGCCGCCGTCGATGGTCAGCGAGTGTCCCCGGCCCGGGATCTCGACGATCTCGGTGACGCCCGGATTGTCCTTCTGCTGCTTGTACGAGGCGTTCGCGATGGCCCACGGCACGGTGTGGTCCTTCTCACCGGAGATGATCAGCAGCGGGCCGCGGTCCGGGTTGTCGGTGTCGACCTTCACCTCGGTCCACGGGTTGAGGTTCGCCGCCGCGGCCTGGAACAGCGGCTCCCCCGGCGCCGGCACGGCGAACGTCGTGTACAGCTCCCGCGCTTCGTCGTCGGTGACGGCGTTGGCGAACGCATACCGGAACTGCTCATAGGTCAGCGGCACCGCCCGGTGGTAGTTCGCCGGGTTGCCGAGCACGGCACTGGCCGAGCGCAGCGACGAGATCGGCAGCGGCAGCACCCCGCGGAACGGGGCCGGGTCGACCGCGACCGACGCCGCGGACAGCCCGCGCCCGGCGGTGATCTGGGTGATGAGGCCCCCGAACGAATGCCCGATGACGGCCGGCCGGCGCTCCAGCTTGCCGATGAGGTCGCAGAAGTGGTCGGCGACCTGGCCGACGCTCTTGCCAGCGAACACCTCCGGATGGGCATTGGCCTGCTCGACGGTGTCGGGGTCATCGGGCCAGCCGGGGACGATCGGCGCGTATCCGGCCTCGGTGAACGCGTCGACCCACCGCTGCCAACTGCTGGGCAGCAGCCACAGGCCGTGGATGAAGACGACCGGCGGGCGGCCGCCGGCGTTGGCCGCCTCGATCTGTGCGAGGTCGCTGGTGGGACTCATGATCGCAGCCTATGCCCGCACGGGGCTGCAGGAGTTGGCGTCGCGCGCACACCTCGTGGTGATCCGGGGCCAGTTCCGGGACGTCGTTGTCGTCGTTGACCTGCGCGTGGCACCGTGGACCGGTGCAGGCGACCCTCGACACCACTGCGCTCGCCCCCCGCGACCGGGCGGAGGCGGTGCGCACCCTCGTCTGGGACAGCGTCGTCAGGGTCGACATCGACCACCGCGTGCCCGTCGCGGACATGTCGGTGTCGCTGGCGCTCGGCCAGGCCGGCGACCTCGGCGTGTGCGCGACACGGGCGACCGCCTCCACGATCCAGCGCACCCCGCGGCTGGCCCGCCAGGACAGCGACCCGGTCGTCTTCGTCGGCCTGCAACGCTCCGGCACCAGCATCGTCGTGCAGCATGGCAGGGAGGCAGTCCTGCGGCCCGGCGATTTCGCGGTGTACGACACCGGCTCGCCGTACACACTGCTGTTCGAGGACGGCATCGACGCGACGTTCTTCCGCATCCCGCGCGCGGCCCTGGCCCTGCCCGACGCCGCGATCCGCGACGCCAGCGCGGTGCGCATCGGCGCCGGCAACCCCCTCGCCGCGCTGACCGCCGGCTACCTGGCCCGGCTCGCCGACGATCCGGCCATCCTCGGCGGCACCCACCGTGCGGCGGTCGCCGCGCCGACGGTCGAGCTGATCCGCGCCGCGGTGACCGTCCAACTCGGCGACGACCAGCTCAGCCGCGACCCGTTGCACAGCACGCTCTCCGCCCGGATCATCGCCGACATGCACGCCCACCTGGCCGACCCGGCGCTGTCACCGACGACCGTGGCCGCCCGGCTGCACATCTCGGTCCGCTACCTGCACCGGGTCCTGCAGCGCGACGGCATCCGGTTCGGCGACTGGGTCCGCCACCGCCGCCTCGAGGGCACCCGCCGCAGCCTGGCGGACCCGGCGTTCGCCACGTCGACGGTCGGCGCCGTCGCCCGCCGCTGGGGCTTCACCGACCCGACCCACTTCAGCAAGGCGTTCCGCGCCGCCTACGGCATGACCCCACGCGAATGGCGCGCCCTGCATCAAGCCGCCCGCACGCACCCGACCTGAGCCGGTCAGCCGGACGAGCTACGCCACGGCGACCGGTCGTACCCCACCGCCTGGCCCGCGGTCACGGCGGCGTACGCGTTTGCCAGGAAGCCCTTTGCGGTGCACCGGCGCGATCTTGCGGTGGTGCTCAGGCCGAACGAGCCGAACACGCCGTAGAGTTCGATGATGGCGAACGAGTCCGGCGGTGCTGAGGCCGGCTTCCGCGACATCACGTGCTCCTTGTGCGACCGGCACAACCGGGACGTTCACATGGTCGGCGCCCGGGACGGGCTGATCATCTGCGCGGTGTGCGTGGCCCGGTGCGCGGAGGTCCTGGACGCCGACACCGGGCTGGAGAGCCCGGCGGGCGGCTGGACGAACCGGTGGCCGGCCAAGCGACAGGTCAGCTCTTGACGGAGCCGGCCATCAGTCCGCCGATGAACCAGCGGCCGAGGACGATGTAGACGAGCAGGGTCGGCAGGGACGCGATCAGCGCGCCCGCTATCGAGGCGGCGTAGTCCGGGGAGTGCGCTCCTGCGAGGGCGTTCAGACGAGCCTCAGCTCGATCGGGACCGTGTTCTCCGGCGTTGGGTTGTCCCTGCCGGACGGGCCGAGGTACAGCAGCTGCAGCACGTACGCGCCGGGCTGCGGCGGCGCCTTCACCGTGAACCAGATCCACAGGTCCCGTTCGCGCTGGTCCTGACCGAGAATCTTGGTGGTGTGGCTCTCCGGGGCGAGAGTGTCGCCGTCGGGCTGCTGGAGCCGGAAGTTCACCGGGCGCAGGTCCTGCCCGCCGTAGCCGACCTTGCCCAGCGGCCGCACGTCGAACCGGCAGGCGACGTACCGGTAGCCGTCCTTGACCTGGCTGTGGGCGTCGGCGACGCCGTCACCGTCGAGCAGGTCGGCGCGCAGCGTGCACGACAGCCCGTCGAACTGGAGCTTGCCGACCGTCTTCGACACGGCCGGCAGCAGCTCGCGCGGCTCGAACGTGGTGGCCGGCGCCTGCGCCCCGAGCGGGACGACGGCCATCGCCTCGGTGCCCTCGCCGATGGTGATGGTGCCGGCCTTGAGGTCGCCGACCTTGTCCGGGTCGATGCTGAAGCGGAACCGGCCCGGGGACGTCGCCTTCGCGGGCACCTGCCCGGCGTCGAAGAGCTGACCCTTGGTGTACTGCTGGCCGCCGCTGCCGTACGTGGCGTAGATGCCGCGCTCCAGCCGCCTGGTCGACAGGTTCTCCACCTTGACGTCCGCCGTCAGCGTGCCGTCGTCGAACGCGCTTGCCGGCGGCTGGTAGGTCACCGCGCCGAACGTGAACTTGGCCGCCGCGTACCAGACGACCTGGGACACGGTGATCGACTGCGCCCTTGGCGGCTTGCCGGCGCCCGCTGCCGTCGTGCTGCCGGGTTGCCGGCTGCCGTCGTCGCCTGAGCGGCCGGCGTTCGACTGGTGTTGGATGGCGTACCCCGCGGCGGCGAGGACGATGACGGCGGCTACCGCGGCGGCGGCCCGGCGCAGGGTCCGCAGCCCTGCGGTGCCGGGCCGGTGCGGCGGAACCCGCCAGCCGGCCGCATCGGCGGACGTCGCGGC
>NZ_JBFAPO010000044.1:0-101380 GCF_040676755.1 Dactylosporangium sp. NPDC049525 | reverse complement strand
CTCGGACACGCAGCATGGCCCGCCGCCTTCTGGCCGTTAACCCCGCGGCGTGCCGCAACCTCACCCTGGCCCTCTCGGGGCCTGGGGGTTTGTGCCGCCGGCTAAGTTGAAAACCGCGGGGGCCACAACCATCGCCATTTCACCCTGGTTTGCACATGAATGAGGCATTCACATATGCCAAAGTCGTGCAAATCGATAAATCCCAGTGGTGTCGCTCGCGCCCGTCCGTATCCTGGATGCCAGGTCCAAGGTGAGGAGGACCCTGTGGCTGACGATCAAGACAAGTTGACCTGGCGGAAGAGCCGGTTCTGCGCAACCAACGCGTGCGTCGAGGTTGCCCGCGACGACGCGTTGTTCCTGGTCCGGGACTCGGCGAACCCTGATGGCGGCCAGCTGGCATTCAATGATGCGGGTTGGTCCTCGTTCATCGCCGCGCTGCGCAGCGACGAGGGTGGCCTGAATGGAGTTGAGCGCTAGGGTGCTCACGCACCGAAGCGCTCAACTCTACTGCTCCGTTATGTCAACGGGGAACTAGGGCGTCGGTCCTGATGCCGGCAATGAAACTGCCCCAGTCTGCCCGATTAAAGGTCAGCACCGAGCCCGCGACATTCTTCGAGTCACGCACGAAAAATGTGTCCGGTTGCTCGGCGACCTCGATGCATGTCGCATTCGCACATGCCTGGCTCTTGCGCCATGCCAATGGCGCCTCACTTGGCTGCACTCTACTCCTTTCCTGAAAAGCATCAGGCCGCGCCCCTGTGTGGAGACACGTCTTTTACCTCACTGCTCGGAGCTTCAGCTCCGAGATCTATGAACACCGAGAAGCTCGTTGGCCCGAGTCTCGATCATTTCCTTCGAATGGGCCTGGTCGAACGACGCATGCCAGATGACTTCCCACTGCGCGAGGTGGCGCTCCAGCCCGCTGCGGTCGTCGATGATCTCGTCCTTGGTCGAGTTCTCCCGATACAGCACGGCATGGTCCAGATGCTCGGCGCCGAGGTAAAATATTTCCCAGTTCCCGATGCCGGCATTGGGTAGATAGAACGGCGCGATACGCACGGTGAGCCAGCCCTCGTCGATCACGTCGAGCACCGATGACAGTTGCGCCCCCAGCAGTTCGGGCCGGCCTTGCGTGCGGAGCAATACCGACTCGTCGAGGATCACTCGTGCGTCGGGGCGGACTCCGCGAGCCTCGAGCGCCTTTCGCCGCAGCGTGCGGGTCTCCAGGCGCGCGGCAATCGTGTCCGCTTCCAGCTCATTGTTGAAGAAGTTGAGCACCTGGCTCGCGAACTCGGGCGTCTGTAGGAAGCCCGGAAAGTTCACGGCGCAGTAGATGAGCATGGTGCTTGCTTCGACTTCGTAACTGAACCATTGCTTCATTGCGGGGGTGAGCATTCCCGCGAACTTCGGCTGGTCCCACCATTGGCGTCGCTGTTTCGACGCCTTGGCGGCCTGGATGAGTTCGTCAACCTTGGCCTTGTCGCGGATCCCCAAATGTGTCAGAAGTGGACGGAGGTCGTTTTGCGAAATCGTGACCTCGCCGCTCTCAATTCGCATTACCTTGGAGAGTGACCATTCCATCGCCTCGGCAACATTTGATTGAGTGAGACCTTTTGCCACCCGCGCGTCACGGATCGCCAAGCGAACCGTGCGGCGGGCCACAGCAGGCGTGTCACCCGATGCCATGACGTCCAGCCCCTCCAAGGGACATATGTCCACCTGCAACATCGCAGGCAGCTAGCCACTTCCAGACCTTACGCGCGTGATCATGGGTGCACGCGGTCAACGCCAAAAACCGTAGCAAGCGCGTGCCGCACCGCGCGTCAGCCTCATGGGAGGACGCATACAAAACGGGCGCGCGGGTTGTCGCCCACGGGATGGTAACGACCAGCTACCCAGCAAGGTGCGATATTGCAAGTTGCATTTTTGTATCATCTCGATGAACCCGGGATGACCGCGCGCGAGGCGTAAGCTCGCGCGCGGTCTTTCGGGGCCTAACTACGTGCTGGTTTGCACTGCTCCAGTGCTCTGATCAACGCTCGCCGGACCTGGCCGAAGGTGCGGGCGTCCGTGGTGCTGAAGAGACTGACGTCGCTACTGCCGTAGCGCGCCCTGATCTCCAGCAGCGGGCGGATCGAGGGAGATCCGTGCCGGACGATGTACGCCCCTCG
The DNA here is from genome assembly GCF_040676755.1 of Dactylosporangium sp. NPDC049525. Classification (NCBI taxonomy): domain Bacteria; kingdom Bacillati; phylum Actinomycetota; class Actinomycetes; order Micromonosporales; family Micromonosporaceae; genus Dactylosporangium; species Dactylosporangium sp. NPDC049525. The sequence continues at coordinate 99,209 of NZ_JBFAPO010000044.1, read as the reverse complement.
GAGTTCGGTCATCCGGAATCGGGCGGGACTTGGCCGGAGGACGGCCACATGGTCACTGGTGACCATGATGTCCGGACTCCGATAGAAGGTGCGCATCTCCTTTCCCCTCTCGGTCTTGCGGAGGGGTTCTCGATGCGCAAGGATTGCTGTGGGTATCACCGCTGACCCTCCGCGTAGTCGTAGAGGTGGAAGCGATCACAAACAGCACCCGGTGGCCGCCGGGTGCTGTTGTGTTTCAACGCCTCCAGAGCCGGTTTGGCCATGGCCCCATCGTCCCATGCAGTGTCACTATGCGCTAGGTCACAGACAGCCATGTGGCAGGTTGAGCGCTCGGCGAGGGTCGTGGTGGAACCGGATCGGCCTGTCGGAGGTCCAAGGCGCATGAGGGTCGCACTGGTCGCCGTTCTGCTGCTCACGCTCGCCGGCTGCACGCACAGGCCCGACATGCTGGCCGAAACCGTCCGTTATCAGGCCGACTACCCGCACTACCAGACCCTGGCCGAACTGTTCGCCGCGGCCGACCTTGTCGCCGAGGTGAACTTGGCCGCGTCGGTCGAGGTCCGCCCGGCGACGGAAACGGTGCCGAACGTTCACACCGTGTTCGCCGCCGCCGCCGTTGGACAGACCTACAAAGGCTCGGCGCCGTCCCGGCTGGAGATCAAGCAGGGCGGCGGCCGCCACAAGGGTACGGAGCACATCGAGGTCGGTAGTGTCAGCCTGCAGCCGAAGGGCCACTACCTGGTGTTCCTCGAGCTCTACGACGACGCGCCAGCCTCACTGCTCAACCCGACGCAGGGCCAGTACCGACTGGATGACGCTGGCACGGTGACGCCGGTCGACGAGGCGGGCCTGCGCTTCACCCTCGCCGAGCTGCGCCTGCTGGCCCCTTGAGAGACCGAAACGCCGGGCGGCCCTGGCGGGCTTCCCGGCGTTTTGCCTGGTCAGGCTGGCGGAGGATACGAGATTCGAACTCGTGAGGGTTTTATCCCAACACGCTTTCCAAGCGTGCGCCCTAGGCCTCTAGGCGAATCCTCCGTGCGCCAGGATACCCATGCCTCAACCGCTCCGCGCCACCGGGTATTGTTGTCCTCAAGCCACTCGTGCGGCGTCATCTTACGAACCTCCCCAGGGCCGGAAGGCAGCAAGGATAAGTGAGCTCTGACGGGTGCACGGGTGGCGCCTTCATGTCCGGGCTCCGGTCGGCGTTTTTGTCGGTGGCTGGAGGTACCGTGGTCCCGGCCCGCCACACCGAGCCGATGACGCGAACGGAGGACCGCTGGTGGCGCTCGCGCTGTACCGCAAGTACCGGCCTCGCACGTTCGCCGAGGTGATCGGGCAGGAGCACGTCACAGAGCCGCTGTCGCAGGCGTTGCGCTCGGGGCGGCTCAACCATGCCTACCTCTTCTCCGGGCCGCGTGGCTGCGGCAAGACCAGCAGCGCGCGCATCCTCGCCCGCTCGCTCAACTGCGAGAAGGGCCCGACACCCGACCCGTGCGGCGAGTGCGACTCGTGCCGCGCGCTCGCGCCCGACGGCTCCGGATCGATCGACGTGATCGAGATCGACGCCGCCAGCCACGGCGGTGTCGACGACGCCCGGGACCTGCGGGAGCGGGCGTTCTTCGCGCCGGTCTCCAGCCGGTTCAAGGTCTACGTCATCGACGAGGCGCACATGGTCTCGTCGGCAGGGTTCAACGCGCTGCTCAAACTCGTCGAAGAGCCGCCGGAATACGTGAAGTTCGTCTTCGCGACCACGGAGCCCGAGAAGGTGCTCGGGACGATCAAGTCCCGCACCCATCACTACCCGTTCCGGCTGATCCCCCCAGGGGTGCTCCGGCCGTATCTGGAGCAGCTGACCGCGTCCGAGGGCGTCACGGTCGAGCCGGCGGTGTTCCCGCTCGTCGTGCGGGCCGGCGCGGGCAGCGCCCGGGACTCGCTCTCGGTCCTCGACCAGCTGATTTCGGGCGCCGGTCCTGACGGCGTCACCTATCGGCGGGCCGTGGCGTTGCTCGGTGTCACCGACGTCGCCCTGATCGACGAGATGTGCGACTCGCTCGCCGCCGACGACGGGCGGGGCGCCTATGGCGTCATCGACCGGGTCGTCGAGGCGGGACACGACCCGCGGCGGTTCGCTTCCGATCTGCTTGAGCGGCTCCGCGACCTCATCGTTCTGCAGCAGGTCCCCGACGCGGTCGACAAGGGCCTGCTCGACGCGCCGCACGACCAGCTCGAGCGGATGGGCGCCCAGGCGACCCAGCTCGGGCAGGCGACGCTGTCGCGGTTCGCCGACATCGTCCACAACGGGCTGACCGAGATGCGCGGGACGACGGCGCCGCGGCTGCTGCTGGAGTTGATCACGGCCCGCATGCTGCTGCCCGGGGCCGACGACGCCAGCAACGCGCTGCTGCAGCGCCTGGAGCGGATGGAGCGGCGGGTGCTCGCGGGCGGCCCCGTTCCGGCGCCGGCCATCGGCCTCGGCACCGCTGTGGCAGGGGGTGACGGCGCCGGCGAGCGGGCCCTGCCCGCGACGCAGGTCTCGCCGCCGCCTGCGCACGCTCCTGAGCCGTCCGCCCACGCTGCTCCGCCTGCTGCGTCCGCGTCTGCTCAGACCGGCGCGACTGCTCAGTTTGCTGCGCCTGCTCAGGCTGCCGCGCCGGTGCAGGCTTCCCCGCCTGGTCGGCCTTCTGCGGCTGAGCCGGCCGCGGTGCATGCCGCCGAGCCGCAGGTGGCGCCGGAGCGGCACGCGGCCCCGCAGGAGGCGGCCGTTCAGACTCAGCCGGCCCCGCCTCAGGCGGCGCAGGGCGGGCAGGGGGTCGGCGCGCTCGACGCCGTGGCGGTCCGGCGGGTGTGGGCCGACGTGCTGTCCCTGGTGAGCGGGAAGTCGAAGAAGGCCGCGGCGATCGTCCGTGAGGCGACCGTGCAGGACGTCGAGGGCACCACGCTGGTGCTCGGGTTCAAGCACACGGCGCACGCCAACATGCTCAACGCCTCGCCTGACGTGCTCGTTGCCGCACTGAGCGAGCTGCTCGGGGGCAAGTGGCAGGTCAGGTGCGAGGTCGGTGGACAGCCGGGTGGCGGGGGTGGCGGAGGCGGCGGCAGCCGTCCGAGCCCGCCGCGGCCGACGCCGCAGTCCGGTCCGGGCGGGGCGCCGGTCCCCGATGACGGCGGTCCTCGTGGCGGCGCTCCGGTGCCGCAGCAGGCCGCCGACGCATGGCCGACGCCGGCGCGCCCCGCGGGTGATCCCGTGACGGTCGACGCGCGGGCGGCGGACGCGAGCATGGCGTCCGCGAGACCCGCCGCGGGTGGGCCGACAGCGACGGGGGATGGCTGGCCGACTCCGGCCGCCGTTCCCGGTGCCGGGAGCGGTCCTGGTGTCCCGAGCGGTCCTGGTGTTGCGGCTGTTTCTGGTGCTGTCGCCGGCTCCCCGGGCGGTTGGCCGACGACCGCGGTCCCTGGCGGAGACCTGGCGTCGGCCGGCTATGCCGCGCAGCCCGGCCACGCCGCGCAGCCCAGCCACGCCGCGCAGGCGAGCTACACCGCGCCGGCCGGCCACGCGGGCGGCGGGTCTCTGGGTGGCGCTCATCCGGGCGGTGGGCCAGCGGGCGGTAGCCAGCCAGGCGGTCGTCAGTCCAGCGTTGGCCAGTCCAGCGTTGGTCAGCCGGGTGTTGGCCAGTCGGATGGTGGGTTTTCAGGCGGTGGGCAGGCTGGTGGGTGGCCGACGCCCGCGGTGCCTGGTGGTATGGCGACGCAGGCCGACGGCTGGCCGGCGACGGCGGTGCCCGGCGGGGTGGTCCGCACACCGTCCGGTGGGGCGCTGGCGGATCCGCGCGGGCTGGCCGGACAAGGCGGCACGAACGGCGGCGCCGGCGATCAGACCCACGCGGGTGGCACGCAGGTGAGCGAGTGGCCGGCCATTGCCACTCCCGGCGGGTCGGCTCCGGGTGGCCCGACGCAGGTCGCGACCAGGCCGCAGGGGCAGTCGTTCAACGGCACGCAAGGTAGTCAGGGGCAGTCTCCGAACGGTGGCGGTTCGGCGCACGGCGGTCAGTCCAACGGCGCGCGGGCTCAAGGCGGCGCCAAGCCGCAGAACGGTGCCCGGCCGCGCAGCGCGATCGAGCAGGCGCGGGAGGCGGCCAGTCGGGCGGCCAACGCGCCGCGGCGGGGGGCGGGCGCGTCCGCGCCGGCGATCGAGTCGGTGTGGGAGGGTGCGGGGGCTGAGGAGCCGCCGTTCGACCCGGAATACGACGGAGCCGTCGCCGATCCGCGGTTTCCGGGGTTGGACCCGGGGGATGAGCTGCTCGACGATGCCAACTCGGTGCGGGAGTCGAGCGAAGAAGCGGCGTTGCGGTTGCTCAGTGAAGCGCTCGGCGCGGAGAAGATCGGCGAGACCACGAGCTGAGACCGCCAGGTCGGCCCGCGATCAGCCGAGCAGGACAAACCGCGAGCAGCCGAGCAGGACGAACGCGAGTAGCAGAGCAAGACCAAGCCGTGAGCCGCGCACGACGCAGGCGGGTCTCGAGCGAGCACCGACCCAGGACAAGTCCGCCGGCTGGGGTATACAGCTAGGCGAGCCAGGTAAGACCAGCTGAGCATTGACCGAGGATCGAAGAGGAGCAGACCGTGCGCCCCGGTGGACAGCCCAACCTGCAGCAGATGATGAAGCAGGCGCAGAAGATGCAGCAGCAGATGGTCGCCGCGCAGGCCGAGCTGGCCGAGGCGGAGCTGACCGGTACCGCCGGCGGGGGTCTCGTCACGGCGGTCGTGCGCGGGTCCGGCGAGGTCGTCAGCATCAAGATCGACCCGAAGGCGGTCGACCCGGATGATGTCGAGACGCTTGAGGATCTCGTGGTCGCCGCGCTGCACAACGCCGCGCAGGCCGCGAAGAACCTGACGGAGGAGAAGATGGGACCGCTGACGGCGGGGCTCGGCGGGTTGGGCGGCGGCCTCGGGCTGCCCGGATTCTAACCACCGCAGATGTATGAAGGTGCCATCCAGGATCTGATCGACGAGCTGGGCAGACTGCCCGGGGTCGGTCCGAAGAGCGCGCAGCGGATCGCGTTCCACGTGCTCGCGTCCGACCCGTCGGACGTGAAGCGGCTCGCCCACGCGCTGACACGGGTGAAGGAGCTCGTGCGGTTCTGCACGCGCTGCTTCAACGTCGCCGAGGAAGAGCTGTGCCGGATCTGTCGCGACCCGCGGCGCAGCGACGAGGTGTACTGCGTCGTCGAGGAGCCCAAGGACGTCGTCGCGATTGAGCGGACCGGTGAGTTCCGCGGGAGGTATCACGTGCTCGGCGGGGCGATCAACCCGCTGGAGGGCGTGGGGCCGGACAACCTGAAGGTCCGGGAGCTGATGATGCGGCTCGCGGACGGCACCTGCAAGGAACTGATCCTCGCGACCGACCCCAACACCGAGGGCGAGGCCACCGCGACGTATCTCGCGTTGCTGGTCAAGCCGATGGGGCTCAACGTGACCCGCCTCGCCAGCGGGCTGCCGGTCGGCGGCGACCTCGAATACGCGGACGAGATCACGCTCGGCCGCGCGTTCGAGGGCCGCCGGGCGGTCTAGCCTTCCGGGCGGTTCAGGATGCCGGCCGCCACGGCATGGATTGCGGCGATGTCGGTGGGGTCGTTGAGGTGGGTCTTGGTGCCGGTCACCACGTACCACTCCTCGGCGTCCTTGTACTGGACCCGCACCAGCGCGGCGCCCGACGCGTCGACCTCGGAGCGCAGCGTCAGGTCACCGGTGACCACGCCGACCTCGTCGGTCATCACGCCACCCGGCCCCGCCACGATGTCGACCGTCAGCGAGGCGACCGCGACACCACCGGCAGGCGCGCCACCGGCAGGCGCGCCACCGGCAGGCGCGCCACCACCGGCAGACGCACCACCGGCAGGTGCATCACCGGCCGCGGCACCACCGGCAGGCGGCGCCGCGGCCGAGGCGTCAGGCGCCCCGAACGGCGAGGCCACCTCCGGCGCGACCGGCACAGAAGCCGCCGGAGCCGCAGCCGGCGCGGCTGGCGCAGCCGGCGCGGGAGGAGGCGAAGGAACAGCTGCGGGGACGGCCGGTGCCTCCGTAGTAGCCGGTGCCGCTGCCGGCCCCGGTGCTGCGTCTGCCATCTCGGCCGCCCTTCATCACAAACGAGAGAAAACTGCCTACTTGCAGGTCGCCAGCATGTCCGTCAGTGCCGACTTCTCGGCGGTGGTGACGGTCAGCTTGTAAAAGCTCTTCACCGTTACCCAGTTTTGCGCATATGTGCACCAGTAGGCCTTGTTCGGCGGCTTCCACGTCGACGGGTCCTGGTCACCCTTGGACCGGTTCGACTGGAGGCTGACCGCGAACAGCTGCGGCCGGGTCAGGTCGTTGGCGAACTGTTTGCGCTGTTCATCGGTCCACTTGCTGGCACCCGAGCGCCAGCCGGCCGCGAGCGGCACCATGTGGTCGATGTCGAGGGCCTTGGGGTCGGTGAGGTTCTTGTCGTCGTACGGGCTGTACCAGGCACCGGACAGGATCTTGCAGTCCGCGTCGGCCTTGACGTCCTTGCCGTCACGCTTGAGCACGACGTCGCGGGTGTCGCAGCCGTCGCCCTGGCCGATCCAGTGCGTGAACTTCTCGCGGCTGTAGCCGGCCATCGAGCCGCTCGGAGCGACGGCGAGCTGCTCAAGGGCGGCGGCGGCACCGGCCGGGTTGCCCGCGGCCGGTTTGCTCGCGCTGGCGGTACCACCGCCGCTGCCGGCCGTGGTCGCCGAGCTGGGCGTGGCCGAGCCCGGTGTTGATGAGACCTCGCAGCTGCCGGCGCCGGTGAGCACCGTGGCGAGCGCGAGGGCGAGGATGACGGCTTTGCCGTTGGAGGGGCGCACGCCACCACTGTGCGGCATCGACGCACGCGGCGCGCGCAGCGCCACGGTGCGATTCCCGACACCAACCGGGAGACAAACCCCAGGAAGGAGGGACCGCAGTCCCTGTCGGGCGGGACACCGCGCCCGGCAGGATCTGTTGCATGCGAACGAAAACCTGGGCAGGACCCACATAACAGCGAAGGGGCCGGCCCCGCAGGACCGGCCCCTCGCAACGACGATCAGCTGCGGTTCGCGGCGCTCAGCACGGCACGCAACGATGCGGTCACGATGTTGGCGTCGATGCCGACGCCCCAGAAGGTCTGCCCGTCGACGGAGCACTCGACATACGCCGCGGCCTGCGCGCTCTCACCGGCGGTGAGAGCGTGCTCGGCGTAGTCCAGGACCCGCACGTCGACGCCGAAGTCGCCCAGCGCGTGGACGAACGCGTCGATCGGGCCGTTCCCGGTCGCGGAGACCGAGCGGACGGTGCCGTCGACCGCGACGTCCGCGGTCAGCGTGACCTTGCCGTCGACCGTCGAGGCCTCATACCCCTCCAGCGTGAACCGGCGGTCGGAGAAGTACTCGGCGGAGAAGAAGTCCCACATCGCCTGCGGGCTGACCTCGCCGCCCTCGTCGTCGGTGTGCCGCTGCACGACGCCGGAGAACTCGATCTGCAGGCGACGCGGCAGGTCGAGGTGGTGCTCGGACTTCATCACGTACGCGACGCCGCCCTTGCCCGACTGCGAGTTGACCCGGATGACCGCCTCGTAGGAGCGGCCCACGTCCTTGGGGTCGATGGGCAGGTAGGGCACGCCCCACGTGTAGCGGTCGACGTCGACCCCGGCGGCCGCGGCGTCTCGCTGCAACGCGTCGAAGCCCTTCTTGATCGCGTCCTGGTGCGAGCCGGAGAACGCCGTGTAGACCAGGTCGCCGGCGTACGGGTGGCGCTCGTGCACGGGCAGCTGGTTGCAGTACTCGACGGTGCGCTTGACCTCGTCGATGTTGGAGAAGTCGATCTGCGGGTCGACGCCCTGGGAGAACAGGTTCAGCCCCAGCGTCACCAGGTCGACGTTGCCGGTGCGCTCACCGTTGCCGAACAGGCAGCCCTCGACCCGGTCGGCGCCGGCCATCAGGCCCAGCTCGGCGGCGGCGACGGCGGTGCCGCGGTCGTTGTGCGGGTGCAGGGACAGCACGACCGACTCGCGCCGCGGCAGGTTGCGCGACATCCACTCGATGGAGTCGGCGTAGACGTTGGGGGTCGCCATCTCCACCGTCGCCGGCAGGTTGACGATCAGCGGCCGGTCGGGGGTCGGCTGCAGCACCTCGATGACCGCGCTGCAGACCTCCAGCGCGTAGTCCAGCTCGGTCCCCGTGTACGACTCCGGCGAGTACTCGTAGTAGATCTCCGTGTCGGGGGTGATCGCCTCGGCGTACTTCTGGCACAGCCGCGCCGCGCTCGTCGCGATGTCGGTGATCCCGGCCTTGTCCAGGCCGAACACGACCCGCCGCTGCAGCGTGGAGGTCGAGTTGTAGAAGTGCACGATGGCCCGCTTCGCGCCGCGCAGCGACTCGAACGTGCGCTCGATCAGGTTGTCGCGGCACTGGGTCAGGACCTGGATGGTGACGTCTTCCGGGATCAGGTCCTGCTCGATCAGGGTCCGCACGAAGTCGAAGTCGGTCTGCGACGCGGACGGGAAACCTACCTCGATCTCCTTGTAGCCCATGCGCACCAGCAGGCCGAACATGCGGCGCTTGCGCTCCACGGACATCGGGTCGATCAGTGCCTGGTTGCCGTCGCGCAGGTCGACCGCACACCACCGGGGCGCCTTGGTGACCTCGCGGGAGGGCCACTGGCGGTCGGTCAGCGGGACCGGGAACTGTTCACTGAAAGGCCGGTAGCGCTCGACGGGCATCCGGCTGGCAGTCTGATTGGCGATCTCGGACATGGCTCAATGCTCCTGGAAAGGTGGTCGGGACCAAGAAGGGTCGACCGGCAGGAGCGCAGACGCGACTCAACCCCGCGACGAGGTGCCGGCCTGTCGGGCCTCGTCGCGGCGACGAAGAAGGAGAACCGTCTGCCACATGTCGGGCGCCAGCTTACCACTCACCGGGAGCGAGAGATCGACGGTGCGACCGAGGGTGACGAAGACGACGGCTTGGGCGACGGCGGGGGCGGCGGCGAGGACGTCCCCAGCGGGGCGCCGGCGACCACCGGGCCGGGCAGCGAGATCGTCTCCGGCGCCGGCGCGGGCTCCCCGGTGAGCATGAGCTGGCCCAGCGGGATCTTCGCGGCGACGAGGATGCCGCGGTCGTTGTAGCAGAACACCCCGGGGTCGATCGGCGGCTGGACCGCGGTGACGCCCGGCTCGACCGCGAAGCACGGCGCCGACGTGCCCGCCAGGGGCTGCGCCGGGGCCACGGCCAGGGGGACCTGCCGGTCCAGGAGCACGTCGAGCCAAGCGATGAAGACGTACTGCAGCCGCGGGTCGATCGCGGCCGGCAGCTTCTTGTTGGTGGCGGCGACCCTGACGCAGCCGCTCGCCGGGTTGATCGGGCACTGGTAGACGCCCTCGGGCCGGTTGGCGATCGCGATGTCGGCGCTGCCGCCGAGCGCGCCGCCCTGGATGTCGACCCGCCAGGTGCGGTCGGTGGCGACGGTGACCAGCACCGAACGGGGCGCCTTGCCCTGCACGACCAGGGTGTACGCGGCGACGTACCGCTGGTCCTTGGCGACCGCGACCCGGGCGGCGAGCATCCCGCGGGGGTCGGGCTGGGCGGGGGCGCCGGTCGCCGGAGCCGATGCGATGTCCGTCGGTGGGTCCCCGCCGCAGGCGGCCAGCAGCAGCCCGGTGACCACGGCGAGCGCCGTGCCGGTGGTCACAGTGATCGCGGTTCCACCGACCCGACGTGAGCGCACATGCGTATTCTCGCCCGTCGGACGGCCGGATCGTGGGAACGCCACTCCCGACGGGTACCCGGCGCCGGTACGCTCGGCTGCGTCAACATCGCCCGTACGGGTGGAAAGGAGCTCGACGGCGTGGCGCTGATCGTGCAGAAGTACGGCGGGTCGTCCGTCGCCAACGCCGAGCGCATCAAGCGCGTCGCCGAGCGGATCGTCGACACGCGGAAAGCCGGCAACGAGGTCGTTGTGGTCGTCTCGGCCATGGGCGACACGACCGATGAGCTCCTCGACCTCGCATCGCAGGTCAGCCCGGTCCCGGCCGGCCGCGAGCTGGACATGTTGCTGACCGCCGGCGAGCGCATCTCGATGGCGCTGCTGGCGATGGCCATCAACAACCTCGGGTATGAGGCAAGGTCGTACACCGGCAGCCAGGCAGGCGTGATCACCACGTCGACGCACGGCCGGGCCCGGATCATCGACGTGACCCCAGGGCGCCTGCGCGGGGCACTGGACGAGGGCGCGATCGCGATCGTCGCCGGCTTCCAGGGTGTGGCGCAGGACACCAAGGACATCACCACGCTCGGCAGGGGCGGCTCGGACACCACGGCCGTCGCGCTCGCCGCGGCGCTGCACTCCGACGTGTGCGAGATCTACACCGACGTCGACGGGATCTTCACCGCCGACCCGCGGGTGGCGAAGAACGCGCGGCACATCAAGCAGATCACCTACGAGGAGATGCTCGAGCTGGCCGCCTGCGGCGCGAAGGTGCTGCACCTGCGCAGCGTCGAGTATGCGCGGCGGTTCTCGCTGCCGATCCACGTGCGCTCGTCGTATTCAACCGCCAACGGCACCATGGTCACCGGATCGATAGAGGACCTTTCTGTGGAGCAAGCACTCATCACCGGCGTCGCGCACGACCGCAGCGAAGCGAAGATCACCATTGTCGGCGTGCCCGACCAGCCCGGTGTCGCCGCGCGGATCTTCCAGACGGTCGCCGCCGCGGAGACCAACATCGACATGATCGTGCAGAACGTGTCGACCGAGGGCACCGGCCGCACGGACATCTCGTTCACGCTGCCGAAGACCGACGGCGCCACCGCGAAGGCGGCGCTCGAGCGGGCCAAGGCGACCGTCGACTTCCGCGACATCCTGTTCGACGACCACATCGGCAAGGTCTCGCTCATCGGCGCCGGCATGCGCTCCAACCCAGGCGTCGCGGCCAAGCTCTTCGCCGCCCTCGCGGAGGCCGGCGTCAACATCGAGATGATCTCCACCTCGGAGATCCGGGTGTCCGTCGTGTGCCGCGACACCGACCTTGACGTGGCCGTCCGTGCCATTCACGACGCCTTCGAGCTCGGCGGGACCGAGGAAGCCGTGGTTTATGCGGGGACCGGACGGTAGGTTCGCTCGTTATGGGCGCGTTACCAACGTTGGCCGTCGTCGGTGCTACCGGCGCCGTCGGCACAGTCATGTGTGAGCTGCTCTCCTCCCGCAAGAACATGTGGGGGGAGATCCGCCTCGTCGCCTCCAAACGCTCCGCCGGCCGCACCCTGGTCGTGCGGGGCGAGGAGCTCGTCGTGCAGGAACTCGCCGCCGACGTCTTCGACGGCGTCGACGTGGCGATGTTCGATGTCCCCGACGAGGTGTCCGCCGACTGGGCCCCGATCGCCGTGGCGCGCGGCGCCATCGCCGTCGACAACTCCGGAGCCTTCCGGATGGACCCCGACGTCCCCCTCGTGGTGCCGGAGATCAACCCCGAGCAGTCGCGCAACCGTCCCAAGGGCATCATCGCCAACGCCAACTGCACCACCCTGACGATGATCGTGGCGCTCGCGCCCCTGCACCGCGAATACGGGCTCAAGGAGCTGGTCCTCGCGTCCTACCAGGCCGTCTCCGGCGCCGGCAAGGACGGCGTCGACACGCTGCTCAGCCAGCTGGAGCGGGTCAGCGGCGACCGGAGCCTCGGCTCCCGCTCCGGCAACGTGCGCCAGGCCGTCGGCGACGACCTCGGCCCGTTCCCCGCGCCCCTCGCCCTCAACGTGGTCCCGTGGGCGGGCTCCCTGCGCGAGGCCGGCTGGTCGTCGGAGGAGCTCAAGGTGCGCAACGAGTCGCGCAAGATCCTCGGCCTGCCCGACCTGAAGGTGTCCGCGACCTGCGTGCGGGTCCCGGTCGTCACCGGCCACTCGGTCGCCGTGCACGCCGTCTTCGGCGTCGAGGTCGACGCCGAGGGCGCCCGCGAGGTGCTGCGCCACGCGCCGGGCGTGATCCTGGTCGACGACCCCGCCGCTGGCGAGTTCCCGATGCCGATCGACGCGGTGGGCACCGACCCGTCGTGGGTCGGCCGCATCCGCCGCTCGATCGACGACCCGCGCGCCCTGGACCTGTTCGTCACGGGCGACAACCTGCGCAAGGGCGCGGCGCTCAACACCGCGCAGATCGCCGAGCTGCTCTCCAAGGAGCTCCAGGCGTCCTGACGTTGCCGCTTGCAAGGCCCCCGCTTCGGCGGGGGCCTTTTTGTTTGACACGCACTACTAAGTGAGAGTTACTCTCAAATCATGGTTGCTGTCACTTCAAGCCCGCGGCGCTGGTGGGCGCTCGTGGCGATCGTCCTGAGCATCCTCACGATCGGGTTCGACACCACGATCCTCAACGTCGCCCTGCCCACGCTCGCGACCGACCTGCGCGCCGGTACCGGTGAACTGCAGTGGCTCGTCGACGCCTACGTCCTCGTGTTCGCCGGACTGCTGCTGCCAATGGGGGCGCTCGGTGACCGGTACGGCCGCCGCAAGCTGCTGCTCATCGGCCTTGCGCTGTTCGCGGGCGCCTCGGCCGTCGCCGTGTTCGCGTCCACCGCCGGTCAGGTCATCGCCGCCCGCGCCGTCATGGGCATCGGCGCGGCGATCCTCACCCCGATCACCCTCGCCGTCCTGCCGGTGCTCTTCGAGCCGCACGAACGCGGCAAGGCCATCGCCGTCACCACGATGGGCATGGGCCTCGGCCTGCCGCTCGGCCCGATCATCGGCGGCTACCTGCTCGAACACTTCTGGTGGGGTTCGATCTTCCTGATCAACGTCCCGGTGGCCCTGATCGCGATCGTCGCCGTCACGTTCCTGATCCCCGAATCGCGCGCGGCATCCCCCCGCCCCGCCGACATCCCGGGCGGCGTCCTGTCCACCGCCGGTCTGGTGCTGCTCGTGTACGGCACGATCGAAGCCCCGACCCGCGGCTGGACCGACGCCCTGGTGCTCGGCACCCTCACCCTCGGCGCCGCCCTCCTGGCAACCTTCGTGCTGGTGGAGCGGCGCAGGGCAGCACCCATGATCGATCTTCGACTGTTCCGCCGCGCCCGGTTCGCCTGGGGTACCGCGGCCGGCACCATCGCCTCGTTCGCCCTCTTCGGCCTGCTGTTCATCCTGCCGCAGTTCCTGCAGTCGGTCCTCGGCCACACCGCCCTCGGGGTCGGCCTGCGCCTGCTGCCCCTGATCGGCGGGCTGTTCGTCGGCGCCCCGCTCGGCGAACGGCTCGGGCGTCTGCTGACCACCCGGGTACCCGTCGCCGCCGGCCTGCTCGTCGGTGCCTGCGGCCTGCTGCTCGGCGCGAGCACCGACCTCGGCTCCGGCTACGGTTTCGTGGCCACCTGGCTCGCCGTCACCGGCCTGGGCATCGGGCTCGCGATCGCCCCCGCCATGGACGCCGTCCTGGGCGAACTGCCCCGCGACGAGGCCGGCGCCGGCACCGCCGTCACGATGACGCTCCGCCAGGTCGCCGGCGCGCTCGGCGTCGCGCTGCTGGGCAGCCTCGCCTCGGCCGTGTACACCGCCGCCGCCCCCGGCCTGCACTCCGTCGGCGCGGACGTGGCCTCGCCGGCACTGGCCCTGGCCGCCAGGGGCGCGTTCGTCGACGCCATGAGCGCCGTGCTGCTCGTCTGCGCCGGCTTCGCGCTCGCAGGCGCCGCGCTCACGGCGGTCTTCCTGCCGGCTGCGGGTCCGGCTGTGGGCCTGGCTGCGGGTGCGGCTGCGGGTGCGGGTCCGGCCGGGGGTGCGGAAGAATCAGTGGATGAGCTCACCGGGGTTGCGTGAACGCAAGAAGCAGAAGACCCGCTGGGCGATCCAGGCACACGCCCTGCGGCTCTTCGCTTCGCAGGGGTACGACGCCACCACGGTCGAGCAGATCGCCGAGGCGGCCGAGATCTCACCGAGCACGTTCTTCCGGTACTTCAAGACCAAGGAAGACGTCGTCATCCAGGACCGGTACGACGACGTGATGGTCGCCGCGATCCGTGCTGCCCCGCCGGAACTGACCCCGATCGAGACGATGCGGCTCGCCCTCGTCGGCTCGTTCGCGCAGATCGTCCCCGACGAGGCGGAGGCCGTGCTGCAGCGGGCCCGCCTGTCGTTCTCCGTCCCCGCCCTGCGCATGCGCTCCCTGGACAGCATGCTCTCCGCGATCGACGTCCTCGCCGCCCCGCTCGCCGAACGCCTCGGCCGCCCCGCCGACGACTTCCGCGTCCAGGCCTTCGTCGGCGCCTGCGTGGGCGCCATCGTCAACGCCGTCACGACTTGGGTGACCTCCAGCGGCGAGGTCGACATCCTCACGCTGCTCGACGAGGCCCTGTCGGTGGTAGCCGACGGCCCCTGACCGCCCCGGGCTGCCCGCCTGCCCTCCGTCTTCGGCATGAGCGGCTGCCGCGTCGTGGTTCCGCATCGTCCTCCCGAGCGGAAGGGCCGACGTGTCGCACTCCTACCGCGTGGGCACGAACTGCCCGGCAACGTTGTGCCGTGGAGGCAATCCGCCGCGGATTCCGCGGTGGAGGCAGCGTGCCCCGATCCGGCGCGGCCGAGGCAACGCGCCCCGGCTCCGCGCGGCGGACCTGCTTGCATTGTTGTCTCGCATGCCGGAGGGCCCGCGCCGTTCCTTCGTTCTGAGGAGAGCCTGCGCCTGCGGCGTCCGCTCAGCCTGCCGCGTCCGCTCAGCACACTTCCACGCTGCCTGCTGTTTCCGCTAAGCCTGCTGTTTCCGCTCGGCAGGCCGCGTCGGTTCGGCAGGCCGCGTCCGCTCAGCCTGCCGCGGCTGCCTGGCCTGCGTCTGCCCGGCCCGCGTTTTCCACGCCGCCTGCCGCGTCCGCTCGGCGCGCCGCTTCCACGCAGCCTGCTGTTTCCGCTAAGCCCGCTGTTTCCGTTCGGCAGGCCGTGTCCGCTCAGCAGGCGGCTCCCGCGCAGCCTGTCGTGTCCGCCCAGCCCGCGTCCGCCCAGCCCGCGCCTTTCACGCTGCCCGCCGCGTCCGCTCGCGGCCTGCTGTTTCCGCTCGGCAGGCCGCGTCCGCTCAGCCTGCCGCGGCTGCCCGGCCTGCGTCTGCCCAGCCCGCGTCTTTCACGCCGCCTGCCGCGTCCGCTCGGCGCGCCGCTTCCACGCAGCCTGCTGTTTCCGTTCGGCAGGCCGCGGCCGCTCAGCAGGCGGCTTCCGCGCAGCCAGCCCGCGTCTGCCCAGCCCGCGTCCGCCTTGCCCGCGCCTTCCACGCCGCCCGCCGCTTCCACGCCGCCCGCCGCCTCCACGCCTCGCGCCGCTTCCGCGGGGCGGGAGGCTGAGTGGAAGCGGCGAGGCGTCGGAAGGCCGCACCAGTGGGCGGGCGGGCTCCGTGGTTACGGGGCGAGCACGTCGTCGGCGTCCGTGATGGTGTACGCGTAACCCTGCTCAGCCAGGAACCGCTGTCGATGGGCGGCATACTCGGTGTCGATCGTGTCGCGGGCGACGACCGTGTAGAAGTGGGCCTGGCGCTTGTCGGCCTTGGGGCGCAGGACCCGGCCGAGGCGCTGGGCCTCCTCCTGGCGGGAGCCGAAGCTGCCCGACACCTGGATCGCCACGGCGGCCTCGGGCAGGTCGATTGAGAAGTTGCCGACGCGGGAGATCACGAGGGTCTTGAGCTCGCCGGTGCGGAACGCGTCGAACAGGCGCTCGCGCTCCTTGTTGGTGGTCGCCCCTTGCACGATCGGCGCGTCCAGGAACTCGCCCAGCTGGTGCAGCTGGTCGATGTAGCCGCCGATGACCAGGATCTGGTCGTCCTTGTGCCGCTCGACCAGGGCCTGGACCACGGGCAGCTTCGTGCGGGCGGTCGCGGCGACCCGATAGCGCTCCTCGGGCTCGGCGACCGCATACGCCATCCGCTCCGCGTCGGTCAGCGTGACCCGGACCTCGACGCACTCGGCGGGCGCGATCCAGCCCTGTGCCTCGATGTCCTTCCACGGAGCGTCGTAGCGCTTCGGGCCGATCAGCGAGAACACGTCGCCCTCGCGACCGTCTTCGCGGACCAGGGTCGCCGTCAGACCGAGCCGGCGCCTGGCCTGCAGGTCGGCGGTGAACCGGAAGATGGGGGCGGGCAGCAGGTGGACCTCGTCATAGACGATGAGGCCCCAGTCGCGGGCGCCGAACAGGTCCAGGTGCGGGAACACGCCGCCGCGGCGGGTCGTCAGCACCTGATACGTGGCGATCGTGACCGGGCGGATCTCCTTGCGCTCGCCGGAGTATTCGCCGATCTCCTCCTCGGTCAGGCTGGTCCGGGCGATCAGCTCGCGCTTCCACTGCCGGCCGGCGACCGTGTTGGTGACCAGGATCAGTGTGGTCGCCTTGGCTTCCGCCATCGCGGCCGCGCCGACGAGCGTCTTGCCGGCGCCGCAGGGCAGGACGACGACCCCGGAGCCGCCGGCCCAGAACGAGTCGACCGCCTCGCGCTGATAGGAGCGCAGGACCCAGCCGTCCTCGGCGAGCTCGATCTGGTGCGCCTCGCCGTCGACATAGCCCGCGAGGTCTTCCGCCGGCCAGCCGAGCTTGAGCAGCGCCTGCTTGAGCCGGCCGCGCTCAGACGCGTGCACGATGAGCGTGTCGGGGTCGATGTTGGCGCCGAGCATGCCGGCGAGCTTCTTGCTCTTCGCGACCTCGACCAGCACCGCACGGTCCAGTCCGCGCAGGACCAGCCCGTGCACGGGGTCGTTGAGCAGTTGGAGCCGCCCATAGCGATCCATCGTCTCGGCGATGTCGACGAGCAGCGCGTGCGGCACGGGATAGCGGGAGAACCGCAGCAGCGCGTCGACGACTCCCTCGGCGTCATGCCCGGCGGCGCGCGCGTTCCACAGGCCGAGCGGCGTCAGGCGATAGGTGTGCACGTGCTCCGGCGAGCGCTCGAGCTCGGCGAACGGCGCGATCGCCATCCGGCACGCAAGCGCGTCGGGGTGGTCGACCTCAAGCAGCAGGGTCTTGTCGGACTGGACGATCAATGGACCTTCGGGCACGGCAACCAGTGTCGCACGCACCTGTGACAGTTCCCGGAATGTGGGAGGTTCGGCGTCCGCTGCAACCTTTGGGGGGTGGCATTGCGTCTGACGTAGTGACTGCCTTGCGATGGATGCGATCACTTGCCTCCATCGTTTGTCATGTCGCTGTAGTGCCAGAACAGCGGTGGTGGGAGCCGGACGTTCGCGTTCGGATCGGAGAGAGCGGGGTAGTCGGTCGCGGGGGCCGGCTACTGCTCGACCGATCGACGTATCGGGGGCGAGCGCGTCGTCCGTCCCACCTCCGTAGACTGGTCCGCGTGGGTCGGCGGTTGGGCGACAGAGCGGCCTTGACGTTCGGCGGGCTTGCCGCGGTAGCGGTGGCCGTCGGCTGGTTCCTGCTGTCCTCGCAGGTGGCGCACACCGATGTTCAGACCGCCGTCAGCGAGTCCCTCGGCGCGATCCTCGTGCTCATGCTGATCGTCTCCGTGATCGGATCCATCCGCCGAGGCTGATGAACGGCCGTGACAGTGGGCGATGAGTCGGTACGCTGTGGAAGGTGACCGACCTGGAAGGCGCCCCATCGACTGTGGACGATGACGTCACGGTCGGCTTCTCGCCGCTGGCGATGATCGGCGTCGGCGCGGTCGGTGTCCTGGGCCTGACCTGGTTCCTGGTGTCGTGGCTCGTGCTCGGCAGCCCGCTCACCGACGCGATCGGCGAGACGGTCGGAAGCCTGGCCGCAATCCTGCTGATCGTTTCGATCATCGGTGCCGCCCGCGCGTCCGACTGACCCCACCCAAGCGTCACCGCGGCCGCCCCTGTCCTGATCAAAGGGACAGGCATGGCTACCGGCCGACCGGATCCGTGACTGTTGCGGCGCTTCCCGCCTTGACGTTCGACGGGCACAAGGCCCGGACGGGGTTTGTCGCGGCCGTCAGGCCGCGTCGCGGCCGGCTACGGCTGCGGCTCTTCGCGGCCGTAGGTCGCGGCCAGGGTGACCGCACACGGACCTGGCAGGGAGGGCCGCCAAGGCCCGACCGGTGGCTGACGGGAGCGGCGGACCGCGCCCACGACGGACCGGAGCCAGGAAGGACCAGCTACCCGGATGCGTCTTCCGGGGCAGCCGCGGTGATGCGGTGCAGCGCGAACGTGTGCAGCATTTCGGTCCGCTCGTCCTCGGCGCGCAGGTAGCCGCCGCCCATCGACACGGGCCTGACCAGGCGGGAAGCGGTCGCGCCGTGGGAGTCGACATAGCCGACCCAGACGCGGGTCTTGTCGCGCAGCGCCTGCTGGAGGACTTCGAGGGCTTCGGTGTGCGAGGAGGTGGACGTGCCGTTCGCGCGGACGGTCACCGGAGCGCGGCGGGCGACGCGGGCGGCGGCGTCGCCCCGACGGATCTGCTCGATGACGCCGGCGAGGCGTGGGCTGGACAGGCGGGCGGCCGCGGCCGGGTCCTCGATGCCGCGATGTGCCCAGCTGGGGCGGGGTGGGCCGCGGCGGGCCTTCGGGCGGGTCAGGACGGCGGCGCCGGTCGCGTCCTCCTGGACGGGCGGGTAGCCGGCCTCGCGGAGGGCCTCCAGCAGCCGCGCGGGGGTGTGGCGGCTGGCGAGGACCGTCGGGGCGAGGCGGCGCAGGGTCAGCGACTGGAGGCGGCGGTCGGCGAGGACCTCGGCGATCAGGGTCTCGTCGTCGCTGCGGACATAGGAGTTGGCCGAGCCGATGCGCATGCCGCCGTGGCGGCGGGCCATGTCGTCGATGAGATACGTGAGGGTCTGTGGCACCGGGGTGCGGGACCGGCGGGCCAGCAGGGCGTGCAGGTCGGCGGCGGTGTAGCCGGCGTCGAGGCTGCGGCGGACCGACTCGGCGGTGATGCGGTGGACGCTGGCGGACTCCTGCACGCCGAGGAGCTCGAGCTCGCCGGCGAGGGTCGGCTCGGGCGGGCCGGGGACGATGACGGACAGGTCCGCCTGCAGCAGCACGTGATCGACCGGGGTCGGCAGCAGGGTGTCGAGCAGGGACGCGGAGCCGGTGAGGGCGGCGCCGTCGGGTGCGTTGAGGCCGAGCGGGTCGTCGGTGTCGACGCTGCCGGAGACGACCTCGTCCAGCAGCAGCCGGCCATAGCCCGTGAGCCCGTCGAAGCCGGTCAGGCCGATGAGCCCGGCCTCGGCGAGGTTGGCCTCGACGACCGCGGCGGCGCCGCGGGAGACCCTGCGCGGGGTGCGCCACGACAGCAGGTCGACGACGTCGGACGGGGCGATGGTGGCGCCGGGCGGCAGCTCGGACAGGACCTGCAACGCGGCGCGGCGTTGCGCGGGCGCGCCGGGGCGGGACAGCTCGGGGGCGAGTGCGTTGATCGGGCGGTCGCGGTCGTCGCGCTGGCCGATGAGCGACGGCGCGCGGGTCATTGTGAGCCAGGTCACGGCGATGCGGTGCCAGCGGGCCGCGATCCCGAATGCCCGCCACACGTCGTAGGCGACGGTCGGCAGGAAGACGCTCTCGACCCGCTTGTTGTCGACGATCTCCTCGCCGAGCAGGCCCGCGGCGGCGGCGATCTCGACCAGGAGGGCGGCGGCGGGCTCGTCGACACCGGTGAGCTTGGCGAAGCGGCGCAGCTCCCGCACGCCCATGCCGCCGGAGCGCAGCACCGACGGGGGGTCGGCGTTGATCGCCTCGATCAGGGTCTCCAGATTGCGCACGAACTCCAGCACCTGACCGGCGCCGGCGCGGTCGAGCTGCGCGGCGTCGCGGGTCGGGGTCTGCACCTGGGGTGGGTCGGGATGCAGCTGGCCGAGCGGGCCGCCGTCGCGGCGCAGGACCAGGGACACCTCCACAGGCAGCTCGACGGCGTCGCGGCTGACGGCGACCAGCAGGTGCTGCTCGACCAGCCAGCGGACCGGCGAGTCGGGGTCGGAGCGCAGGCTGGCGGGGGTGACGGTGCCGACCGGCGGGCCGGCGGCGAGCCGGTCGAGCACGGCACGGGCGGCCGGGGGCGCGGCGAGCAGCGTGCGGCGGAGCCTGGCGGCGTCGGCGACCAGGGCACCGGCGAGCGGGTCGAGCTCCGCGGCGGGCCGGCCGAGCCCCGCGGGATAGGGGGAGCAGACCTCGTCGACGGCGCCGACGACCCGCAGCGCGCCGTCGTGCCCATAGGCGATGCCGTGCTGCACGAGCAGGTCGATCGCGCTGCGCACCCTGGCCGCCTCGACCCCGGCCGCTGCGGTGAGCGCCAGCACTGCCTCGGTGGACGTGGTGTGGCCGACGCGGGTGTATCGCAGCGCGTCGAGGATCTCGAGCGTGAACGTGTCGAGCCCGTCCAGCGCGCGGGCCACGGCGACGCGGGACTGCGCACGGTGGGCGAGCGCCGAGAAGTCCGACGGCGGCGGGATGACCAGATCCGGGCGCAGCCGGATGAGCGCCATCAGCCCGTCGTCGGGCAGGGCGCGGAAATGGTCTGCGAGCGAGGTAGTCATCTCACCTCATACGCTAACCGCCCCGTATGACAAAAGAGGGCGGGGCCGACGGCCCCGCCCTCTTTCGAAGGGGGTTGTTACTTCAGGCCGTTGCTCACCGCGGTGATCAGTTCACCGTTGGTGGTGTCGCCGGAGAGCTCCCAGAAGAACGCGCCGCCGAGGCTCTGCGTCTTCGCGTAGCTCATCTTGCCGGTGATGGTGGACGGCGTGTCGTAGCTCCACCAGTTGCTGCCACACTTGGCGTACGCGGTGCCGCCGATGGTGCCGGTGGCCGGGCAGGTGTTCTTGAGGACCTTGTAGTCCTCGTTGCCCGCCTCGTACGTGCCGGGGGCCGCACCGGTGGCGCTGCCGCCCGGGGCGGCCTGGGTGACGCCGGTCCAGCCGCGGCCGTAGAAGCCGATGCCGAGCAGCAGCTTGCTGGACGGCACGCCCTTGGACTTGAGCTTGGCGATCGCGACGTCGGAGCAGAAGCCCGCGGTCGGGATGCCGGCGTAGCAGCTCAGCGGCGAGTGCGGGGCGGTCGGGCCCTGCGCGGCGAACGCACCGAAGTAGTCGTACGTCATCGGCATGAGCCAGTCGAGGTTGCCCACGGCGCCGGCGTAGTCGGTCGCGTCGATCTTGCCACCGTTGGTGCCGTCGGCCGTGATGGCCGCGGTGACCAGCTTGCTCGAGCCGAACTTGGCGCGCAGCGCGCCGATCACGTTCTTGAAGGCGTTCGGGCCGCTGGTGTCGCACTGCAGGCCACAGGCGTTCGGGTACTCCCAGTCGACGTCGATGCCGTCGAAGACGCCGGCCCAACGCGGGTCGTTGACCAGGTTGTAGCAGGAGTTCGCGAACGCGGTCGGGTTCGCGGCGGCCTGCGTGAAGCCGGCCGACCAGGTCCAACCACCGAACGACCAGATGACCTTGAGGCCCGGGTGCATCGCCTTGAGCTTCTTCAGCTGGTTGAAGCTGCCCCGCAGCGGCTGGTCCCAGGTGTCGGCGACGCCGTCGACCGATTCGGCCGCCGTGTACGCCCTCTCGTAGTCGGCGTAGCTGTCACCGACGGCACACTGGCCGTTGGCCGGGTTGCCGAACGCGTAGAGAATGTGCGTCAGCTTGGCGGCCGAGCCACTCGTCTCGATGTTCTTCACGTGGTAGTTGCGGCCGTAGACGCCCCACTCGGCGAAGTATCCGACGACCTTCTTCGAGCCGGTGGCCGGCGGGGTGCTCTGGGTCGGGCTCGGGCTCGTCGGCGGCTGCGAGGTCGGCGGCTGCGACGTGGGCGGCTTGGAGGTCGGGGGGTTCGACGTCGGCGGGTTGGTGGTGGGGGTACCACCGCTGCACGTCACGCCGTTGATCTTGCAGTTGATCGGCGGCTTGGCGCCGCTGCCGTTCATGCCCCAGGTGAAGCTGGCACCGGCGGCGAGCGTCGGTGACCATGACTTGTTCTTCGCCACGTAGTGCTGACCGGTGCGCACGACGTCGGCGTCCCAGAAGCTCGTGATCTGACCGCCCGCGGGCAGGTCGAACTCAAGAGTCCAGCCGTTGATGGTGCTGGCGGTCCCGTTGGTGATCTTGTAGTTCGCACCCCAGCCGCTGCCCCAGTCCTGGTCGACCGTGAACGTTGCGCTGAGGTTGCCGGCGGCGTTGGCGGTAGTGGTGACGATTGGGACGACGGCCCCGGCCACTGCCAGCGCGGCGGCGACGATGAGGCCGTTGCGGACGGATCGTTTCATCGCGTCTCCTGGATGATCCTTTAGGAAACTTTCCTAAAAGTATTGGTGACGGTAGTGGCCAGAGTCTCACCTCGTCAATACATGATCGGCGGGTATTTCGATGGCATACCTATCGTGACCTGGGCATCCTTAAAGGTGTCTCAACAACCGGTTGTCATTGGCTTTGACCTTGACATGACGCTCCTCGACACCAGGCCAGGAATCGCAGCGACGTATCGGGCGCTTACGGCGCATACGGGCGTGCATGTCGACGCCGAACTCGCCGTGTCCCGCCTCGGGCCGCCGCTGCGCACAGAGATGTCGGAATGGTTCCCCGCCGAGTCGGTCGAGGAGGCCGTGCGGATCTATCGCCTCTTGTACGCGCAGCACGCCATCGCGCCGGCGGTAGCGCTGCCCGGGGCCCTGGCCGCGCTGGCGGCGGTCCGCGAGGCCGGTGGCCGGATCGTGGTGATCACATCGAAGCTCGGCAGACTCGCCTCGCTCCATCTCGCGCATCTGGACATTCCGGTCGATGAGGTGCATGGCGATGTCTTCGCCGCGGAGAAGGCGTCGGTACTGCGCTCCGTCGGCGCGACCGCGTACGTCGGCGACCACGTCGCCGACATGCAGGCCGGTGTTCTGGCCGGCGTACCGGTCCTTGGCGTGACCACCGGACCGTGCTCAGCCGCTGACCTGCACGCCGCCGGCGCTTCCGTCGTGGGCACCGATCTGCACGCCTTCCCCGCGTTTCTCCGGGGCGTGATCTCGGTTGGCCGGGCGGGAAGCGATGACTAGCCTTGAGGTGTTGTGGGTGGGACGGGACACAGACACTGGGGAGCAGGACAGCGTGCCGACGGGTCGAGTGAAGTGGTACGACCAGGAGAAGGGTTTCGGGTTCCTCACCAGCGACGACGGCGGCGACGTCTTCGTGCACAAGGCGGCGTTGCCGGCGGGCGCGGGTGAGTTGAAGACCGGCCAGCGGGTTGAGTTCGGAGTGGTCGAGAGCCGCAAGGGCAGCCAGGCGATGCACGTCAAGCTCCTCGACGCGCCGCCCTCGGTGACCGAAGCCCGCGCGGTCGCCAGCCGGCGCCAGCCTGACGAGCTGCACGGGCTGATCGAGGACATGATCAGGGTCCTCGAGGCAAAGATCCAGCCCGATCTGCAGCGGGGCCGCTTCCCCGACCGCAAGACCGCCAAGACCGTCGCCGAGGCGGTCCATCTGGTGGCCCGCGAGCTGGAAGTGTAGTTTCTGGCCTTTTCTTGCGTTTCAGGCTTTCTTGCGTTCAGGCCTTTTCTTGCGTTTCAGGCGCCGACGAGGGGTGTGGCTGGGACCAGCCCCTCGGCGGCCGCCCTGGTCAGCAGGGCGTCGACCGCGGCGTGACCGTCCGGGCCGAGCGACGAGGTGAACTCGTTGACGTAGAGCCCGATGTGCTGGTCGACGACCGCCTGCTCCATCTCCTGGGCATGTGCCAGCACGTAGTCGCGGCTGCGGGCCGGATCGGCCCATGCCTGCCGCACCGACTCCTTGATCCACGCGGTCGCCTGCTCGGGGTCGACCCGGTCGCGGTGCGCGATGATCGCACCGAGCGGGATCGGCAGGCCCGTGTCGCCCTCCCACCACTCGCCGAGGTCGGCGAGCGCGTGCAACCCGTGCCGCTGGAACGTGAACCGCGCCTCGTGGATCACCAGCCCGGCATCGAACTGGCCTTTGGCCACCGCCGGCATGATCTCCGCGAACGGCACGATCTCCACCCGCTTCGGCGGCGCTCCGGCCGACCACAGGCGCATCAGCAGATAGGCCGTGGTGCGGTCGCCGGGCACCGCCACCGTCCTGCCTTCCAGGCTGGTGATCGCCTGATCCTTCACCAGCACCAGCGGCCCGCACCCCCGGCCGAGCGCACCGCCGCAGGGCAGCAGCGTGTACTTGTCGAGCAGCCACGGCAGTGCCGCATAGCTGACCTTGACCAGATCGAACTCGCCCCGCTCGGCGGCGGTGTTGGTGACATCGACATCGGCATACGTCACGTCGAACGCCGGCGCGCCAGGCACCAGGCCGTGCGTCAGCGCGTGGAAGACGAAGGTGTCGTTCGGGCACGGCGAGAAGGCGAGCGAAAGCGTCACAACCTCGAATCTAATGCCGTCCGAGCACTCCGCACGATGAGTCGCGAAACGCCCACTGTGACCCTTGCAACGCATTCGACGCCGGTGGATGGCCCTTTCGGCCGTGCAGCCTGAGTTGGCGGATCAATCTGACAAATTGCCGCACGGGCAGACGCCCGGCCGGGCGACGGGCGGCTGGCAGGGCGACGGGAGGACAGGCGGGCTGGGCGGGCAGGCGGGCCGGCCAGGCAAGGGGGCCGGGCAAGGCAGGCGGGCAGGGCGGTGGGCAGGGCGGCGGGCAGGGGCGGCAGACGAGGGCGGCAGGCAAGGGCCAGGGGCAAGGCAGGCGCGGTCGCCCAGCGTGGCGTTGCGGAGGTGCGCTCTGCGGGGAGGTGGGGAGTCGTCGGCGGTCGGCGGGGGTACCTCAGAGGTTTCGAGGTCTGTGGGATGCGGCGCCGGGTGGGCAGGCGCGGCGCGGTGGCCCAGTGTGGCGTTGCGGAGGTGGCCCTGCGTGGCGTTGCGGAGGTGCGCTCTGCGGGGGAGGTGGGGAGTCGTCGGCGGTCGGCGAGGGTGGCGATGGCCTCGCGGAGGCTTCGAGGTCTGTGGGATGCGCCGGGTGGGCAGGCGGGGCGCGATGGCGCAGCGGGTCGCAGCGGGTCGTTGCGGAGACGCGTCCCGCGAGTGGAGGTGGGGAGCCGCCGCCGACGGGACCGGTGAGGGTGGTGATGGCCTCGCGGAGGTTTCGAGGTCTGTGGGATGCGCCGGGTGGGCAGGCAAGGCTCGACAGCCCAGCGGGGCGTTGCCGAGACACGCTCCGCGAGTGCAGGCAGAGAGTGTCAGCGGCCGGCGAGGGTGGCGAAGGCATCGCGGAGGGTTTCGAGGGCCTGCGGGATGCGCCAGGCGGCCCGGTCACGAGGGCCGACGGCATTGGAGACGGCGCGGATCTCGCCGAATGCGGTGCCCGGCCACAGCCGCGCGGCGGTGGCGACGCCGAAGCCCTCCATGCCCTCGGCGACGGCATCCGGGTGGCGCTTCTGGACGGCCTCCTTGGACTCGGCGGTGCCGGTGACTGTGGAGACGGTGAGGACGGGACCGCCGACGGCCTCGGGGAGCGCCTGGCGCAACGTGCGCAGCAGCGCCGGGTCCGCGTCGTGGCGGGCGGTGCCGAAGCCGAGGTCGTCGACGCTCTCGAAGCCGTCGGGGCCGGCGGCGCCGAGGTCGGCGGCGATGCTCTCGGTCGCGACGACGAGGCCGCCGATCTCGACCCGGCCGGCGAAGCCGCCCGCGATGCCGGCAGACAGCACCACCCCGAACGGTCGGCCGTCGTTGACCGCGGTCGTGGTGAACTGCGCGGTCACGGCGGCCGCGGCGGCCGGGCCGACGCCCGCGGCGACGACCACGACGGGTGCGCCCGTCTCGAGATCGTCGGGGTGCGGGTCGGCGATGCCGAGACCGGCGAGCACGGTGGCCCGCTCGATCTCGACCGCGGTGACGATCAGCGCGCGGTCATATCCCAGGAACGGCCTCATCGTTCGTCATCCTCCAGGCGTCTGGTCGAGTCGATGCCTGAGGGGCGATACAGGGTGTATCCAGGCGGTGCCAGTGGTGTCGTCTCGTCCACGTCGACGGCCGGCATCTGGCGGGTCGCGTCAGCGGGCTGCCGGGCGCCGTCGTGGCCGCTCGCCGGCCCGCCGGCACCGGCCGGGGCGGTCGCTGGGGTGCGACGGCGCCATCCGAAGCGGCGCCGCGAGCCGTCACCCTCGGCGCCCTGCTCGACGGTCCGGGTCTCGTCGCCGGTCCGGGACTGGAAGGGCATCCGCCGGGTCGCGCCGGCGGCCGCTCCCGAGCCCGCGCCCGAAGCTGTGCCGGGTGCCGCGCCCGAGGTCCCGCCGGCCGGTCGCGGCACGGTCGTCGCGTCAGATCCGCCCCGACCACCCGAAGCGGACGCAGGGCCGCCGGACGCTGAGCCGGACGGGGCGCCGGATGCGGCGGCGGCCGGCCCGCTGGGCTGGGTGGCGGCGACCGGGTCAGTGGGCTGCTCGTCGTGGTCGAGCGGGGCGCCGCGCAGGCGCTCCTTGCGCAGGGAGACCGCCGACCACAGCGCCCGGACCGCACCGAACACCATGAACGTGGCGGCGACGATCAGGCCCCAGTCGGCGCCGAACGGGATGAGGCCGATGGCGCCGCCGAGGACCCAGGCGACCATGAGCAGGGTCTCGGAGTGGGCGAACGCGCTGGCCCTGACCTGCTCGTCGACCCGCTCCTGGATCGAGGCGTCGACGGCGAGCTTGGCCAGCCCGCTGGCGATCGCGGTGACGAGGCACAGCAGGGCCACCGCGCCGAGCGAGTTCCGGTCGGCGGCGATGACGGCGACGAGCGCCGCCAGGGTGATGCCGACCGCCTGCAGCAGGGCCGGCCGGTGGATGCGCAGGCGGGTGCCGATGGCGGTGGCCAGGAACGAGCCGACGCCGAGCGCGGCGGCCACGACCACGACCGCCACCTGCTCCGACAGCCGCCACGGGCCGAGGCCGACCGGGAGCACCTTCTCCTTGATCGCGAACGCCAGGAACAGGGTCAGGAAGCCATAGAGCGCGCGCAGGGTCGCGCTGCCGATCAGGGCCCCGACGACCAGCCGGCCGGAGAGGATCTTGGCGCCGCGGTGGCTGGGGCGCTGCAGGACACGGGGGACCTGCTCGGGCGGGTCCGAGTCGGCGCGGGGCGGCAGCCGCAGCGAGGTGACCATGCCCCAGAAGAAGACGAGGGTCGACAGCCGCAGCGGCCACTGCGGGCCGAAATGGGCGGCGGCCAGGCCGATCGGCAGCACGATCGCGCCGGCGAACGCGCCGAAGACGGAGGCGCGGGCCCCTGCCTCGGACAGGCCGAGCCCCTTGGGCAGCACGCGGGGCACGGCGGCGCTGCGGGCCACGCCATAGGCACGGGAGAGCACGAGCATGCCGAACGCGGCCGGATAGAGCGCCCAACCGGTGAGGTGCTCGGAGATCAGGATCGCCAGGAACGCCCGGCCGAGCATCGTGAGGGCGAGCGCATAGCGGCGGCCGTGCCGGAACCGGTCCAGCACCGGCCCGACGATCGGGGCCAGCAGCGCGAACGGCAGCATCGTCACGACCAGATACAGGGCGACCCGGTCGCGGGCCTCACCCGCCTCCACCGAGAAGAAGATCGTGCCGGCGAGCCCGAGCGCGACGAGGGTGTCGCCGGCGCAGGAGGCCGCGTGCAGGTCGAGGAGGCGGAGCATGCCGGTCTCGCCGCCGGCGCCGCGCTCGCGGACGCGCAGCAGGTTGCGGCCCAGGAAGCGGCCGGCCCGGGCGCCGCCGACGGTGGCGACCCGTGCTGCCCGCACGGTGGTCACCACGGTCTGCGCAACGCCCCGAATCACCGACATGCCCCCCATCCTGAACCATGGGTGCGACAGTTTCCGACCACGCCGGGGCCGCCGTGCTCATCGGGCGTGGCGATGAGGAACAATGGAGGGGTGACAGCCTCGACCACCCCGACCCGTTCCAGCGGCCGCGCGGGGAAGCCCGACCAGGTCTGCGCGGACGCCGTGGAGATCGCCCGCCGCGGGCTGGACGTCGTCGACCCCGATCATGTCGGCGAGCATCTCGGCGTCGTCGCCGAAGGTGAGCGGCTCGTCACACATTTCTTTGCCTGTGGTCTGCCCGGATACCTGGGCTGGCGCTGGGCGGTGAGCGTCACCCGGATCCCGCGCAGCAAGCAGGTGACGATCTGCGAGTCGACGCTGCTGCCCGGCCCCGAGGCGCTGCGGGCACCCGAATGGGTGCCGTGGCAGGAGCGCCTGCAGCCCGGTGACCTGGGCGTCGGCGACCTGCTGCCGACGCCGGCCGACGACGTGCGGCTCGCGCCGGGTTACGTACAGTCCGATGACCCCGCGATCGAAGAGGTCAACTGGGAACTCGGTCTCGGCCGGGTCCGAGTGCTGTCGCGCGAGGGCCGGCTCGACGCCGCCCAGCGGTGGTATGACGGCGACCGCGGGCCCAACGCGCCGATCTCCGTCGCCGCGCCGTCGGCGGCCAGGTGCGGTTCGTGCGGGTTCTATCTGCAGCTCGCCGGGTCGATGCGGCAGTCGTTCGGGGTGTGCGGCAATGAGTACGCGCCCGACGACGCCCAGGTCGTGAGCGTCGACCACGGCTGCGGTGCGCACTCCGAGGTGCTGGTCGAGCAGATCCAGGCGGTCGATGAGCTGCCGACGGTGTTCGACGACAGCGAGGTCGAGTCGGTGTCGGTCAGCCGGGCGCACGGATCGGTCGACGAGGCCGAGCCCGCCGAGCCCTATGGTCACGGCTGAGTTCGGCTACCGGGAGCGGCCGTCGCGGATGCTCGACGCGACGGTCTGGCAGCGTCGCGCGAGCGGGGGCGAGCCGGTCCGCGTCCTGCCTGACGGCTGCATGGACGTGATCCACTACGAGGGCCGGCTGCTCGTCGCCGGCCCGGACACCACCGCGAAGCTGGGGATCGGTGCCGGGAGCTGCACGTATACGGCGATCCGCTTCGACCCGGGCATGGCGCCCGGCATCCTGGGTGTCCCCGCCGAGGAACTGCGCGACCGGCGGGTGCCGCTGTCGGCGCTGTGGCCGTCGGCGCGGGTCAGGCGGCTCACCGAACTGCTCGACGAGGCCGCCGATCCCGCCGCCGAGCTTGAGGCGGCATTTGCCAGGAACGACAAACCGGACGATCCCTGGGTGCGTGCGGTGGTCCAGCGGCTCAGATCCCGCCGGCCGGTCGCGGAGATCGCCACCGAGGTGGGCCTCAGTGAGCGGCAGTTGCACCGTCGCGGCCTGTTCCTTTTCGGGTACGGGCTGAAGACCCTCTCCCGCATCCTCCGCGTGAACGCGGCGCTGGACCTGGCGCGTGGCGGCATGCCGTTCGGCGTGGTGGCGGCCAGCACCGGCTACGCCGACCAGGCGCACCTCTCCCGTGAGGTGAAGGCGCTGGCCGGCGCGCCGCTGCGAGAGGTCATCCGATAGCGCTGTAGAGGTCGACGCCGTTGCCGTCAGGGTCGTGCAGGACCGCGTAGCGCTGGCCCCAGAATGCGTCCCAGGGTGCCTTGTGGCCGTGGTACCCCGCGGAAATCATCTCGGCATAGACCTTGTCGACCTCGGCGGGCGTGTCGCACTCGAAGCCGAGCGCCGAGCGGCCGTTGCCGGCGCCCGCGGTCCAGTCCGGGTCGAACGAACGGATCGTCTCCTCCGTGTCCCAGGCGATCCGCATGCCGCCGGGCAGCGTCAGGTCGACGTGCGGCGCGGCGTCCTGATCGGCCGGGACGTCCAGGCCGAGCTGCCGGTAGAACGCCAGGGACCTGGGCATGTCGGCCACCACGAGGCCGATGTAATTGAGTGTGGGTGCCATGCCCCAAAGGCTAGGCGCCGCCGGTCGCCCCGGTCTTGAAGGAATCGGACGCGGCCCGCCGCCGCTTCCGGTTGCGGTCGTGCACGACCATGGTCAGCCCACCCGGGATGCCCCACAGCACGCCCGCGACGGCGATGCCGAACCAGTTGCCGTGCCCGGCGTCGGCCAGCTCGTCGCGGAACGGCAGCATCACGAGCACCGCGACGATCCACAGGCCGATCCCGGCGAGGGCGAAGGGCACCATCGGCGGGTCGAGCGGCTTCGGCTGGCTGGTCACGCCGCACACGGTACTCCCCGTGATCACCGACACAGGTCGTTAGCCAAGCTCATTAGATAAGCTAACGATTGTGATGATGACCCGTGCCCCGAAGATCACTGGTGCGCAGCTCGCGGCGGCGCTGCGGGACAGCATCACCAGACTCAACCGCCGCCTGCGCCAGGCCAGACCGATCGGCGACCTGACGATCACGCAGCTGTCGGCATTGACAAGCCTCGAGCTCAACGGCGCGCTGACCCCGCGTGAGCTGGCCGACGCCGAGCGGGTGCAGCCGCCGACGCTCACCAAGATCGTCGCGAAACTGGAAGATCGCGGCCTGGTCCAGCGCACCCCGCACCCGACCGACGGCCGGCAGGTCATCCTCGCCGCCACCGAGTCCGGCCGCGCCGTCATCCTTGAGCACCGCCGCGCCCGCGACGAGTGGCTGGCCAAGCAGCTCGCCGCGCTCACCCCGGAGGAGCGCGAGACGCTCGGGAAGGCGGCCGAGATCCTCGGTCGGATAGGCCGTAGCGCATGACCGTCTTCGGTTCGCTGAAGGTTCGCAATTACCGGTTGTTCACGACCGGACAACTGGTCAAGCTTCTCGGCACATGGATGATGGTCGTCGCGCAGGACTGGTTGGTCCTGCAGCTGTCCGACAATTCCCCGACGGCACTGGGCATCGTGACGGCCCTGCAGTTCACGCCGGTGCTCCTGCTGACGTTGTACGGGGGTCAGCTCGCCGACCGGTTCGACAAACGCCGTCTGCTCCTGATCGCCAACGCCGCGTCCGCTGTGGTCGCGGCGTTGCTCGGCGCGCTGGTCGTCACCGGCGTGGTGAACCTGTGGTGGGTCTTCGTGACGGCGGCGCTCTTCGGCGTGATCAGCGCGATCGAGACGCCGGTGCGCCAGGCGTTCGTCTCCGAGCTGGTGGGCAAGGACCTTTTGCCCAACGCGCTGTCGCTGTCCTCCGCCACGTTCAACACCGCGCGGGTCGTCGGGCCCGCGATCGCTGGGCTGGTCATCGCGCTGCTGCATGACCGTACCGGCCCGATCTTCCTGATCACGGCGGGACTGTGTCTCGCGCCGCTGGTAGGGCTGACCCGGATGCGCACCGAGGAGCTGTTCCGCGTCGAGGGGCCGCCGGTCGCGGCGAGCGATGCCCGTACCATCGACGGACTGCGCTACGTGAAGCGCCGGCCCGACCTCAGTCTCGCGATCCTGCTGGTGCTGGTGGTCGGACTGTTCGGCTTCAACTTCCAGCTCACCCTCGCCGTCCTGGCGAAGGTCGAGTTCAACGCCTCGGCCCAGTATTTCGGCCTGCTCACCACCGCGCTCGCCGTCGGTGCGCTCGGCGGCGCCCTGGCCAGCTCGCGCCGCCGCGCGCGACCCTCGGCATACGCGGTGCTCGCCGCCGCCGTGCTGTTCGGAGGGTTCGAGACGCTCGTGGGGTTCGCGCCCACGTTCGTCACCGCCGTGGTGCTGCTCCTGCCCACCGGCTTCTTCATGATCTACTTCGCGCAGGCGGCGAACCAGCGCGTCCAGCTCGGCACCGACCCGGAGTTCCGCGGTCGCGTCATGGCGCTGTATGTCCTGGTCTTCCTCGGCAGTACGCCGCTGGGCTCGCTGATCATCGGGTGGTGCGCGGAGCGGTACGGGCCGCGGTCCGGCATCTGGATCGGCGGGCTCGTGTCGCTCCTTGCCACGCTCGTGATGGCCGCCATGCAGCTGCGCAAGGTCGGCGGCAAGGTGAGCGTGCACCTGCGCCCCCGGCCCCACCTCCACGTGTTCGAACCGGCCCGGAAGGACACGCCGGCGTTCGAGCTGCGGGTGCCGCGGGTGCGGCCGGCTGTTCGCTGATTTTTTGTCGTACCCATGTGGTTAGGTCGCGGGCATGGAGCGATCGCGATTGCTGGAATGTCTTGCCGCCGACGTTGCGCGGCTGCGGGAGGTCGCCGCGTCGGACCTGACCGCCGCGGTGCCGAGCTGCCCCGGCTGGACCGTCGCCGACCTGGTCAGGCACGTCGCCGAGGTCTATCTGCACAAGGTCGAGTGCATGCGGCTCAACACCTTCCCCGACCCTTGGCCACCAGCAGACCTGGAATCCGAGCCGCCGATCGAGCAGCTCAACCGCGCCTACGCCGAGCTCACCGGCGAGTTCGCCGCCCGTGACGCCGCCAGCCCGTCACGCACCTGGCACGAGCCCGACCAGACGGTCGGCTTCTGGATCCGGCGGATGGCGCAGGAGACCGTGATCCACCGCCTCGACGCCGAGCTGGCGCTGGGGGTGCCGGTCGCCACGATCCCCGAGGACCTGGCGGTCGACGGGATCGACGAGGTGCTGAAGCTGTTCGTGGACTACGGGTCGCACGCGTGGGTGGAGGACTTCGAGCCCGTCCTCGCCGGTGCGGAGGGCCGCACGGTGATCGTCGGGGTCGACGGCGGGCCGGGCTGGCTGGTCCGCACCGAGACGACCGGCGCCGTGGTCAGCGACGCCGACCCGGCGGCCGCGGCCTCGATGCCCGTGGGCGCGACCGTCAGCGGCAGCGCGGCGGGGGTGTTGCGCTGGCTGTGGGCGCGGGAGTCACCGGGCGTGTCCGACGTCCAGGTTGAGGGCGACGACGCCACTCTGGCGGAGCTGCGCAAGCTGTTGGTGGCCTCGACGCAGTAGGCGTTCCGCGACCTGGCTGTCGGCCAGCGGGCGCACAGGTCGGCGGCGCGCACGGTGGACCGGCGCGAGCGGATGATCGACGAGGTTGGGTCGGCTGACCGACGGGGGTGGCCGATCGAACGGCGATCGTTCGGAGGCTCGGGCGCGGTAGCGGTGGCGGTGGCGGTGGCGGGCGAAGCGGTAAGTGGCGGAGATGGCAACGGTGACTGGGGCGATCCGGTGGCGACGAGGGGTGCCACCGGCTCGGCCTGATTGCCGCCGATTCGCTTGCTGGGCCTTCGTTGCGGTGCGCGTGCGTGGTTGACGTGCCCGATGAACGCGGCGATCGAGTGCCGTGGACTTCGTGGTTCTGCATTGCCTTCGTCCGCGCGTATGGAATGGCGCGGTCCGTGCCCGTGTCGAGCCCGTCGCCGGTGTTGACCCCGCCGAGCGGTCTGAGGCGGGTCCCGGGCGCGTGGGACCACCTGACGCCCGACCTGGAACACCGCTCCTCCCGCCGGGCCCGCAACCCGCAGCCCACCGAACAAGGGGCGCCCAGCGGCCCCCGCGCCTGGCTGCCGCCGATCCGCTCGTTGGGCATTCGTTGCGGTTCGCGTGCGTGGTTGGCGTGCCCGATGAACGCGGCGATCGAGTGCCGTGGCCTTCGTGGTTCCGCACGGCCTTCGTCCGCGCGTATGAGTGGCGCGATCGTCGTGCCGTGTCGAGCCTGCAACCCGCAGCCCACCGAACAACCGGAAGGATCGGTTGTGCGCCGCCGATGCCGTGTTCCGCCGCCGCCCCCGATCCGGACAGACCCCGGGACGGCATCCGCCAAGGCCCCGCGCCCGACCGCCGAGACGACCGACGGCACCGATGTTCGAAGAGCGCACTTCGCGAGCTTCACTCGCTGGGCCTGGGCAACCACCGAAGTTCCGTGATCATGGTGACGAGCCCGTAGCACAAGGGGGCGCCCAGCGGCCCTTGCGGTTGCGCACCTTCTCGACCGCCGCCACGCGCTCGTCTCGCGCGGGCTCCGGCATGCGCCCCGGTCCGAACGCCGGGTCCGGTTGCGGTCAACGGCGAAGCCATCCCGCTCCTTCGGACGCCGACACCCGACGGATCCCCCACAACCCGGTGGATCTCCCTGTTCCTCCGCGACCAGTGATCCACCGGGTTGACCAGGTCGTGCGCGCAAAGGTCGGAGCTCATGGTGACGAGCGGGTCGCGGCCGGACCAGCGGAACGCAAAAGGTGCGAAAGCCGAGAACCTCCCACCGGCCGTTCAGACGTCGAGGCTCGCGGGATCGTCCGGTCATCGCGACGACTTCGGTCAATCCGGTCGTGATCGAAGACGTAATGGGAGCGGGGCGGGCGGTAGGAGTGGTGATTGGTTGCGAGTCGGTGCCGAAGTTGGGCGGATCGGTGGCGGTCGTTGTTCGTGCGGGCTTAGCCTCAGAGTGTGGGCGTGCTGCACGGCCTGCTGGTCGCCGGCGCCATAGGGCTGATCGCCGTGGCGCCGTGTCTTGTCTGCCTGCTGCTCATCCACGCCGACGAGATGCTCGAGCGGGGGATGCGCGGGCTGCGGCGGGCGGTCAGGAAGCTCGGCCGGCGCCGGGAGCGTGAGCCGGGATGGCGGGACGGGCCGGTCCGGCGGTGGTGGCACATGAGCTGGGCGGGGCGGGCGTTGCACACGGTTGCCGCCACGCCGGCGCCGGTGCCTGCCGTGCCGCCGATCGAGCAGCTGGCCGGGGACCTGCGCCGGTTGAACCGGTTGCGGATGGGGGTGGCGACCCGGTCCCAGGTGTGGTTCAACGCGGTGCAGCGGGCATATGACGAGGCGTTGCGGGTTGCGTGCGTGCAGTTGGGGATCGAGCAGTACCTTGACGAGGTGAGCGGGGTCGACCTGGAGGTTGAGCGGTTGAGGGTCGAGGGTGAGCTGCAGCGGGCCGGGTTGGCGTTGCGGGACGCGGGGGCACAGCAGCGGTGAGGTTGTTCATCGCGGCGTACCTGCCGGCGGAGGTTGAGCGGCACTTCGCGGAGATGGTCGGGACGCTCGCCGTCGCCAGGCCGATGCCGGAGGGGCACTCGTTGCGGCTCGTGCCGGCCGAGCAGTGGCACATGACGCTGGCGTTCATCGGTGAGGTCGACGACGCGCGTGCCGACGACGCGGTCGAGGTGCTGCGGGCGTTGCCGGCGCTGGAGCCGCAGGTGCGGATCGAGGGCGGCGGCAGGTTCGGGCGGGGGAAGTTCACCACGCTGGTCGCGAAGGTCGACGGGGACGTGGCGCCGCTCGGCGACGCGGTGCGGAAGCTGCTCAGGAAGCGGCGGTTGCCGTTCGACCACAGGCCGCTGCAGGCGCACGTGACGATCGCCCGGCCGGGAGACCGGCTGCCGGCCGAAGACCTCAGTGCCGACCTCGAGGTGCTCCGCGGCTATCAGGGACCGCAGTGGCGCGTCGATGACGTGCGGCTGATGAAGAGCGAGCTCGGGCCGCGGCCGACCTATGAGGCGCTGGCCACGGCCCGAAGCGGGGAGTAAGCCCCTACCAGGCCCAGGCTTCCGGGCCGGCGCCGCCGTTGCCGACCGGCGGGAAGAGCTCGTCGAGCCGCTGTAGGGTCGCCTCGTCCAGCGACACGTCCAGGGTGCCGAGGGTCGAGTCGAGCTGCTCGATGGTGCGGGGGCCGATGATCGGTGCGGTGACGCCGTCCTGGGCGAGCAGCCACGCCAGGGCCAGGTTGGACGGGTCGGTGCCGAGCTCGGCGGCCAGCTTCTCGTATGCCTCGATGGCGGCGCGGTGCTTCTCCAGGCCTTCGGCGGAGCGGCCCTCACTGGAGCGGCCGGCGGTGCCCGCGGCGGCCTTGGCGATGGCGCCGCTGAGCAGGCCGCCGTGCAGCGGCGACCAGGGGATGACACCCAGCCCGTACTGGCGGGCGGCGGGCAGCACCTCCAGCTCGACCGTGCGGGCCATGAGGTTGTAGATGCACTGCTCGGCGACCAGGCCGAGGAAGTGCCGCCGCTGAGCCGACTCCTGGGCCTGCGCGATGTGCCAGCCGGCGAAGTTCGACGAGCCGACGTAGAGGACCTTGCCCTGCGCGACGAGCAGCTCCATCGCCTGCCAGATCTCCTCCCACGGCGTGCTGCGGGAGATGTGGTGCATCTGGTACAGGTCGATGTAGTCGGTCTGCAGGCGCTTGAGGGAGGCGTCGGCCTCGGCGATGATGTGCCGCGCCGAGAGGCCCTGGCCATTGGGCCACTCCTGCATCTTGCCGTAGACCTTGGTGGCGAGGACGACCTTCTCGCGCCGGCCGCCGCCCTGGGCGATCCAGCGGCCGATGATCTGCTCGGTGACGCCTTCGCCGAGTTTCCAGCCGTAGACGTTGGCGGTGTCGAAGAAGTTGATGCCGTGGTCCAGTGCCCGGTCCATGATCGCGAAGCTGTCGGGCTCGGTGGTCTTGGGCCCGAAGTTCATGGTGCCGAGGCACAGGCGGCTGACCGAGAGGCCGGTCCGCCCGAGGTTGGTGTACTCCATGCACCCCAACCTATCGGGCCGGAGGAGTTAGCTGGTTTCCCGGGCCGCGGAGGGCGCGCCGCCGAAGAGCACGTCGTCCCAGCTGGGCAGGCGCTTGCGCGGCTTGTCCGACGTGGTCGGCTGGTCGGCGGCGCCACCGGCGGCCGACGGCGTGTTGCGCCGCGGGCGGAGCACGGCGAGCGACGGCACCGCCGGGATCTCCTTGCTCTGGTCGCTGTCGTCGTCGAACGGCGAGCGGCCGATCAGCGCGGCGGCGCCACGGGCCCGGTTCTCACCCTGGGCGACCGGGGCGGGCGCCGGCGCGACCTCATCCGAGGGCGCGGAGCCCAGGGGGCGGTCGAGCGAGGCGAGCAGCGCGTCCCGGCCGGCCCGGATCGGGTCGTTGCCGAGCAGACCACGGTCGGTGCCGCGGTCGCCGAGGCCGCCGCCCAGGCCACGACCGCCGGAACGGCGCTCCGGCTGGACGTTCGAAGGGCGGATCAGCTCGTGGCCGCCGCCGCCGTGCCGCAGCGGGTCGGGGCGCATGCCGAGGTCGCCGCGGCTCGTCTCGCCGCGGCTGGGCAGTGCCCGGTCCGGCGCCGGCGGCTCCTGGCCCAGCACGTGCGGGGCGCGCTCGGTGCACAGGTATTGCGCCATGTCGTCGTGCGGGGCGACGTTCTGGCGGGCCTTGTCGAGCTCCCACACGGCCTGCGCGGTCGCCTTGCCGCTCGGCCAGGTCGCGGTGATGCGCCAGGTGCCGTCCTCGCGCCGGTACGCATCCCACGAGATCTTCTCGGTGTCGATGCCGTGCTGGCCGAGGCGCGCGTCGACGACCTCCGCGAGGGACGAGCCCTTGTCGGAGGTCTTCAGCTTGGTGCGGCGGGCGTGCTGGGCGAGCATGGCCCGCTCCTGCAGGACCGGACCGGCGTAGCGCAGGACCCGGTCGACGGGGACGCCGGCGACCCGGGCGACCTCTTCGGCGGACTCGCCGGAGCGGATGCGCGCCTGGATGTCCCGCGGCGCGAGCTGCGACGCGGCGGTTTCCATCGTCGTGGTGGGGTGGCTCTGGTCGGGACGCAGGGCGCTGTGCACCCGGTCATCGATCGGGAGCGCGAGCAGTCGGCCGACCTCATCGGCGAGGACGAACGCTTGGCCGTCCTCGGAGAGGGCGACGAATCGCACAGGCCGCATAGCGTGCCTCCGTCCCACCCGCATCGGCACCGACTTTCCCGGTACCACTCGGTCACAGTACGCGTAACCCTAGCTGGAGCGAAGCGTGCCGCGCCGACAGAAAGCAAACAGGAATGCCCGCCACCTCAGGAAACAGGCGGCGGGCATTCGTACATACAAACTAAAGACGCTCGATGACGTAATCGATGGAGGCCGTCAGCGCCTCGACGTCGGCCGGGTCGACGGTCGGGAACATCGCGATCCGCAGCTGGTTGCGGCCGAGCTTGCGATACGGGTCGGTGTCCACGATCCCGTTGGCGCGCAGGACCTTGGCCAGCCTCGTCGCGTCCACGGAGTCGGCGAAGTCGATCGTGCCGACCACGTTGGAGCGCACCGTGGCGTCGGTGACGAACGGGGTCGCGACGGGCGAGCGCTCGGCCCAGCCGTACAGGATGGACGCCGACTCCGCGCTGCGCTTGGTCGCGAACGACAGGCCGCCGCCGGCGAGCATCCAGTCGACCTGCTCGGCGGTCAGGAAGATCGTCGACAGCGCCGGGGTGTTGTAGGTCTGTTCGAGGCGCGAGTTGTCGATCGCGGTCTGCAGGTCGAAGAAGTCGGGAATGTAGCGGCCGGACTCCTTGATCTCCGCGGCGCGGGCGATCGCGGCGGGCGACATGATCGCGATCCACAGGCCGCCGTCGGAGCCGAAGCACTTCTGCGGGGCGAAGTAGTAGACGTCGGTCTGCGACACGTCGACGTCGAGGCCGCCGGCGCCCGAGGTGGCGTCGGTGAGCACCAGTGCGCCCTCGTCGGCGCCGTCGACCCGCTGGACCGGCACCGAGACGCCGGTCGAGGTCTCGTTCTGCGGGGAGCAGTACGTGTCGACGCCGGCCTCGGCCCGCAGGAACGCGGCGGTGCCCGGGTCGGCCTTGATGATCGTCGGGTCGCCGATGAACGGTGCCTTCTTGGCGGCGCTGCCGAACTTCGCGCCGAACTCGCCGAAGCTGGCGAACTGCGCGCGGTCGCGGATCAGGCCGAAGACCGCGATCTCCCAGAACGCGGTGCTGCCGCCGTTGCCCAGGACGACCTCGTAGCCGTCGGGGATGCTGAACAGCTCGGCGAAGCCGCGGCGCAGTCGGGCGACCTCGTCGCGGACGGTTTTCTGCCGGTGGCTGGTGCCGAGGTAGGAGGTCGCGACACCGGCGAGGGCCTGCACGGCCTCGGGCCGGACCTTGCTCGGGCCTGAGCCGAAGCGGCCGTCGGCGGGCTTCAGCTCATCGGGAATGCGGATGTCGACCATGGTGTGGGTACTCCGGGATGCGGCGGCGGGCGGGCAGGTACGGGTACCCCGCGAATCCTGCCACTCCCACCACCGCGTTTCCGGGCGATTACGTCCCGAGGGCGACGCGCATCACACCAAAAAACCAGGCATCACATCAATGCGGTCCAGCCCTCGACGTCCTGCGGCTTGCGCGGCGCCGGCCCGACGTAGGTGGCGGATGGCCGGACCAGGCGGCCCAGCTCCTTCTGCTCGAGGATGTGCGCGCTCCACCCGGCAACCCGGGCGCAGGTGAACATCGACGTGAACATGTGCGCCGGGACCTCGGCGAAGTCGAGCACGACCGCGGACCAGAACTCGACGTTGGTGGCGAGGACCCGGTCGGGGCGGCGGGCGTGCAGCTCGGCGAGGGCCGCCTTCTCGAGGGCCTCGGCGATCTCGAAGCGCGGCGCGCCGAGCTCCTTGGCGGTGCGGCGCAGCACGCGGGCGCGCGGGTCCTCGGCCCGGTAGACGCGGTGGCCGAAGCCCATGAGGCGCTCGCCGCGGTCCAGGACGCTCTTGACGTAGCCCTCGGCGTCGCCGCTGCGCTCGACGGCCTCGATCATGCCCAGGACGCGTGACGGCGCGCCGCCGTGCAGCGGGCCGGACAGCGCGCCGATGCCCGAGGAGATGCAGGCCGCGGCGTCGGCGCCGGTGGAGGCGACCACCCGGGTGGTGAACGTGGAGGCGTTCATGCCGTGCTCGGCGGCGGAGATGAAGTAGGCGTCGACGGCCTTGACGTGCCGCGGGTCCGGGTCGCCCCGCCAGCGGCGCATGAACCGCTCGACGATCGTGTCGGCCTTGTCGATCTCCTTCTGCGGCACAGCCGGCAGGCCCAGGCCGCGGGCGGCCTGCGCGACGAACGACAGGGCGGTGACGCTGACCCGGGCAAGGTCCTCGCGGGCCTGGGTGGTCTCGATGTCCAGCAGCTGGCCGAGGCCCCAGTAGGGGGCCAGCATGGCTACCGCCGACTGCACGTCGACCCGGATGTCGCCGGAGTGCACGGGCACCGGGAACGGCTCGGCCGGCGGCAGGCCAGGGCCGAACTTGCCGTCGACCAGGAGCGCCCAAACGTTGCCGAACGACACCTGGCCGATGAGATCCTCGATGTCGACGCCGCGATAGCGCAGGGCGCCGCCTTCCTTGTCGGGCTCCGCAATCTCGGATTCGAAGGCGATGACACCCTCGAGTCCCGGCTTGAAATCGGACATCTCGCACTCCTGCTGTTTCGGGGGTGTCTGACTAGGTTTGTTACCCGTCGGTGTTCCCTTTGACATCTTCGCCCCGGTGGGGTGCCGGTGCCGACTGAACGGGGGCTCAAATGTGTCCTACGTGACACATCTTCACGCATCTGTGATCGCCGGAGGAAGGATGTGAGCGTGAGACCTAGCACATCACCGCAAGATTTATCGCGGATGCGCAATGAGTACACGGGAGAGCTGACCGAGCAAGGGCTCGCCGGGACGTGGCTGGAGCAGTTCGCCACCTGGTTCGCCGACGCCGTCGAGGCGGACCTGCCCGAGCCCAACGCCATGCTCCTCGCGACCGCCGACGGCACCGGCCGGCCCAGTGCCCGCACGGTGCTGCTCAAGGGGTATGACCAGCGCGGCTTCACGTTCTTCACCAACTACGAGTCGCGCAAGGGCCAGGATCTCGCGGCGAACCCGCGGGCGAGTCTCGTGTTCCCGTGGTACGCGCTGCACCGCCAGGTGATCGTCAACGGCCCGGTCGTGAAGGTGTCCCGCGAGGAGACCGAGGCGTACTTCGCGGTCCGCCCGCACGGCGCGCAGGTCGGCGCGTGGGCGAGCCCGCAGTCGCGGGTCATCGGCTCCCGCGACGAGCTGCAGGCGCTCGTGGAGGCGGTCGAGTCGCGGCCGGGGCCGCTGACCGCGCCCCCGCACTGGGGCGGGTTCCGGGTCGGCCCCGACGAGGTCGAGTTCTGGCAGGGACGGCCGAGCAGGCTGCACGACCGCCTCAGGTACACGGCGAACGGTGTCGAAAGATTGGCTCCGTGACGCTGCAGGAGTCGCTGCGCAAGCACGTGATCGACGTCCGGCCGCTGCGGCACGTGGCGTACCGGCGGCTCTTCGTCGGCAATGCGGTGTCCTTCTTCGGGGTGCAGTTCACCGCGGTCGCCGTGCCGGTGCAGGTCTACGACATCACCAGGTCGGCGCTGTGGGTCGGCATCGCCAGTTTCGTCGGCCTGGTGCCGCTGATCGTGTTCTCGATCTGGGGCGGCGCGATCGCCGACGCGTTCGACCGGCGCAAGGTGCTGCTCACCAGCTCGACGCTGATGTGGCTGACGACGCTCGGCCTGCTCGCGCAGGCGGTCCTGCACGTGAACAACCCCCACCTGATGCTCGCGCTGATCGCGGCGCAGTCGGCGGCGTTCGGCGTCAACAGCCCGGTCCGGCAGGCGATCATCCCGGCGCTGATCGCGGAGGGGGAGGTCGCGGCGGCGAACACGCTGAGCTTCACCGCCTCCAGCGTCTCCTCGATCTTCGGGCCGGTCGGCGCGGGTCTGGTGATCGCGTCCGCCGACTTCTCCGTCGCGTACGCCATCGACGCCGTTCTCTTCACGATCGTCCTGTGGGCGGCGCTGCGGCTGCCGTCGCTGCCGCCGGCGGCGGTGGCGCAGACGACCGGCGGGCTCCGTGACATCCGCGACGGCCTGCGGTTCCTCGCCGGGTCGAAGCTGATCCTGCTGACGTTCGCGATCGACATCGCCGCGATGGTCCTCGCGATGCCGAAGGCGCTGTTCCCGGTCGTCGCCGACCAGCGGTACGGCGCGGCGTCGCTGGGCTGGCTGTACGCCTCGATCGCCATCGGCTCGACCGTGGCGGGGCTCACGTCGGGCTGGATCGGCCGCGTCCACCGGCAGGGCGTGGCGCTCGTGCTCGCCGTCGTCGGCTGGGGGCTCGCCGTCGCGGTCGCCGGTGCGGTGCCGTGGCTGTGGGCGTGTGTAGCTTTCATGGCCGTGGCCGGCGCCGCCGACATGATCAGTGGGGTGTACCGGCAGACCGTGCTCCTCAGCGCGCCAGACGAGATGCGCGGAAGGCTGCAGGGCGTGTTCTTCGCCGTGGTTGCCGGAGGTCCACGTCTAGGTGACCTTCGGGCCGGTTCGGTGGCCGACGCGACGAGCGCCACCTTCTCCTGGGTCAGCGGCGGGATCGCCGCCGCCGTGGTGGCCGTCCTGATCGGCCTGACATTTCCCGTCCTGCTTCGGTACACCGACCGGTCGGACTGAGGATATTGTCGCGGCCATGGACACCGCCGCCGCCGCGCAGCTCTCGCACGCCCCTTCGGGTACACAGTGGACGATCACGTCGGGCGGCCACGAGGCCGTCATCGTCGAGGTCGGCGGTGGCGTGCGCAGTTACACCGTCAACGGCGCCGACGTCCTCGCCGGCTTCACCGAGGAGGAGCGCGCGGTCGGCAGCGCCGGGCAGGTCCTCGCCCCGTGGCCCAACCGCATCCGCGACGGGCAGTACGCGTTCGGCGGCGAGCACCTGCAACT
Source organism: Dactylosporangium sp. NPDC049525 (assembly GCF_040676755.1). Taxonomy (NCBI): domain Bacteria; kingdom Bacillati; phylum Actinomycetota; class Actinomycetes; order Micromonosporales; family Micromonosporaceae; genus Dactylosporangium; species Dactylosporangium sp. NPDC049525. Next base: position 57,134 of record NZ_JBFAPO010000044.1, on the reverse strand, counting down.
GCCCCTGACCGAACCCGAGCGGCACAACGCCATCCACGGCCTGGTCAACTGGACCCGCTGGCGGCTCGTCGACGCCGCGCCGGACAGCGTGACCGTCGAGCACGACCTGGTGCCGGTGCCGGGCTACCCGTGGCCGCTGCGCCTGCGCACGACCTGGTCCGTCGGCGAGGGCGGGCTGCGCGCCGAGCACGAGGTGACCAACATCGGCTCGCAGGCCGCACCGTTCGGCCTGGCCACCCACCCGTATGTGGTGGTGCCCGGCGTCGCGGTGGACGACCTGACGCTGAAGGTCCCGGCCCGCAGCCGGCTGCTCGTCGACGCGCGCCTGCTGCCGATCGGCGCGGCCCGGGTCGCCGGCAGCGAATATGACTTCGTGGAGGGCCGGCGGCTCGGCACCACCGTCCTCGACACGGCGTTCGGCGAGGTGGAGACCGACGCGGACGGCGGCTCGAAGGTGACCGTCACGGCCCCCGACGGCCGGGGCGTCACGGTCTGGGCCGACTCGTCGTTCGGCTGGTGGCAGGTGTACTCCTCCGACACGCTTCCTGCCGATCGGCTGCGCAAGGCTCTGGCGATCGAGCCGATGACCTGCCCGCCCGACGCGTTCCGGTCCGGGCGTGATGTGGTGACCCTGGAGCCGGGAACGTCCTGGCACGGGGTGTGGGGGATTCGTGGAACTGTCTGAGGCGATCCGCCGGCGGCGGATGGTGCGCAACTACGACGCGTCGCGTCCGGTGGACGCCGAACTCGTCGACAAGCTCCTGGGGTATGCGGTGCACGCCCCCTCGGCGGGGTTCTCGCAGGGCTGGGAGTTCCTGGTCCTGACCTCCGAGGAGGACCGGGCGAAGTTCTGGGCGGCGACCACGCCGCCGGACTCCGGCCTGACGGCGTGGCTGGAGGGCATGAGCCGGGCGCCGGTGATCGTCGTGCCGCACAGCCACCGCGACGCGTACCTGGACCGGTATGCCGAGCCCGACAAGGGCTGGTCCGACCGGGACGAGGCCCGCTGGCCGGTGCCCTACTGGCACATCGACACCGGGATGGCGAGCCTGCTGGTGCTGCTGGGCGCGGTCGACGAGGGTCTGGGCGCGTGCTTCTTCGGCATCCCGCCGGCGTCCGACGCCGCATACCGGGAGGCGTTCGGGGTGCCGGCGGAGTACACGCCGATCGGCGCGATGACGATCGGTTATCGAGCGACCGACGTCAAGTCACCGTCACTCAAACGGGGACGCCGCGAGTCGCACACCGTCACCCACCGCGGACACTGGGGCGCCAGCGCCGATTTGTGACAACGCTCGGCGTCGGTTCTGTCGCACCGGGTCGGTACCCTGGCGCGTCAGGGGGTGAAACGTTCATGATCTTCAAGGCGGTCCGCGACGGTCGGCCTTATCCGGAGCATGGGCTGACGTTGAAACAGTGGTCCGAGATCCCGCCACGCCCGGTGCGGCTCGACCAGCTCATCACCACCAAGCGGGAGCTGGCGCTGGACAAGCTGCTCGCCGAGGACTCCACGTTCTACGGCGACCTGTTCCCGCACGTGGTCCAGTGGGAGAACGGGCTGTATCTGGAGGACGGGCTGCACCGCGCCCTGCGCGCGGCCCTGCAGCAACGCACCTCGATCCACGCGAGAGTCCTTCAGGCTTAAGCACCGTTTGACTTACAGTGTTAGTTGTGACGACGACCCGGCCCCTGGACCTGCTCGATGTCGACGCGCTGCACTCCGAGGAGGAGCTGGCGATCCGCGCTGTAGTCCGGCGCATCGTCGACGACCACGTGCGACCCAATGTCGCCGACTGGTATGAGCGGGGCCAGGTGCCGGTCCGCGACCTGGCCAAGGAGTTCGCAGCCGTCGGGCTCCTCGGCATGCACCTGACCGGACATGGGTGCGCCGGGTCCAGCGCCGTCGCCTATGGCCTCGCCTGCCTGGAGCTGGAGGCCGGCGACTCCGGCGTCCGCAGCCTGGTCAGCGTCCAGGGCTCCCTGGCGATGTTCGCGATCTGGAAGTACGGCTCCGACGCGCACAAGGACCGCTGGCTGCCCGGCATGGCGGCCGGCGACCTCATCGGCTGCTTCGGGCTGACCGAGCCCGACCACGGCTCCGACCCCGGCTCGATGACCACCCGGGCCCGCCGCGACGGCGACGACTGGATCCTCGACGGCACCAAGATGTGGATCACCAACGCGCCGGTCGCCGACGTCGCCGTGATCTGGGCCCGCACCGAGGCGGGCGTCAACGGGTTCGTCGTGCCGATGGACACGCCCGGCGTGACGGCCCGGGAGGTCAAGCACAAGCTGTCGCTGCGTGCCTCCTGCACCGGCGAGATCGTCCTGGACGGCGTCCGGCTGCCGGCCGACGCGCTGCTGCCGGCCGCGAAGGGGCTGAAGGCGCCGCTGTCGTGCCTCACCGAGGCGCGGTACGGCATCGTGTGGGGCGCTCTCGGCGCCGCCCGTGACAGCCTGCACACCGCGCTGGACTACGCGGGTGCCCGCGAGCAGTTCGGCAAGCCGATCGCGGGCTTCCAGCTGACCCAGGCGAAGTTCGCCGACGCCGCCGTCGAGCTGCAGAAGGGGTATCTGCTCGCCGTGCACCTCGGCCGGCGCGCCGACGCCGGGGTGCTGACGCCGGAGCAGGTCAGCGTCGGCAAGCTCAACAACGTCCGGGAGGCCCTCGCCATCGCCCGGCAGTGCCGCACCATCCTCGGCGCCAACGGCATCAGCGCCGAGTATCCGGTCATGCGGCACGCCGCGAACCTGGAGACGGTGCTCACGTACGAGGGGACTTCGGAGATCCATCAGCTGGTCATCGGCCAGAAGCTGACCGGGCTCGCCGCATTCGGCTGAGATCGATTCGCGGCGCTTTACCGACCCCTCTACCGTGATAGGGAGAAGATCCTCCCGGAGGAGTCAGCATGGCCCGCAACGACGAAACCGTGACCCCCGACGACTCGGACGACGTGCCGACGCAACGGCGCGAACCGGACCCGAAGACCTCTGAGTACCCCGAGATCACGGCACGGCCCGCTGACACCGCGCCGACCTCCGGCAGCGGCTGGTCGCCGAAGATCGGTGAGCCGGTCGACCCGCGCGACCGTCCCGACCGGGACGCGCCGGTGATCCTGCCGGTCAAGTCCGGCGGCGGCGCGATGCGTGGCCTGTTCTGGCTGGTCGCCACGATCGGGCTGATCGTGGCGCTGGTGCTGGGCGCCAAGACGATCGGGCTGTTCCCCGACCTGAAGAACCCGTTCGCGAAGGAGCAGACCGACCGCAGCGGCCCCGCGCTGCTCAAGTCGGTGCAGGACCTGAGCCAGTATGTCGCCGCCGAGGGCAACTTCGAGGTCATCGTCGACGTGCAGAAGGACCGCAAGTACATCCCGGACTTCCTGCTCAACGAGCGGATCCTGTTCGTCGCCGCCGGGTCGGTGGAGGTCTACGTCGACTTCGCCGGGATCGGTCAGGGCGCGGTGAAGGAGTCCGAGGACCGGCGCACGGTCGAGATCACGTTGCCGGCGCCGCAGCTGCGCCCGGTGCGGATCAACAACGACCGCAGCTACGTCTACCAGGAGGATCGCGGGCTCTTCAACCGGCTCGCGGACGCCTTCAAGTCGGACCCGAACCGGCTGCAGGAGGTCTACAAGCTGTCCGAGGAGAAGATCGGCGCGGCGGCCAAGGAGGCCGGTCTCAGCAAGCGGGCCGAGGAGAACACCAGGAAGATGCTGCAGCAGTTCCTCGGGGCACTCGGATACACGTCCGTGACCGTAAACTTCCCGGCGTCGTAACGCGGGGCAACTGCAAGCTTTCCTAACGGTAGTTGCGCGGTAACACGCTGAACACTGGTCATTTACCCGATGGACCAATAGCGTGCCCCTCGTCACAGTACTTGACTCGGGGTAACTGAGTTATCCGCGAACTGCTTTGCTGACCTGGGGCGGAGGTGACGGTGGCTACCGTCGCACTCAAAGATGTGATGAAGGTATTCGCCGACGGCACGGTGGCCGTCGATCGAGTGAACCTTGACGTGGGGCAAGGCGAGTTCATGGTGCTCCTCGGCCCTAGTGGCTGCGGGAAGTCGACCTTGCTCCGCATGGTCGCGGGTCTCGAGGACCCCACCTCGGGCGCGATCATGCTCGACGGCGACCTGGCCAACGATCTCCCACCACGGGAGCGGGGTGTCGCGATGGTCTTCCAGGACTTCGCGCTCTACCCGCACATGACCGTGGGGGAGAACATCGGCTTCCCGCTGCGGCTGTCCGGCGTCGAGCCGGAGCCGCGGGCCGAGCAGGTCGCCGAGGTCGCCAGCGCGCTGGGCATCGGTGACGTGCTGGCCCGCAAGCCCGGGCAGCTGTCCGGTGGCCAGCGCCAGCGGGTCGCGATGGGCCGCGCCATCGTGCGCCGGCCCAAGCTCTTCCTCATGGACGAGCCGCTGTCGAACCTGGACAGCGGCCTGCGCGCGGAGTTGCGCGCGGAGATCTCCGGCCTGGTCCGCGAGCTCGGCGTCACCACCATCTACGTCACGCACGATCAGGCCGAGGCGCTGACCATGGCGGACCGGGTCGCGATCCTGCGCAAGGGCGTCCTGCAGGACGTGGGGACCCCGACGCAGGTGTACGGGCGGCCCGCCACCCTCTACGTCGCGGCGTTCCTCGGCAGCCCGCGGATGAACCTGCTCGAGGCCGAGGTGTATGTGCACCTCGACCGGCACATCGCGCTGCACATGGGCGACCAGGTGCTGCACCTGCCGTGGAACGATCTGCGTTCGCGCCAGGTCGCGCACTTCCACGGCGAGCGGATCGTCATCGGTGTGCGCGCCGAGGCGCTCACCCCGGTGCCGGACACGACCGGCGGCGACGTCCTGCGCGGCCGGATCCGCTACCTGGAGCACCACGGCCACGAGTCGCTCGCGTTCCTCGACATCGGCGCGACCGCCGTCATCGTCGACGAGATCGGCGCGCCGCCGACCGACATCCCGATCAACGGTGGCGGCCTGAAGCGGTTCGTCAGCAAGTTCACTGGTCGCAGCGGCAGCTCGGACGAGCTGGAGCTGGTCGGCGCCGGCAACGGTCGGGGCCGTCGCGCGCCCCAGCGCGACAGCGTCCTGAGCGACCCGGGCCGCCACCACCGCCGCCCGGCGGAGCTCGCGGTGCGACTCGCGCCGTACCCCGCGGTTACGCATGGTCACCCATTGACCGTTGCCGTCCGCATGGAGGCACTGCACTTTTTCGACGAAAGGGGACAACGCATCGATGTGGGGTGGCGCTGAGTAACGCGGCTGCTCTAGCCTGCGGCGATCTGTTCCTGATGACCTGGCGATCTGCCTGCCCACGCTCTACCTGTTCAACCTGGTGTTCGGTGCCAGGTTGCAGGTCCGGCAGGCGCTCGCGCTGGTCATGGTCACCATCACGGTGACCGCGGTGCTGTCGCTGGCATTCGCGCCGATCAGCTTGTTCTTCCTGCTCACCGCGTTCAGCTACTCGTTCTACAAGATTCTCAACGTGGCCATCCTGACGATGACCGCGTTCGTCGGCCTGAAGTTCCTCACCGGCGGCATGCACGCGCTGAACGCCCACACGGCCGCGGCCGCCGCGGCGAAGCGCGCGTAGCAGGAGGCCGAGGAGCGGGCGGTGGCCGCGTTGGCCACCCGTCCGCAGACGCGCCGGTGTCGCCGGCGCCGACGGGCTCCGGCCCGGACGCGGAGACGGACACGGATGAGAGTGCGGCTGTCCCGGCCGCGTCGGTGTCGGCCGGGCCTGCGGCGCAGCCGCAGGTGTCCAACGGTGCGGCAACTGCGGTCCAGACCGCTGCGCCGCCCCTGCCGGTGTATCCGCCGAAGCCGCTGCTGCTGCCGGACGGCCGCTCCGCGTATCCGGTGGCTCCGCTGGCATCTGGGGTCCGCCCGGTCGCGGCGGCCGCCACCGCCCTGCCGGCGGGTGAGCGGCCGGCCAGCATGACGCTGCTGCACGTGTGGATCCTGCTCTTCGGCTTCGTCGGGACCCAGCTCGCGTAGACGCTGCGCCCGTTCGTCGGCGAGCCGTACGAGCCGTTCCAGGTGTTCCGGCCGATCGAGGGCAACTTCTACGTCAACATCATCCACACGATCGGCGAGCTGTTCTAAGAGTAGCTACCAGCCGGTAACATCGGCGGCATGACCGTTGACCCCCCAACACTTGCCGCCAGTCTGATCGCCGCAGTCCCGTTCGCGCGCACCGTCGGTATCGAGATCGCCGACGTGCGCGTAGACGGTGACGACATCAGTGCCACCGCCACGCTCCCCGATGAGGAGCGGCTGCACAACCACGTTGCCGGGCCGCACGCCGGCGCCATCTTCACGCTCGCCGAGACCGCGTCCGGCGCCGTGGTGATGGCCGCGTTCGGCGAGCACCTCGCCCTCGGTACCCCGCTCGCGGTGCGGTCGGAGATCGCGTACCGAAAACTTGCCGTCGGACCCGTCCAGGCTGTCGCCCGCCTCGGCCGTCCGGTGCGTGACGTCCTGGCCGAACTCGCCGCCGGCGAACGCCCCGAGTTTCCCGTCGCGATCGAGGTCACGCGCGCGGACGGGGCCGTGACCACCGAGATGACGGTCGTCTGGACCATCCGTCCACATCGATGACAGGGCCGTTAACTACTGGAAGGTTTCTTGACTATTACTGAGATGTGATGTGACCATTCTCGCCAGGCGCGAAGGGTGGTTGACGCATGGACGCAAGCACGGGGGACGACCTGGTCAGCATGGCGAATGCCGTGCTCCAGCCAGGATTCGTGGGCAAGGAGCCCCCGCCGTGGGTCCGCCGCCGCCTGAGCGAGGGGCTCGGCGGTGTCGTCCTGTTCGCGCGGAACGTCGTCGACCGCGACCAGGTGGCCGAGCTGACCGCGGCACTGCGCGCCGAGCGCCCCGACATCATCGTCGCGATCGACGAGGAGGCCGGCGACGTCACCCGCATCGACGCGCACAACGGCAGCCCGTGGCCCGGCAACCTGGCCCTCGGCGCCATCGACGACGCCGCCCTGACCCGCGAGGTCGCCTGCCACATCGGCCGCGACCTCGCCTCGGTCGGCATCACGTTCGACTACGCGCCCGACGCCGACGTCAACTCCGACCCCAACAACCCGGTCATCGGCTCCCGCGCGTTCGGCGCCGAGCCCGACCGCGTCGCCCGGCACACCGCCGCGTGGATCACCGGCCTGCAGGAGGCCGGGGTCGCTGCCTGCGCCAAGCACTTCCCGGGGCACGGCAACACCAGCGTCGACTCACACCTGGACGTGCCGATCATCAAGGCCGGACGGCCGGAGCTCGACGCGACCGAGCTGGTGCCGTTCCGGGCCGCGATCGCCGCGGGCGTGCAGGCTGTCATGAGCGCCCACCTGCGCGTCCCCGTGCTCGACCCGGACCTCCCGGCCACGCTCAGCCGGCGGATCATGACCGACCTGCTCCGCGACGAGCTGGGCTTCCAGGGCCTGATCGTCACCGACGGCATCGAGATGCGGGCCATCTCCGACCGCTTCGGCTTCGCCCACGCCACCGTGCTGGCCCTGGCCGCCGGCGCCGACGCGATCTGTGTCGGCGGCGACCACGCCGACGAGGACACCGCCAACCTGCTCCGCGACGCCATCGTCGCCGCCGTGCGCTCCGGTGAGCTGCCCGAGTCGCGGCTCGCCGACGCCGCCGCGCGGGTCGCCCGGCTCGCGGCCTGGTCCGCCGCCGCGCCGCGGGTGCCGCAGGACCCCAAGGCGACCGCCCTCGGGCTGACCGCGGCCCGCCGGGCGCTGCGCATCACGGCGCCGGACGCCGCCTTCCCGCTCACCGGCCCGGCGTACGTGATCGAGTTCCAGCCGGAGCTCAACTTCGCGATCGCCCCGGAGACGCCGTGGGGTCTCATCGCGCCGCTCGCCGAGCTGGTGCCCGACACGTCCGGGGTGCGCCTGTCGTCGGAGGTGGGGCTGCCCGACGCGTTGCAGGCGTCCCTCGGCCGGCCGCTGCTGCTGGTGGTGCGCGACCCGCACCGGTACGCCTGGATCACCGACGCGCTGCGGGCATCCCTCGCCGTGCGACCCGACGCGGTCGTGGTCGAGATGGGTGTCCCCGCCGCACCGCGGGGCGACCTGCACATCGCCACCTTCGGCGCGACGGCCGCCTCCGGCCGGGCGGTCGCCGAGCTGCTCGCCGGCCGGTGACATCGACGTCGCGCACGGTCACGGCGCGCCTGTTGTTTCGCTGCTGGGTTTAGCATGCCGGTATGTCCCGCACCCGCGCTCTGCTGGCCGGCGCCACCGCCGCCGCTCTGCTTCTCGTCACCCTGACCGGCTGCTCCAGCAAGTCCAAAGAGGACGAAGCCGGGAAGGCGGATCCCAACCAGCCGGCTGCCGAAGGGCTGCTCAAGGAGTCCGCCACCGCGATGGGCGGGATCACGTCGGCGAAGTTCCTCATCACCGCCGACGGCACCATCGCCGGCGTCGCCCTCAAGCGCGCCGAGGGTGTGCTGACCAAGGAGGGCAACGCGCAGGGCACCGCCCAGGTCGAGCAGATGGGCGCGACGGTCGAGCTGGCGTTCACCATCGTGGGGCAGACGATGTGGCTGAAGGGCCCCACCGGTGACTATCAGCAGCTGCCGCTCGCCCTCGCCGCCTCCGTGTATGACCCGTCGGCGATCCTCGACCCCAACCGCGGCATCGCCAAGGTCCTCGGCACCGCCACCGGCGGCAAGACCGAGGCCACCGAGTCCGTCGACGGTCAGGAGACCTACCGGGTGGCCGCCAACTCCTCCTCGGAGACCCTGGTCAACGTGGTGCCGGGGGTGACCGGCTCGGTGCCCGGCAAGTTCTGGATCGCCAAGGACGGCAAGAAGCTGCTGAAGGCCGCGTGGACCCTGCCCGCCGTCGGCGAGGCCAAGGGCGGCACGGTTACCGTGACGTTCAAGGAGTTCGACGCCCCGGTCACCATCACCGCGCCGAAGTAGTCCGATGACGTCGACGCAGCCCACGAGCGCCGCCACCGCCGTGCCCGCCACGGCCGGCGGCGGCCCGCGGCGGCGGCTCGCCATCAGCGTGGGTGGCGTGGCGGTGCTGCTCGCCGCGCTCGACGCCTATGTGGTCGTCGGGGTCCTCACCGACATCATGGACTCGCTGCACATCGCCGACACCAGGCTGGAGCGGGTCACCCCGGTCGTGACCGGGTTCCTGCTCGGCTATGTCGCCGGCATGCCGCTGCTCGGCTCGCTGTCCGACCGCTTCGGCCGCCGGGCGCTGCTCGTCGCGAGCCTGCTCGGCTTCGGCCTCGGCTCCGCGCTGACGGCCGCCTCCGGTGCTGTGCTCACGGCCGCCTCCGGCGGCGAGATCTGGCTGCTCACCGGCGGCCGCACCCTGCAGGGCATCGCCGGCGGCGCGCTGCTGCCGGTGACCGTCGCCCTCGTCAGCGACCTGTGGCCGGACCGTGACCGCCACCTCGTCCTCGGCAACATCGGCGCGGCGCAGGAGCTCGGCAGCGTCCTCGGCCCGCTCTACGGGGTCGCCGTCGCCGCCCTCCTCGGCAGCTGGCGCGGCATCTTCTGGCTCAACCTGCCGCTCGTCGCCGTCGCGATCATCCTCGTCTGGCGGGCCGTGCCGGGCGGGCCGCCCACCGCCACCGCGCCGCGCCGGACCGACATCGTCGGCGGGCTGCTGCTTGCGGTGGTTCTCGGCGCCGTGGTCGTCGCGCTGTACAACCCCGACCCCGAGCGGTCCGTCCTGCCCGCGTGGGGCTGGCCCGTCCTCGCCGGCGCCGGCGCCGTGACGGTGCTGTTCGTGCTGTGGGAGCGCCGGGCGCGCACCAGGCTGCTCGACCTCACCGGCGCCGCGAAGGGGCCGTTCTTCGCCGCCCTCACCGCGAGCTGGTGCGCGGGCGTCGCGCTCATGGTGACGCTGGTCGACGTCGAGCTGGTTGCGCAGACCCTCCTCGGCAAGGGCGGCGTGCAGGCCACCCTGGTCCTGACCCGCTTCCTGGTCGCCCTGCCGGTCGGCGCCGTCCTCGGCGGCCTGCTCCTGCGCTCCGGCCGGCTCAGCGAGCGCATCGTCACCGTCGGCGGGCTGCTGCTGGCAGCGCTGGCCTACGTGCTCGTCGCCGGCTGGCCCACGGACGTGCTCGCGGCCCGCTATGCGGGCGTCCTGCCCCGGCTGGACACCGACCTCGCGCTGGCCGGCCTCGGCCTCGGCCTGGTCATCGCCCCGCTGTCCGCGGCGGCGCTGCGCGCGACCCCGCCGCCGCAGCACGGCGTGGCCTCGTCGGCCGTCGTCGTGGCACGGACGATGGGCATGCTGATCGGCGTCGCCGCGCTGACCGCGTGGGGGCTGCACCGGTTCCACTCGTTGACCGCACACCTGGACTTTCCGCTGGTGTTCGGCAAGCCGGCGGACGAGCAGAAGCGCCTGCTGACGGCCTACACGCATGCGCTGCAGGCCGCGCTGCGGACCGAGTATCGGGAGATCTTCCTGATCACGGCCGCGGTGTGCCTGCTGGGTGCGGTGGCCGCGATGTTCCTCGGGTCGCCCCGGCGGCTCGGATCCGAGGCGGAGCGCTCCTGACGGATCAGGCGGCGGCCCGCCGCTCCGCGGTCGCACCTTCGTCGCTCCGGACGGCGATCTTAGCCTCCGGCGCCTGGTCGCTCCGGACGGCGGTCTTCACCCCTGGCGCCTGGTCGCTCCGGACGGCGATCTCACCCCCGCGTGATCGAAGCCGCGGGCTGGTCGGCCTGACGCCCGGACGACCGCGGGACGGCTTCGATCTGCGTGGCGCCGGGAGCGTTCGCGGGCAGCAGGTGCTAGACGTGGCCGCCGGCGCGGGCGAGTGCGCAGATGGCGATCAGGCGGACGGTCGGCCATGACGCCTTCGACCAGTCCAGCTCCGAGGTGGGCGGGAGCTGCCACTGCGCGTCGATCAGCGTGTCGCGGACGCCGGTGGCGTAGCTCGCCAGGGCGATCGCGTTCGGGCCGTGCTCCGGGTCGCCCAGGGCGTCGCGGACCGAGGCGGCGTGCTGGTCGACGGCGGCCTGCAGGCCGCCGGACGCGGCGGCGGCCGCCAGGCCGGACTCGCCGAGCCAGGTCATCAACCCGTTGAGGGTCGAGCGGGCGGCGGTGTGGCGGGTGGCTTCGGCGAGGTCTTTGAACATGCCTCCGAGTTCGACCGGCCGGCCGGCCGGTTGACCGGTGAACCCGGAGCGCACCCGAGCGGACCTCAGTTGTAACTGTGCGAGTTCGACTCGTCGGGCATCAGGACCCACAGCACGATGTAGGCCACGAACTGCGGCCCCGGCAGCAGGCACGAGATGACGAAGATGAGCCGCATGACGTTGGGCGACAGGCCGAACCGGCGGGCGAGGCCGGAGCAGACGCCGGCGATCCAACGGTTGTCCCGGGGCCTGACCAGTCTGGACATTGCTGCTCCTTCGACAAGTTCCTTCAACGGTGTGTAGCTCAACGGTATGGATGCCCGGGGCCGTCGCCCTCCAACCTTTGACCGAACTTCCACGGTCGCTCCACTAGGGACCCACCCGCACGGGTAGCCGAGTGGTTGCCGACCGTTGCGGGGCAGTTGACCTGCTCACGAGGGCTGTGAGCGACCCGATACCAACTGCGTCAACGCTCACCGACGGAAGGCTCCTCATCGTGACCCGGTTCCCTCGCCGTGCCACCATCCTCGCCGCCGTGCTGCTCGCGGCGCCGCTCGGCTTCGCGCTCACCACCACCGCAGCGGCGGCCGCCCCCGCCGCCGCGCAGGTCGTCTCCGCCGCGGGTGACGCGGTCGCGGTCGTCGACGTCGCCGCGGCGGTGTCCAAGAAGAAGAAAAAGAAGAAGAAGGCGGCCGCCAAGAAGCCGGCGACGACGCCGGCCAAGAAGCCCACGACCGCCCCCACGGTCAAGCCGACGACCCCGGCCACCAAGCCGCTGGAGAGCAGCACGCTGGAGTCGGAGGTCGTGACGCTGACCAACAACTACCGCACGGCGAACGGCTGCGGCGCGCTGCGCATCGACACCCGGCTCGTGGCCGCCGCCCGGACGCACAGCACCGACATGGTGACGAACAACTTCTTCAGCCACACCGGCTCCAACGGCAGCACGTTCGTGCAGCGTGAGGTCGGCGCCGGGTACACCACCGGGGCCTCGGCGGAGAACATCGCCTGGGGCTACCGGTCGCCGAAGGAGGTCGTCGACGGCTGGATCAACAGCGCCGGGCACCGCGCCAACATCCTCAACTGCGCCAGCGTCGCGGTCGGCGTCGGCGTCGCGTACAAGGCGGACGGGACCCCGTACTGGACCCAGGACTTCGGCCGCGTCTGAAACCCTGTACAAACACTGTGTGACCCTACGTAGAGCCGTGCTGTCGGCGAGCGTCCTGCTGGCGCTCGCCGGCTGCGGCGATGGCAAGCCCGGACCGGCCCAACCAGCGGAGACGAAACGCAACGGCGCGCTCTACGACGCCGTGGACGTGTGCGGCCTCGCCACCGACGAGCAGCTCCAGGCCGCGCTCGGCGAGGCGCCGGGCGCCAAGGAGCGCCGCGACACCGACTCGCTCAAGGCGTGCTCGATCGACGGCGTCTCCGGCGACTTCTACCTGTTCGTGGTGCTGGTCCGCCCGTCGATGGGCGCCGTCCAGCAGGTCGCCTACGACAAGAACGCGGCGACGGACGCGAAGTCGATCGACGAGACGACGTACTCGTCCACGGGCACCGGCGAGGCGCACGTGGAGACCGCCAGCGGCGAGCTGGTCGTGCGGGTGTCGCTCGTGTACTACCAGGACGGCGGCAGCATCACCGACGCGCCCGCCGTCGTCGGGCGGCTGCACACCCTTCTCGGGGCCATCACCAAGAAAACGTAAGAGGTTCATCCCGGTCTCTTAGCGTCGCGGCTCATGAGAAGTCTCAGACGAGCCGGCGTCGGCGTCGGTCTCGGCGTGCTGTCGCTCGCCCTCGCCGCCCCCAGCGCATCCGCCCACGGCACCTTCGGTCGTGCCACCCTGACCGGCTTCGCCGCGCTGCCGGCGGCGACGTTCGTCTCCGCCAGCGACCCGTCGGGCTCGCTGCTGGGCGGCACGCCGTCCAACGGGATCACCCCGCCCTTCGACGACCAGCCGATCCAGGGCTTCAGCGGCATCGTCCGCAACGGAGACGGCACGTTCGAGGTGCTCTCCGACAACGGCTACGGCAACAAGGCCAACAGCGCCGACTTCGTGCTGCGCATCCACCGGGTGGGCCCCAACTACGGCAACCACACCGTGGACGTGCTCGGCGGCATCAACCTCACCGACCCGAACAACCTCGTGCCGTTCGCGCTGACCCGCCCCGACCGGGTGCTCACCGGGTCCGACTTCGACGTGGAGTCGATCCAGCGGGCCAAGGACGGCACGTACTGGATCGGCGACGAGTTCGGCCCGTACCTGCTGCACTTCGACCGCGCCGGTCGGCTGCTGCAGGCGCCGATCCCGCTCGACGGGGTCCGCGCGCCGGAGAACCCGGCCGGCAACCCGAATCTGAACAGCAGCAAGGGCTTCGAGGGCCTCGCGCAGTCGCCCGACGGCCGGAAGCTGTACGCGCTGCTGGAGGGCGTCGTCGCCGGTGACGCGGCCGGCGGGCTGCGGCTCAACGAGTTCGACATCGCCTCAGGGAAGTACACGGGCAAGCGCTGGATCTACCAGCTGGAGGACCCGGCCAACGCGATCGGCGACGCCATCGCCGTGGACGACGACCGCTTCCTGATCATCGAGCGTGACAACGGGCAGGGCGCGACCGCGAAGTTCAAGCGGATCTACCTGGCCGACAAGCGGGACCGCAACCGGGACGGCAAGCTCGACAAGACCCTCGTCGCGGACCTCATGGACATCGCCGACCCGCGCCACCTCGGCGGCAGCTCGGACACGTTCACGTTCCCGTTCCAGACCATCGAGGACGTCGTCATCCTCGACGACCGCACCCTCGGTGTGGTCAACGACAACAACTTCCCGTTCTCCAACGGCCGCACCGCGGGCCAGGCGGACAACAACGAGTTCATCACCATCCGGCTGACGGACTCGCTGCACGCCGACAAGCGCTTCCTGAAGTAACCCTTCAGGAAGGGATCAGCGAGCAGACCGCCAACAGGCGGAGCATCGCCCAGGTCGGGCGGGACCAGTCGTCAAGGGTCTCGCCCGCATCCCGGGCGGCATCGCGGATCGCCGCCGCGTAGCCGGCGAGGGCCACCGGGTCGAGCAGGGTGCCGCCGAGGGACTCCCGGATCGCGGCGGCGTGCTGGTCGACCCGCGCCAGCAGGTCGGGCCGGGCGGACACCGCCACGCGGCCGGGTCGTCCGACGGCGGACGCGAGCTCGGCCAGTCCGGCCCGGGCGATCCACGCGCGTCGACCGGATGTCAACTCATCGAAGGGTGCGCTCACCCTCGCGACCATAAGCCCAGCATGCAACCGGTCGCAGCCCCGACGCGCCGGGTTTGGGCCGATCGCCAAGTTCGGTCTGCCGACCCGTTGGGTAAAAGAACCCGCATGGCCGATCGCGACGAGACCCCGGATGAGCGCTTCGACCGCAACTGGAATGAATTGCTGCAAGAGTTGCGGGTCGCGCAGACCGGTGTCCAGATCCTGTTCGCGTTCCTGCTGACGATCCCGTTCAACCAGCGCTTCGACCAGATCACCGACGTCCAGCGGGCCACCTACATCGTGACGCTGCTGCTCACCGCCCTCGCGACGCTATGCCTGATCGCCCCGGTGAGCCACCACCGGATTCTGTTCCGTCGCGGGCGCAAGAAGGAGCTCGTCGACACGAGCAGCAACCTGGCCGGGGTCGGGCTGGTGTTCTTGTGGCTGTCGGTCGTCGGCGCGGTGTTCCTGGTCTTCGAGGTCGTGGTCGCCTTGTCGTGGGCGATCGCCGTGGCCGCCGCGCTCGGGGTCTCTTTCATCGTCGTCTGGTACGTGTTCCCCTCGCTGAAGCGCTGATCAGACGCCGATCACGCGCCGGGTGGGTTTTGAGTATTGACACTCCGTGTGGCTTGGGCCACAGTGGGAGCGCTCCCATTTCCCTTCCGCCACAAGGGGTGTCTGTGTGAAGCGCAAACTTTCGCTTGCCTTAGCAGCGGCGGTGCTGGTCGCGCCGATGACCGCCTCCGCCGCATTCGCCGACCCGGCCGAACAGCTCGTCAACGGCACCTTCGACAGCGGCACCGACCCGTGGTGGTGGACCGGCAACGCGCCGGCCGCCGTCGTGGACGGCAGGCTGTGCGCGACCATCCCGGCCGGGACTACCAACCCGTGGGACGCCATCATCGGGCAGAACGCGGTCAAGTTGCAGGCCGGCGAGTCCTACCGGCTGGCGTTCACCGCCAGCGCCACCACCCCGGTGACCGTCCGCGCCAACGTCCAGCTCGCGGCGCCGCCCTACACCCAGGAGCTCTCCGCCGCGCCGGCGCTCACCACTGCGCCGCAGACCTACAGTTACACCTTCACCGCGGCGGCCGACACCGACGCGGGCCAGGTCGCGTTTCAGGTCGGCGGCAGCCCCGTCGCCTGGACGCTGTGCCTCGACGACATCTCGCTGCAGGGAGGTGCACCGCCGCCCGTGTACGTCCCTGACACCGGCCCGCGGGTGCGGGTCAACCAGGTCGGCTATCTCGCCAACGGCCCGAAGGCCGCCACCGTCGTCACCGAGGCGACCGCGGCCCTGCCGTGGCAGCTGCGCAACGCCGCCGGCACGGTCGTCGCCACCGGCACGACCACCCCGGCCGGCGTCGACGCCACGTCCGGCCAGAACGTCCAGACGGCCGACTTCAGCTCGTACGTCGTCAAAGGCACCGGGTACACGCTCACCGCGGACGGCGAGACCAGCGTGCCGTTCGACATCGGCGTCAACGCCGCCTACGAGAAGCTGCGGGCCGACTCGCTGTCGTGGTACTACACGCAGCGCAGCGGCATCGAGATCCTCGACAGCATCGCCCCCGGCTACGCCCGCGCCGCCGGCCACCTCGGCGTCGCACCCAACCAGGGCGACACCGACGTGCCGTGCCAGCCCGGCGTCTGCGACTACCGCCTGGACGTGCGCGGCGGCTGGTACGACGCCGGCGACCACGGCAAGTACGTCGTCAACGGCGGCATCTCCGTGTACCAGCTGCTGAACACCTTCGAACGGACCAAGGTCGCCGCGGGTGCCCGCGCGGACAAGCTGGGCGACGGCTCGCTGCGCATCCCCGAGCACGGCAACCAGGTGCCCGACGTCCTCGACGAGGCCCGTTGGGAGCTCGAGTTCATGCTCCGCATGCAGGTGCCGACCGGCAAGCCTCTGGCCGGCATGGTCCACCACAAGGTGCACGACGCCGCCTGGACCGGCCTGCCGCTCGACCCGGCCGCCGACCCGCAGCCGCGCGAGCTGCACGCCCCGTCGACCGCCGCGACGCTGAACCTCGCCGCGACCGCCGCTCAGGGCGCCCGGCTCTTCCAGCCGTACGACAAGGCGTTCGCGGCCAAGCTGCTCGCCGCCGCGAAGACCGCCTACGCCGCGGCGCTGGCCAACCCGGCCCGCTACGCCCTCGTCACGGACGGGACCGGCGGCGGCGCGTACGACGACGACAACGTCACCGACGAGTTCTACTGGGCGGCGGCGGAGCTGTTCATCAGCACCGGCGAGAAGGCCTACCAGGACGCGGTCGTCGCGTCGCCGTGGCACACCGCCGACGTGTTCCGCCCGGAGGGCTTCGACTGGAAGTTCACCGCGACGGCCGGCCGGCTCGACCTGGCCACCGTGCCCAACGCGCTGCCCGACCGGGCGCGGGTGCGGCAGTCCGTTGTCGACGGTGCGCAGGGCTACCTGGCGACGGTGCGCGGCAACGCGTACAACATCGCCTACAACCCGAGCAACGGGAAGTTCGACTGGGGCTCCAACGGCCTCATCATGAACAACCTCGTGGTGATCGCCACCGCGTACGACATCAGCGGCGACACCAAGTTCCGCGACGGCGTCCTGTCGGGCATGGACTACATCCTCGGCCGCAACGCGCTCAACCAGTCCTACGTGACCGGTTACGGCGAGCGGGCGTCGCACAACCAGCACTCGCGGATGTACGCCCACCAGCTCAACCCGGCGCTGCCCAGCCCGCCGGTGGGATCGCTGTCCGGCGGCCCGAACTCCTCGATCCAGGACCCGGTCGCGTCCAAGATCCTGCCGGGCTGCAAGCCGCAGTTCTGCTATCTGGACGATATCGAGTCGTGGTCGACGAACGAGATCACCATCAACTGGAACTCGACGCTGTCGTGGGTGTCGTCGTTCCTGGCCGACCAGGGCGAGGGCGGCGCGGTGCCGAAGTCGCCGTGCACCGTGACCTACAGCAAGGTCCTGGACCTCGGCGGCGTCTACAT
Organism: Dactylosporangium sp. NPDC049525; assembly: GCF_040676755.1. Taxonomy (NCBI): domain Bacteria; kingdom Bacillati; phylum Actinomycetota; class Actinomycetes; order Micromonosporales; family Micromonosporaceae; genus Dactylosporangium; species Dactylosporangium sp. NPDC049525. Next base: position 39,783 of record NZ_JBFAPO010000044.1, on the reverse strand, counting down.
CGCCTCCGCGACGGTCCGCAACACCTCGAAGCAGACGCTGAACAACTGGTCGCTGCGCTTCGCCTACACCGGCACGCAGAAGGTCGAGCTGGCGGTCAACGGCACCGCCACGCAGACCGGCGCCTCGGTGCAGGTCAAGCCGTGGCAGGCCAAGCTGAAGCCGGGAGAGTCGACGACGATCCTGCTGATCGGCAAGGTGGCATGGGGGCCGAACGCGACCCCGGCAGTCTTCACCTGCGGTTGATTGGGCGGCCGCATCGGATGGGGTGAGGAAAAGAGAGGGGCACCGACCGCGACCCGGCCGGTGCCCCTCGCCCTGTGCGGGTCGACTCAGGTCAGCCAGATGATCAGGGCGACGACCACCGCGACGAGGACGACGACCGGGACCGCGATCTTGATGAGGTTGGTGGTGCCGGCCGTTTCGAGCAGGTTGACGGGCTCCGCCTCCGGTCCGTCGATCGTGCGGATGGGGACGGCGCCCTGAGCGGTGGTCTGCGCGGCGGCCTGCTGGGCCGGTGCGGTGGTGGCGCCGTTCGCGTCGGCGACGTTGGTGCCCGGCAGGACCGCGACAACCTCGTCCACCTGCGCGGCGGCCGCGGCCGGGTCAGCGGCGGCCGGCTCAGCCGGCTCAGCGGCGGCGGCGGGGGCGTCGGCCGAGACGGCAGCGGGGGCGGCGACGGGGGCGGCGGCCGGGGCCGTGACGGGCGGGTCGGCGGCCAGCTGCGCCTCCAGGTTGGTGACGAACTGGCCGAGCAGGCGGGTGCTGATGTCGCCGATCGTGCTGCGGCCCATCTGCGCCAGAGGCCCCGCGATCGTCAGGTCCGTCTCCACGGTCACCTTCGTCGCGTCGCCGTCCGGCACCAGCACCGCCGTGACCAGGGCAGACGCGCGGCCCTTGCCGGTCGCGTCGCGGCCGCGGGCGTCGATCACGGCGCGGTGCGCGGTGGCGTCGAGCTCCTTGAACGTGGCGACGCCCGAGAACTGGGCGGTCATCGGGCCGACCTTCACCTTGACCTTGCCGTGGTACTCGTCGCCCTGCACCGAGGTGAGCTGGGCGCCGGGCATGCACGGCGCGATCCGCTCCAGATCGGTGAGCGCGGCCCAGGTCTCGTCGAGGGGGCGGTGGACGACGAACTCATTGGTGAGCAGCATGACGGTCACGTCCTTCAAGGGCAGCGAGGAGGGGTGCCAGGGAGGCGAGGGAGTGTGCGCTGACCACCGCGTCGCAGTAGGGCCACGCGGCGGCCATGCCACCGACCAGGGGCCGGTAACGGGGGCTCTGGGTCCGCGGGTTGACCCACACGATGCGGTGGGCGAGGCGGGACAGCCGGGACATCTCGACGCCGACCTGCGCCGGGTCGCCGGTCTCCCAGCCGTCGGAGACGATGAGGACGACCGCGCCGCGGGCCATCCCGCGGCGGCCGTAGCCGTCGTTGAACGCTTTCAGCGCGGCGCCGATGCGGGTGCCGCCGGACCAGTCGGGGGCGGCCTGCCCGGCGCGGGCGAGGGCGACTGCAGGGCGGGTGCGGGCGAGCACCTTCGTCAGCCGGGTCAGCCTGGTCGCGAACGTGAACACCTCGGCGCGGGAGGTGCCGGCCGCGCAGTACAGCAGCTGCAGCATGGCCCTGGCGTAGGGCTCCATCGACCCGGAGATGTCGCAGAGCGCGACGAGTCGCCGCGGCCGCAGGCGCGGTTCGCGGCGCATCAGCCGCAGCGGGTGCCCGCCGGTGCGCCGGGCCCGGCGGAGGGTGGCCCGCAGGTCGACGGCGTTGCCGAAGGCCGTCGCACGCATCCGGCGGGTCCGGCGCAGCGGCGTGGCGACGGCGAGGCGGTGCATCAGGTCCATGAGCTCGGCGAGCTCTTCGGCGGTGAGCGTGGCGAAGTCCCGCCCGGCGAGCCGCTCCGCCGCGCTGCCGACGGTCGCCATCGGGATCTCGATCTCGCGGGTGCTGGACGACGTGGAGGAGGACGCCGACGGCGGCCCCGCGGACGGGGTGCCGCCCGCGGAAGTGGTGGTGGTGGACGTGCCGGCGGCGTTGGGGTCGCCGCGGAAGTCGGCCGGGTCGTCGGCGTAGCCGCGGAAGACCGCGTCGAAGACCCGGTCGAGGATCTCGAACTGCTCGGGGTGGCAGGTCAGCGTCGCCCGCGCGCAGCGGTGCAGTTCGGCGGTCGTGGTCGGCCGCAGCAGCGTGACGGCACGGGCGAAGCGTTCGCCGCGGTCGGGGCCGACGGGCAGGCCCGCATCGTGCAGCGCCGCGCCGAACGCCGCGACGAGCCCGGCCAGGTCACCCCTGCCCACGTCACGAGACAAGGTCCGCCAGTCCCGTGCCGCGGGCCAGTTCCTCGTCCTCGCGATACTTCAGCACCGCGCCGAGCGTCGCTTCGGCGGACTTCTCATCGAGCGGCAGCCCCAGCAGGCGCAGCGCGTTGGCCCAGCTGATCGCCTCGGCGACGCCGGGCGGCTTGGTCAGGTCCAGGCCGCGCAGCCGGGACACCGCGCCCGCGACCTGGGCGGCGAGCAGCTCGTCGGCGCCCGGCACCCGCTGCCGGATGATCGCCGCGACCCGGTGCGCGTCCGGATAGCCGATCCAGTGGTACAGGCAGCGTCGCAGCAGCGCATCGTGCAGGTCACGGGTCCGGTTGCTGGTGAGCACGACGACCGGCGGCACGATCGCGGTGCGGGTGCCGAGCTCCGGGATGGTCACCGACCCCTCGGCGAGCAGCTCGAAGAGGAACGCCTCGAACTCGTCGTCGGCCCGGTCGACCTCGTCGATGAGCAGCACCGCCGGGCGCGGGCCGGGGTGTTCGATCGCGGCGAGCAGCGGCCGGCGCAGCAGGTACTCGGGGGCGAACAGGTCCGCCTCCCGGGGCACCTCGCCGCGGGCCTCGGCGAGCCGGATCCCCAGCAGCTGGCGGGGGTAGTTCCACTCGTAGAGGGCCTCGGCGGCGCTGAGGCCCTCGTAGCACTGCAGCCGGATGAGCGGCGTGTCCATCGCCGCCGCGAGGGCGCCCGCGGCGGCGGTCTTGCCGACCCCGGGCTCGCCCTCGAGCAGGATCGGCTGGCCGAGCCGCACCGACAGGAACAGCGCCGTGGCGAGGCTCTGGTCGGCGAGGTACCCCTGCCCCGAGAGGCCGTCGACCAGCTCCTCGATCGACTCCATCACAGGTACCGGGCCGGGTCGTCGATGAACGCCCGCCGGCAGCCGGACCCGCAGAAGTAGTACATGGTGCCCTCGTGCTCGTACTGCAGCGCGTCCGGCGAGATCGCCACGTCCATCGCGCAGACGACGTCCTTGGCGACCGCGACCTGCGACACGGGCCGCACCTGCGGCTGCAGCAGCGGCAGGTCGAGGCGGCCCGGGGGCGGTGCCGTCTGCCGGGGCCGCCTGGAGATGACCTCGGCCAGGATCGACAGCGCGATCTCCGGCGCCGTCCGGGCCCCGATGTCCAGGCCGGCCGGGGCGTGAATCCGCGCCTTCTCCTGAGCCGTCAAAGGCAATTCATCCAGCACCGCGGCGGCGCGCTTGCGGCTGGCGACGAGCGCGATGTACGGCACGTCAGCGCGCACCGCGGCCGTGAGGACCTCGACCTCGTCCCGCCCGTGCGAGGCGACGACGACCGCCGAGGCATCCAGCGGCAGCGCCGAAGCGGGCCCGCGGACACCGGCCCAGCCGACCGCCTGCGCCACGTCGACCATCGCGCGGGCGACGGGAGCTTCGCCGTGCACGTACACCAGCGGCGCCGGAATCATCGTCTCCAGGAAGATCTCCAGGGTCCCCCCGGACAGGCAGGGATTGCTGATCGTGAGCAGACCCTCCCGCTCGTCGTCGTCGCCGCTGGGCGTGATCCGCAGCAGCGTCGACTCGCCCGTCTCCAGCAGCCGCAGCCCCTGGAGACGGACGGTGGACTCGGCGCAGGTGCCGCCGACGAACCCCTCCATCGTGCCGTCCGGCAGCACGAGGGCGCGGTCGCCGGTCTTGGCGCTGGTCGGCCGCTCGGCGCGGACCACGGTGGCCAGGACGAACGGGGTGCGGTCCGCGCGCAACCGGTCGGCGCGATGAAGGAGGTCCATTACTGAATGGCCATATCTGTGCGGATCGGGCGGCCCTGCGCGGCGCGCCACACGTTGGACGGGGTGAGCGGCATGTCGGCGTGCCGGACCCCGAAGGGCTTCAGCGCGTCGAGGACCGCGTTGACCACGGCGGCCGGCGAACCGACGGTCGCGGACTCGCCGACGCCCTTGGCGCCGATCGGGTGGTGCGGCGACGGCGTGACCGTCTCGCCGAGCTCCCACGAGGGGCACTCCAGCGACGTGGGCAGCAGGTAGTCCATGAGCGACGCGCCGAGGTGGTTGCCGTCCTCGTCGAACGCCATGAGCTGCATGAGCGCCATGCCGATGCCGTCGGCGAGACCGCCGTGCACCTGGCCCTCGACGATCATCGGGTTGATCCGCACGCCGCAGTCGTCGACCGCGATGAACCGGCGGACCTTGACCTGGCCGGTGGCCGGGTCCACGTCGACGACGCAGATGTACGCGCCGAACGGGTAGGTCAGGTTCGGCGGGTTGTAGACCGTGGTCGCGTCCAGGTGGCCCTCGACGCCGTCGGGCAGCTCCAGGCTGGAGTGTGCGGCCATGGCGATCTCCTGGATCGTCTTGGCCTGGTCCGGGTCGCCCTTGACGAAGAACTTCCCCTTCTCCCACTCCAGGTCGTCCGGGGACACCTCGAGCATCGCCGACGCCACGATCCGGGCCCGGTCGCGGACCTTGCGGGCCACGATCGCGGTCGCCGCGCCCGACACCGGGGTGGAGCGGGAGCCGTACGTGCCGAGGCCGAACGGCGTGTTGTCGGTGTCGCCGTGCACGACGTCGATGTCGTCGGGGGAGATGCCGAGCTCCTCCGCGACGATCTGCGCGAAGGTCGTCTCGTGTCCCTGGCCCTGGGTCTGTACGGACAGCCGCAGCACCGCCTTGCCGGTCGGGTGGACCCGCAGCTCGGCGCCGTCGGCCATGCCCAGGCCGAGGATGTCCATGTGCTTGCGCGGGCCGGCGCCGACACCCTCGGTGAAGAAGCTGATGCCGATGCCCATGTACTCGCCGCGCTGGAGCTTCTCGGCCTGCTCGACCCGCAGCTTCTCGTACTCGACCATGTCCATGGCCAGGCGCAGTGCCTTCGGGTAGTCGCCCGAGTCGTACTCCCAGCCGGTGGGCGTGGTGTACGGGAACTGCGCCGGCTGGAGCAGGTTCTTCATCCGCAGCTCGGCCGGGTCCATCTTCAGCTCGAAGGCGAGCACGTCGATCATGCGCTCGACCAGGTACGCGGCCTCGGTGATCCGGAACGAGCAGGCGTACGCGACGCCGCCGGGTGCCTTGTTGGTGTAGACGCCCTTGACGTTGCAGGACGCCGCCTCCAGGTCGTAGGACCCGGTGAAGATGTGGAAGAAGCCGGCCGGGAACTTCGTCGGCTGGGCCGTGCCGTTGAACGCGCCGTGGTCGGCGAGCACGTCGACCCGCAGCGCCCGGATCTTGCCGTCCTTCGTCGCCGCGATCTCGCCGCGCATGTGGTAGTCGCGGGCGAACGCGGTGGCGGTCAGGTGCTCGTTGCGGTCCTCCATCCACTTCACCGGCTTGCCGGTGACGATGGAGCCGACGATCGCCAGGACGTAGCCGGGGTAGATGCCGACCTTGCCGCCGAAGCCGCCGCCGATGTCGGGGGAGATGACCCGGATCTTGTGCTCCGGCAGGCCCGCGACGAGCGCGTAGACCGTCCGGTGCGCGTGCGGCGCCTGGGTGGTCGAGTAGATCGTCAGCTTGCCGGTGACCTTGTCGAAGTCGGCGACCGCGCCACACGTTTCGAGCGGGGACGGGTGCACCCGGGGGTACAGGATGTCCTCCGCGACGACCACCTCGGCGGAGGCGAAGACCGCGTCGGTCTTCTCCTTGTCGCCGGCGGACCAGTCGAAGATGTGGTTGTCGGTCTTGCCTTCCTTGTCGTCCCGGATGACCGGGGCGCCAGGGGCGAGCGCCTGCTTCGCGTCGGCGACGACCGGCAGCGGCTCGTATTCGACCTCGATGAGCTCCAGGGCGTCGCGGGCGATGTAGTGGTTGTCCGCGACGACGAACGCGACCTCCTGGTTCTGGAAGCGGACCTTGTCGGTCGCGAGCACCGCCTGGGTGTCGTAGGACAGGGTCGGCATCCACGCCAGGCTCAGCGTCTCGAGGACGGCGCCGGTGATGACGGCCTTGACCCCGGGCAGCGCCTCGGCCGCGCTGGTGTCGATCGAGACGATCTTCGCGTGGGCGTACGGGCTGCGCAGGAACGACCCGTGCAGCATGCCCGGCAGGTTGATGTCGTCGACGTAGTTGCCCTTGCCCCGCACGAACCGCGCGTCTTCCTTGCGGTGCATGCGGCCGAAGCCCATGGGAGTCGGGTTCTCGGTCACCGTCATGACGTCGCCTCTGCCTTCTCCGCGGCCTTCTGTGCGGCCTCGTGCTCCGCGGCCCAGCGGACCGAGCGGACGATGTTCTCGTAGCCCGTGCACCGGCAGATCTGGCCGGAGATCGCCTCACGGATCTCGTGCTCCGACGGGTCCGGGTTCTTGTCGAGCAGGCAGCGGGCGGTGAGCATCATGCCCGGGGTGCAGAATCCGCACTGCAGGCCGTGGCACTGTACGAAGCCCTGCTGCACCGGGTCGAGCCCGTCGGCCTGCTCCATGCCCTCAACGGTGCCGACCTGCTTGCCGTCGGCCATCACCGCCAGGACGGTGCAGGACTTGACCGGTACGCCGTCGAGGGTCACGGTGCACACGCCGCAGTTGGACGTGTCGCAGCCCCAGTGGGTCCCGGTGAGGCCCAGGTCGTTGCGAAGGAAGTGGACCAGCAGCAGCCGGGGCTCCACGTCGCGGGTGTGGCTCTCGCCGTTCACCGTCACGGTGATCTGCATGGTTCAGGCCTCCTGACCCCGTGCGCGGGCGGCCGCGGCGCGCAACGCGCGCACGGTCAGCTCACCGGCGAGGTGCCGCTTGTAGTCGACCGGTCCGCGCTGGTCGGCGACCGGGTTGCTGTGCTGGGCGGCGATGCGTCCCGCCTCGGCGAAGCTCTCCTCGGTGGCGGGCTTGCCGACCAGGTACGCCTCGGCCTCGGCGGCCCGGAAGTGCGCGGCGCCCACGGCGGCCAGGCCGATGCCGGCGTTGCTGACGTTGCCGCTGGCGTCGGTCCACAGCGCGGCACCGGCCGCGGCGACCGCCCAGTCACCGACGCGGCGCTCGACCTTGACGTACGCGGACCCGCCACCCGGGCGGATCGGCACGCGCACCTCGGTGAGCAGCTCGCCGGCCTCGACGACCGTCTCGTACGGGCCGACGTGGAACTCGGTGAGCGGCACGGTACGCGACCCCCGCGCACCCTGGATCACCACCGAGGCGTTGACGGCCGCGAACGCCGCGGAGAGGTCCTCGGCCGGGTCCGCCTGGCACAGCGAGCCGCCGATGGTGCCGCGGTTGCGCACGATCGGGTCGGCGATCACCCGCTCCGCGTCGCGGAAGATGCGGTAGTGCTCCTCGACGAGCGCCGAGTCGAGCAGTTCGGCGTGCCGGGTCAGCGCACCGATCCGCAGCTCACCGCCCTCGACCTTGATGTAGGACAGTTCGCCGACGTCGTTGATGTCGATCAGCGCCGTGGGTCGGGCCAGGCGCAGCTTCATCATCGGGATCAGGCTGTGACCGCCGGCGATGACGCGGGCGTCCTCGCCCCACTGGGCCAGCAGGTCCAGCGTCTGGCTCACCGTCGTTGCCTTTGCATATTCGAATGCGGCGGGTACTTGCATCGCGCCTCCGCGTGAGGAGTTCGTTCGGGCTCCAACGGGAGAATGTTCGTCCTAAAGGCGACATTGAACAACACCCGGTGACAAAAATTCTTCACACACTGTGTCACTACGGTTGGGGCCATGGGTCGACAGAAGCGCGTGGGCGGCATCGTCGAGGAGATCGACGGCGGCGTCGCCGAACTGCACCCCGACGACGGGCGGCCGGGGCGGTGGACGCTGCTCGTCGACGGCTACCCGCAGTCCGCCGTCGACCTGGACGACCCCCGGCGACTCGACTTCGAGTACATGCGCCGCCTGGCCTCGATCGTCGACGGTGTCGCACCGGCCGGCACCCCGCTGTCGGTGCTGCACCTCGGCGGCGGCGCGCTGACGATGGCCCGCTACGTCGCCGCGACCCGGCCCGGCTCGTCACAGCGGGTGGTCGAGCTCGACGCGGCGCTGATCGCGCTGGTGCGGCGGGTGCTGCCGCTGCCGCGCACCGCCGACATCAGGGTCCGCGCGATGGATGCCCGCGCCGCCGTCGAATCGATGTCCGGCGGGCGCTTCGATCTCATCGTCGCCGACGTGTACCGCGGCGCCCGGGTGCCCGCCCATCTGACGTCGCTGGAGTTCCTGACCGCCGCGGCGAAGCTGCTGCGCCCCGGCGGCGTCTACACCGCCAACCTGGCCGACGGCACCGGCCTGGCGTTCGCGCGGGGGCAGATCGCGACGCTGCGGCAGCTCTACGCCGACGTGTGCCTGCTCGCCGAGCCGTCCGTCCTGCGCGGCCGCCGGTTCGGCAACGTCATCCTGGCCGCGTCGTCGGCGCCGCTGCCGGTCGCCGGGTTCGCCCGGGCCGGCGCCGCCGACGCGTTCCCGGCCCGGCTCGTGCACGGCGAGGACCTCGACCGCCTGGTCGCCGGCGCCCGGGTCGTCACCGACGCCATCGCCACGCAGTCACCGGCGCCCCCCGCGGGCATCTTCTAGCTGTTCCTGGCTCCGTCGGCTTCGCCGGCGGTTCCGTGGGGGGCTGTGCATCCCCACACCCCCATGCTCGCTCCGCTCCCACTCGAGCTTTACTACCGCCCAGTTTCCGGGAAGGAACTTAGGGATCGTTCAGTGAGCAATTACAGTCGCGGAATGCTTGATTTCGCAACCGTTCCCGCGCCGCGCCGCCCCGCGGCCGAGCGCGCGGCCCTGTTGAGCGACCCCGGGTTCGGGCGCGTCTTCACCGACCACATGGTCACGGTCAAATATGCCGACGGCAAGGGCTGGTATGACGCCCGCCTGGAGCCGTTCGGCCCGCTGAACCTTTCACCGGCGACCGCCGCCCTGCACTACGGCCAGGAGATCTTCGAGGGGCTCAAGGCCTACGCACAGCCCGACGGCGGCGTCGCGCTGTTCCGCCCGGAGGCCAACGCCCGCCGGCTCAACGTCACCGCCGAGCGCCTCGCCATGCCGCAGCTGCCCGAGGAGCTCTTCCTGAAGTCCCTCGAGGTCCTGGTCGAGGCCGACCGCGACTGGGTGCCCGCGCGTGAAGGGCAGAGCCTCTACCTGCGCCCGTTCATGATCGCGACCGATCCGTTCCTCGGCGTCCGGCCGTCCTCGGAGTACCTGTTCGCCGTCATCGCCTCGCCGGCCGGCTCCTACTTCGCCGGCGGTGCCAAGCCGGTCACCATGTGGGTCTCCCAGGAGTATTCGCGGGCCGCGCCCGGCGGCACCGGCGCGGTGAAGACCGCGGCCAACTACGCCGCCAGCCTCCGCGCCCAGGCGCAGGCCCAGGAGGCGGGCTGCGACCAGGTCGTCTTCCTCGACGCGGTGGAGCGGCGCTACATCGAGGAGTCCGGCAGCAACAACCTCTTCTTCGTCTACGACGGCGAGCTGGTGACCCCGCCGCTCAACGGCTCGATCCTGCCGGGCGTCACCCGCGACTCGGTGCTGCGCCTCGCCGCCCACCTGGGTCTCAAGGTCAGCGAGCGGCCCTACGCGCTCGACGAGTGGCGCGACGACGCCCGCTCGGGCCGGCTCAAGGAGACCTTCGCCAGCGGCACCGGCGTCGTCATCAGCTCGATCGGCACCGCCCGCACCGCCGCCGACGAGTTCACCGTCTCCGGCGCGGTCGAGGGCCCGGTCACCGCACAGATCCGCGACCTGCTCGTCGGCATCCAGCGCGGCACGGTCGAGGACCTCTTCGGCTGGCGCCGGCCGATCGCACCACCTGCGCCCGAGATCGCCGCGGGGTAGTGGGCCGGCTCGCCAGGGATGAGGCCGGGGCATCCCGCGGCCCCCGGCCTCACCGCTGTTGCCAGGACACCCGCCGATCGGTGCTAGGGAACGCGCAACAATGAGATGCTGCGTGGCCCCGAGCGCTTGCCGGCGGCCGAAGTCGCGGCGGCGCATGGCGACCAGCGCAAAAAGGTTGATCATCGTCAGAATCGCGGAAATCACCAGAATGCCGATGACGGTGCCGTGTCCGTAGGTGTTCAGCTCGCCGTTGACCATCGCTCGGACGGTCGCCAGCTGGGAGGACGCCTGGACGCTGACCTTCGTCGGATCAACGCCAATTCACGCACAGTAATTAGTACACGGAGAGGTGCACGTGGTTGGTGTGGTCGCTGGAAGGGTCGCCGTTGCCGCCGCTGTATGAGTGCCAGCCGGCCGCCGGGGTCCACACCTGCCGGAACCAGATGACGTAGAGCACGCCGAGCGCGCTCGCGTTGCGGACGAAGAACGCGGCCAGGTTGCCGCCGTAGGTCTTGTCCCCGCCGGTCGCCACGCCGCCGAAGCCGTTGGCCGCCGCGGCGAAGTCGCACGCCCGGCCCTTCGGATGCTCGTATGGGCCGGAGGGCCGGAAGCACGAGTAGTAGCGGGTGAAGCCGGCCTTCTGCGCCTCTTTCGCCGCGTGGATGGTGCGCGGGGTGACGCAGCCGGACGTGGTCGGGTCGTCGATGATGCAGTTCTCTTTCGGCCACGAACCGTCGGCGTTGCGCGGCGCCGGCGTCGCCAGCGGCGAGTTGGCGTTGACGTAGCCGTTGGCCCGGCCGCCCATCTTCACCAGAGCCGTCTCGGCGTCCTTCTTCTTCTTCGCCATGACGTCGGTCTGCGCCTGCTGCTGCGCGACCTCCGCGTCGACGGCCTTCTTCGCCTCGGTGAGCTCCGTCTGCAGCTTCGTCAGCCGCCCGATCTGGCGGTCGTTGTAGCGCGCGATCGTGTTGACCATCATCGTGCGCTCGATGAACGACTCGGTGTTCTGGCTCTGCAGCAGCGCCGCGGCGGTGCGCACCCCGCCGGTGCGGTAGGCGGCGCCGGCGATGACGTTGACCTCGGCGAGGATCACGTCGAGCTCGCGCTGCATCGACTCGATCTGCGTGTTGAGCTCCGCCTGGCGCTTCTTGGAGACCTCGAGAATGCCCTGGGCGTCGAGGAAGTCGCCGTTGGCCTTCTCCAGCAGCTCGCCGAGGGTCATGTTGGCGCTGCCCTCGTCCGGTGCGGCGGTCGGGTCGCCCGGCGCGGCACCGGCCGGCACGGCCCAGGCGCCGATCATGACGAGCGCCACGAGGAGCGAGGCGATGATGCGCTTCCGCAACGCTGTCCCTTCCGCGAAGCCGCGGGGGTGCAGCCAGGCGATCCGTCGTCAGATTACCGACTGTCACCCGGAAGCACAGGTCCGAGAACGCGTCCGGTCAGCTACTGACGGTAGCCATGCGGCGGGTCGTGAACAGCGCCACCCAGCCGAACGTGAGCCCCAGGCCGACCGTCGCGACCGTGGTCAGGTCACCGGTCGGAAGCAGGCCCGACAGCCGGGAGGCGCCGGCACCCAGGCCCACGTAGAGCCCGCCCCACAGGGCCGACCCGAGCGCGGCGGAGCGCAGGAACCGCAGATACGGCATCCGCAGGCCGCCGGCGGCGAGCGGGACCAGGGTGTTCAGGAACGGCAGGAACGGCGCCGTGACCAGGATCCGGGTGCCGCCGGTGCGGACCACGTGGTCGGCCTTCGCCCAGCGCTCCTCGCCGATCCAGCGGCCGAAGCGCCCTTCGCGCAGGCGCTGCCCGAACGTCCAGCCGGCGAAGAAACTCAGTGACCAGCCGGCGAGGCAGCCTGCGATGATCCAGCCAAGACTGCTGAACGGATCGGCCGCGCCGGCCGTGGTGAGGATCGCGACATCGGCCGGGATCAGGATGCCGAGCAACGGGATGGAGTCGAGCAGCATGACGAGCCCCAGCGCCAGCCCGAGCAGGGCGGCGGGCAGGCTGTACAGCGGTTCGAGCCACTCGGTCATGTGGATGACGGTATGGCCGAGCGTGTAAGAGACGCATCAGGGAGCGACCCCGAGACAACCCCGAGGGGCTTCCGGACGCTGCTGGCGGCGCGCGGCATCTCCTACGCCGGCGACGCCCTCAGCATGGTCGCGCTGATGCTGCACGTCGCCACGTCGACCGGTCAGGCCCTCGCGGTCGCGGCCCTGCTGCTCGCCGGTGACTTCGTGCCGTCACTGGTGGCGCCGTTCGCCGGGGCATTGGCGGACCGGTTCGACCGCCGCCGGCTGATGATCGGCTGCGAGCTGGTGCAGGCGCTGACCGTCTTCGTCATCGCGCTGTTCCTGCCCTCGGTGTGGCTGCTGCTCGCGCTGGTCGCCGCCCGGGCTGTCGCCGGGCAGGTCTTCCAGCCGGCGTCGCGGGCCGCCGTGCCCTCGCTGGTGCCGGCGGAGGGTCTCGCCGCGGGCAACGCCCGGCTGGGTCTGGTCACCAACGTCGCGGAGCTGGCGGGCCCGCTGCTGGCCGCGGCCCTGCTGCCGTGGCTGGGGACGCGCGGCGTCCTCGCCGTCGACGCGGCGTCGTTCCTGGTGTCCGCCGCGCTGCTGACCCGGCTGCCGCGGCTCGCGCCGGCGGCGCTGGAGGTCGAGTCGCTGTGGAAGGGCGCCCGCACCGGCCTGGGATACCTGGCGCGGCATCGCACGGTGCGGATCGTCGCGCTCGGCTTCTGCGCGGTCGTGCTCTGCACCGGCGTCGACGACGTGGCCCTCGTCGTGCTGTCCAAGGAGGAACTGCGCACGAGTGACTCGGTGGCGGCGCTGCTGCTCGGCGCGGTCGGGTTCGGCCTCACCGCCGGCTACGCGCTGCTGTCGCGGCTCGGCGACCGGCTGCGCATGACGGCGCTGCTCGTCGCCGGGTTCGCGGTCAGCTCGGCCGGCAACCTGTTCACCGGCGTGTTCGCGCACGCCATGTGGGCCGCCGCGGTGGTGTTCGCGATGCAGGCGGGCCGCGGGCTCGGCATCGCCGCGATCGACGTGGCCAGCAACACGCTGCTGCAGCGGCTCGTTCCGGACGCGCTGCTGGGCCGGGTGTTCGCCAACCTGTACGGCGCCGTCGGCGCGTCCGCCGCGCTGTCCTACGTGGGCGGCGGCCTGCTGCTGGACGCCACCGACGCGCCCACCACCCTGATCGTGGCCGGCACCGGCGGCGTGCTGGCCGCGGCCGCCACAGGAATCGCCCTGGCCCGGCGCGTCGATTGAGGACATCGACGTGTCCTTTGCTAGCGTCGCCGCTAGCAAACGGCTAGCAGGAGTGTGGGTTGGAAGCGACAGAGAAGGCGGTGGCGATGCCGCCGCAGCGTCCGCGGTTCGAGCGTGTGCAGCTCAACACGCGGGTCCGGGTGGAGATCGAGCAGATGCTCCAGCGCTTCGTCGAAGACCACAACACCACGGTGCAGAGCTCCGTGGACCTCGCGCTGGCCGAGTTCCTCGCGGCTCGGGGCTACCCGCTGCCCGCAACGGATGACAGGAGAAGCCGGTGACCACGCCGGGCAATGCTCGACCTGGAATTGTCGAACTCGACGCGGACCTGCAACGGACGGTCCGGCGCACCTCATACATGCGCCAGCTGTTCTACTTCGTGGTGCTGCTGGTCGCCCTCGCCGGCCAGGTGTCCGGCGCCGTCGAGGCGCTCGGCATCCCGCTGCTGTGGGCGATCCCGGCCGTCGGCGCGCTCGAGCTCGGCGGCATCGTCGTCCTCGCCAACGCCGACGTGCGCCGCCGGCTCGGTGAGCGGGCCACCGCCTCCCGGGTGCTGTCCGCGGCCATCGCCGGATTCGCCGTCGCCTTCAACTGGATGGCACACGACAACAAGCTCCTCGCCGGGTTCTTCGCCGGCATGTCCGCGCTGGGTTACCTGGTGTGGCTGATGCACACGGAGAACCAGCGCCGCGACCGGCTGCGGGCCAAAGGCGACCTGCCGCCCACCACCCCGGCGTACGAGGTGGTCGGGCACTGGATCCGGCACCCGTGGATCACGCTGCGGGCCAAGAACCTCGCGAAGGCCGACGACCGGCTCGGGCTCTACACGTCCCTGGCCGCGGCCCGGTCCGAGAAGCGCAAGGAGGTGCGCACGAAGGCGATCGCCAAGGTGCTGCACCGCAAGATCCGCGCCGCGGTCGACCCGACGACGGCCGACATCGCGGTCGCCGTCTACGACCTCGACGAGATCGCCGTGCGGCTCGCCGACGGCGCCGACTACGACGGCCTCACCGCGCTCATCGCCGCGGACCTGTCGCCGGCCCGGCTGGCGTCCGACGCGCGGGTCATCTCGGTTGTCGACGAGCCGCCGCACCGCCCCGCGATCACCGAGGCGGCGCAGGAGCCGGTCGACGAGCAGCTGACGTTGCCCGAGGTGGCAGCGGTGCCCGAGGTGGCGGAGGCGCCCGAGGCGCCGCAGCCGGCCGTCTCGCCGCTCGGCGAGTGGCGCGGGGAGATCGCGGAGATCCTGGTGCCGCCGACGCCGCGCCGGGCCCGCGGCCAGTCGAAGGTCATCAGCCCTGAGCAGGCGTCCGCGCCGGATCTGGGCGACGAGCCGACTCTCACTCCGAGCCGGGCGATCCGCGAGGGTTCCCTGCGCAGCCAGGTGCACGCCGCGCTGCACGAGCACGTGCCGGACAACGACCCCCGCGACACGATGGCGCTGACGTCGTTCGTCGGTGACCTGCTGGAGCTCAACGACGTGGAGCGGCTGACCGCGTCCAACTACGTCCGCACCTGGAAGCGCGAGGTCGACGCCGGCCGCCGCGCCTCCGTCAACGGCCGCCACCTGCAGGACGTGATCCCCAGCAAGCGGTAACGCTGTCACTGGCCGCCCGGCCTGACGGTCGCGGTTTCGCCCGTGCGCCGCTCCGCGACGCACGCAAGCAAGCTCAACACCGCCCCCTGCCTGTCGATCATCAGGGTGACAGGCAGGGGGCCGGTATGGCGCGGATTCTGGTCGTGGACGACGAGCAGGACGTCCTCGAACTGATCGTCAAGCGGCTGCGGGCCGACGGGCACGAGTGCCTCGCCGCCGGCAGCGGTGCCGAGGCGCTCGAGGCGGTCGCCCGGCACGGGCTGCCGGACGCCGCGATCCTCGACGTGGACCTGCCCGGCATCGACGGCATCGAGCTGCTGCTCCAGCTGCGTGAGCGCCGCGCCGACCTGCCCGCCATGTTCCTGACCGTGCTGTGGGACGGCGCGGTCGTCGCCCGGGTCCGCGACACCGGCGCCCTGTACCTGCGCAAACCCTTCACCACCGAGAGCCTCCGCACCGCGCTCGACATGGTGCTGGTGCCCGGATGACGGGCTCGCTCGCGCGGACCATGGCCTGGTCCGCGCTCTGCGTCCTCGCCACGTTCGCGGGCCGGCTCACCATCATGGACGGCACCAGCCTCAGCCTGGTCTGGCCGGCGGCGGGCGTCACGGTCCTGTGGTTCTCCATGCAGCGCCGGGCCCGGCTGCGCTGGGCGGACCCGCTGATGCTGGCGGTCATCACCCTGCTGGTGAACGTGGCGACCGGGGCGCCGCCCGCCCTGGCGCTGTGGTTCGTCGTGGCCAACCTGACCCAGGTGGCGGTGTTCCTGCGGGTGCACGCCCGGGTCAGCCCGCACCTGTGGGGCGCCGGCGGCGACGCGCCGCTGGCCCGCTCCGCCGACCTGTGGCGGCTGCTGTTCGCCACGGCGGCGGGCACCCTCGCCGGCGCCGCGATCGGGCCGCCCGCCGTGTGGCTGATCTCCGGGCACGTCTCGTGGGTGGACGCCGCCGTCTGGTTCACCCGCAACACGGTCAGCATCCTGTTGATCGCGGCGGTCGGCCTGCGGATCGGCCACCACTGGCGCGACGGCTGGCACACCCGGCGGGTCCCGGCGCTGCGCCTCGCCGAGTACGGCGCACTGATCGTGTGCTCGATCAGCGCGTACGTCGTCGGCTTCGCCGTGAACCACGGCCTGCCGCTGGCGTTTCCGCTGCTCGCGGTCACGGTCTGGGCGGCGCTGCGGCTGCACACCACCTTCGTGGTGCTGCACGACCTGTGCCTGGGCAGCCTCGCGGTGCTCTTCACGCTGCACGGGGACGGGCCGTTCGCCATGATCGAGTCGTTCCAGGCGCGGGCGCTGGTCGCGCAGGCGTTCGTCGGCATGGTCGCCATCGTCGGGCTGTCGATCGCCCTCGGCCGCGACGAGCGCGCGGAGCTGCTGCGGCAGCTCACCGAGACCGGGCGGGCCGCCGCGGCGCAGGCCCGGCTGCTGACCACCATCGTCGACTCGATGAGCGACGGCCTGGCGGTGATCCGGGCCGACGGCAGCTGGGCGATGCGCAACCCCGCGTCGGTCGCGCTGCTCGGCGGCGTCACCAGCGGCACCGGCACCATTGCCGAGCCCGGCCACTACGGTCTCTTCCATCCCGACGGTACGCCGCTGCCGGCGGCGGACATGGCGCACACCAGAGCCTTCGCAGGCGAGGACGTGCACAACATGGAGCTGCTGGTGCGCAACAGCGGCGTCCCGGACGGCCGGGTCGTGAGCGTCAGCGCGCGCAGGCTGCAGGGTGACGACGGGGTCGTGGTCGTGTTCCACGACGTCACCGCCGAGCGGCGGCAGCGCGACGAGCTGGCGTCCTTCGCCGGGGTGGTCGCGCACGACCTGCTCAACCCGCTGACCACGATCGACGGCTGGGCCGAGAACCTCGACGACACACTGCGCGGCATGCCTGACACCGCCGAGCAGCGCGACGCCACCGACAGCCTCAGCCGGATCGTGCGCGCCTCCGGCCGCATGCGGCACCTGATCAACGATCTCCTCGCGTACACCACGACCCGCAACGCCGTCATCGCGCCCGTCGACGTGCCGCTGCGGGACCTGGTGGTGGACGTGACCACGGCCCGCGCCGACCTGGCGGCCGCGGGTGGCACGCCGGCGCCGCTGTTCGCCCTCGGCCGGCTGCACGACGTCCACGCCGACCCGGTGCTGCTGCGGCAGCTGGTCGACAACCTGATCGGCAACGCGGTGAAGTACACCGCGCCCGGGGTCGTGCCGCGGATCGAGATCGGCTCGGCGCGGGCCGGCGGGGACCTCGTCCGGGTCGAGATCACCGACAACGGCATCGGGATCCCGGCGGGGCAGCACGAGGCGATCTTCAACAACTTCCACCGGGCGCACCGCTCCGGCGGCTACGCCGGCACGGGCCTCGGCCTGGCGATCTGCAAGCGGATCGTGGAGCGGCACGGCGGCTCCATCGTGGCCACGGACAACCCGGGCGGCGGCTCGCGGTTCGTGTTCACCCTGCCGGAGGCGGCGCGGCGTGTCACACACCACCCTGTCAAAGCGAACGTTCGTTCTTGACGCGATCGGCCGAGTGTCGCATGCTCGGCAGTGAGTGAACGAACGTTCCTTTTAGGAGATTCCGATGGCACCCACCGCAACCCGGTCGCCCTGGCCTCGCGTCGGCGCGATCGTGCTCCTGCTGACCGCGCTGCTCAGCGTCATCATGATCGCGTTCGCCTGGCCCGCGACCCGCTCGAGCGTCCACGACATCCCGATCGCCGTCGCCGGCCCTTCCGCCGCCACCGCGCAGGTCGCCCAGCAGCTGTCGGCGAAGCGCCCCGGCACGTTCGACGTGACCGTCGTCGACGGCACCGCCGCCGCCGAGCGGCTCATCCTCGACCGCGAGGTCTACGGCGCGATCGACGTCTCCAGCGGCCACCCGCAGCTGATCATCGCCTCGGCCGCCAGTCCCGCCGTCGCGCAGGCCCTCCAGCAGGTGGCCCAGGCGCTCGGCGGCACCGACGCCGGCGTGCCGGTCCGCGACCTCGTCCCGCTGCCCGCCGACGACCCGCGCGGCGCCGGGCTGGCCGCGGGTGCCCTGCCCCTCGTCCTCGGTGGGATCGCGGCGGCCGGCGTGCTCACCAGCCTCGTCGTCGGCGTCGCCCGCCGCCTCGCCGGTGCGCTCGCGTTCGCCGTCACCGGCGCGCTCGCCCTCGTCGCGATCCTGCAGTTCTGGCTCGGCTCGGTCGAGGGCTCCTACTGGCTCAACTCCGGCGCCGTCGCGCTCGGCATCGCCGCCACCGCCCTGACCATCCTCGGCCTGGAGTCCCTGCTCGGCGCGGCCGGCCTGGGCCTGGGGGCGGCGAGCATGATGCTCCTGGGAAACCCGCTGTCGGGACTGTCCAGCGCACCGGAGATGCTGCCGTCCGGCTGGGGCACCCTGGGCCAGTTCCTGCCGCCGGGCGCGGCCGGATCGCTGCTGCGCAGCACGGCGTTCTTCGACGGTCACGCGGCCGCACCGCACGTCTGGGTGCTGCTCGGCTGGGCGGCCCTCGGCCTGGTCCTCGCCGGCCTGGCGGCGGCGCGCACCGCTCGCCGCCCCGCCGCGGCTGAACCCGCCGCCGAGGCGGTCCCGGCCACGGTGGCAGTGTGAGGTCTGCTCTTTCCGGCTAGCCGCAAGGTCGGAAGCGGCTACACCTGGCACCGTTCACGGTATGACGATCCGCTGCGTCATCGTCGACGACTCGGAGCGCTTCCGCGTCGGTGCCAGGCGCCTGCTGACCGCACAGGGCATCACCGTCGTCGCGGACGCGGCAAACAGCCAGGAGGCGCTGCGCGCCGTGCAGGAACAGGCGCCGGACGTAGTGCTGGTGGACGTCGGCCTCGGCGAGGAGAGCGGCTTCGACCTCGCCGCCCGTATTGACACCAGCCCGGTGATCATGGTGTCGGCGTTCGCCGCCGAGGAGATCGCGGACCTGCTCGCGGACAGCAAGGCCATCGGCTTCCTGCCGAAGGAGCACCTGTCCGCCGCCGCGATCAGGTGCCTGCTGACGCGGCTTCGAGGAACGTGAGCACCGCCAGGACCCGGCGGTGGGTCTCGTCGGTCTCGGGCAGGTCGAGCTTCGTCAGGATCGATCGCACGTGTTTCTCCACGGTGCCCTCGGTGACCCACAGCTGCCTGGCCACGCCCGCATTGGAGCGCCCCTCCGCCATCAGCGCGAGGACCTCCCGCTCCCGCGGGCTCAGCACGTCCAGGGGGTCCCGCCGCCGGTGCGCGGCGACCAGCTCCTGCACAACGGCCGGATCCACCACGGTCCCCCCGTCCTGGACCCGGTGCAGCGTCTCCAAGAACTCCTCGACGTCGGTGATCCGGGTCTTGAGCAGATAACCGATGCGCTCGCCGCTGGCCAGCAACTCGATCGCGTGCTCCACCTCCACGAACGCCGAAAGCACCAGGATCGCCACCGACGGGAACCGGGTCCTGATCTCCCGTGCCGCGGCGAGGCCTTCGTTGGTATGCGTCGGCGGCATGCGGATGTCCACGACCGCCAGGTCCGGCCTGACCTCCTCGACCAGCCGCAGCAGGTGCGTCCCGTCGTCGGCGACCCCGACCACGGAATACCCATGACGGTCCAGCAGGCTCGCGAGGCCTTCCCGGAGCAGCACGTCATCGTCAGCGACCACCACAGATGTCATCAAAGCCAACATATCCCCGCATAACCGGGTAAGACACCCCCATGCACGGGGGGTTGACGCTCCGCCTGGGAGTGACCTGCGCACTGTTCACGTTGCTGATCAGCACGGCATTCGCCGTCATCCTGCTGTCCGTCTACCAGCTGCGGGAATCCGTGCTCGCGGTCACGAGGGCCGAGCGCGCCGTCTCGGCTGCGACCACCCTCGAACGGCTCCTGCTGGACGTGGAGGCGGGCCGCCGCGGGTTCGCGCTCACCCGCGACCCGGCGCTGCTGGTGCCGTGGAAGGCGGCACAGGACCAGATCCCCGCCCGCCAGGAGGAGCTCGAGGCGGCCGTCGCCGGCGAACCCGCCCAGGTCGACCGGATCGCCCAGATCAACGTGGCGATCACCGCGTACCTCGACGACTACGCCGACCCGTCCATCGCCATGCAGGAGGGCGCCGTTCCGAAGAACATCAACGCCGAGTCGATCCTCGCCGGCCAGCAGCAGATCTCCGCGCTGCGCGAGCAGTTCGACGACTTCGCCGACGCGCAGCGCACCACCGTCGAACAGGGCCGGCAGGAGGCGATGATCGCCGGGCAGCGGGCCCTCGTCGCCGGGGTCGCCGGCTTCGCCACCTCGCTGATCGGCGTCGCCATCCTGACCCGGTCCCTCGCCGTGATGGTCGCCCGCCCGCTGCACCGGCTGGTGTCCGCCGCCGACAAGGTCGCCCGCGGTGACCTGAGCGTCCGGGTCGCCACCGACGGGCCGGTGGAGGTCGGCAGCATGCAGCGCACGTTCAACTCCATGGTCGGCGCCCTGGAGCAGAGCCGCGCCACGCTCAGCTCGATCGCCGCGGAACAGGCGGCGCTGCGCCGGGTGGCGACCGTCGCGGCGAAGGGCAGACCGGCGGAGGCCGTGTTCGGCGCCGTCACCGAGGAGGCCGGCAAGCTCTTCGGCGCCGACGCCACCGCCCTGCTCCGCTTCGAACCCGACGGCAGCGCCACCGTCGTGGCCAGCTGGAGCTGGGACGTCTCGCACCGCATCTCGCTGGGCAAGGTCAAGCTCGAGCACGAAGGCGTCACCGGCCGGGTGCTGCGCTCCGGCAAGCCGATCCGCCTCGAAGGGCCCAAGAGCGCGGACTTCCTCGGCCGCGAGTTCGGCGACCTGTCGATCCGCTCCGCGATCGGCGCGCCGGTCCTCGTCGCCGGCCGCACCTGGGGCGTGCTGAAGGCCCTGTCGACCCGCGCCCGGCCGCTGCTGCAGCACGACGCGGCCCGGGCCGCGGAGTTCACCGACCTGATCGCCAGCGCGATCGCCAACTCGCAGGCCCGCGCCGACCTGACCGCCTCCCGGGCCCGGGTCGTCGCCGCGACCGACGAGAGCCGCCGCCGGATCGAACGCGACCTGCACGACGGCACCCAGCAGCGGCTGATCGCCCTGCTGCTGCAGCTGCGGGCGACCGAGACCCAGGTCGAGGACGGGGTGCAGGACCGGCTGCGCGTGATCGGCACCGATCTCGCCGAGGCCATCGACGAGCTGCGCGAGCTGGCCCGCGGCATCCACCCGTCGATCCTGTCCGAGGGTGGTCTGGTGCCGGCGATCAAGTCACTCGGCCGCAGGTCGCCGGTACCGGTGGAGGTCCGCCTCACGCTACCCTCCCGCCTCGACACGAAGATCGAGATCGGGGTTTACTACGTCGTCGCCGAGGCACTCACCAATGCGATCCGGCACGCCCACGCGACGCTCATCTGCATCCGCGCCTCGATCGTGGACACCGGCGGCGGCGACCCCGAGCCGGAATCCGACGCGGGCACGCTCGAGCTTTCCATCGAGGACGACGGGGTCGGCGGCGCCGATCCGCAGACCGGCACCGGCCTGATCGGCCTCGGTGACCGGGTCGCCGCACTCGGCGGCACGATGCACATCGCCAGCCGTCCCGGGCGGGGCACGACACTGGAGATCCGGATCCCCCTCGCTGCCGCACCCGCGAAGGGTGACGCCGGTTGAGAAGCCGGTGGCGGCCAGCGGGTATATCCGGGTCGGGAAACCCGCAGGGCCGGACGCATGCTGGCGCAGATGCCTCACACCCTCACCCGAGCGACGGTGGACAGGACACCCACGACCTCTGTGAGAGGTGAGCCACGATGACGACCTGCCTGGTCGACCCGGTCCTGTGCATGGCCCTGTTCGTCTCCGACACCCCCAACCACGCCGACCTCGACGACGCGACCGTTCGCGACACCGTCGACCGGACCCTCGATCAGCTCGGCGCGGACGAGTGCTACGCCCGCGCCGCCGAGGTCTTCGGCGACCGCCCCGAGGTCGCGCTCGACCGCATCCAGTGGGCCCGCACCTTGTGCACCCGTGCCCTCGCCGCCGTCTGACGTCCCCGGCATTAGTTCGTGGCCGGCGACTGGCCGTCCTGCGGGGCACCGCCCTGCTGGCCGCCGTTCGCCTGGCTGAGCGTCGAGTCGGTGATCGTGGTGGCAGTCGCGGCATCGCCGCTGAGCGTGCCGACCACGGTCACGGTGTCGCCGACCTTGACGTCGCCGATCGCGCCGTTGCCGACCGTGGTCGACGACGTGACCGCGAACGTCGTCCCGTGCCCGTCCGCGCTCTTCGCCGTGATCGACGTGGCACTCACCGCGGAGACCGTGCCGGTCTGCAGGCGCCGCGTGACGTATCCGCCGCTGCCGTCCGAGGCGACGAAGTCCCCGTACATCACTCCGGCCAGCCCGCTGGCGCCGCGGCCCATGCCGCCCGTACCGCCGCCGCCCATGCCGCCCGGAGCACCCTGGCCGCCGCCCTGAACCCCCTGGGCACCCTGCGCCCCCTGCGCGCCGGTCTGCTGGCTTGTCGACGCGCCACCGCTGCTGGACGCCCGGATCACCGCGAAACCACCACCGCCGATGACCAGCGCCGCGACGGCGCCGACGATGGCGGTCCTGAACCTCGACGACCTGGCCGGCGCGGCCGCGGCGCCCGCCACCGGCACGGCCGCGGCGCCTGCCACCGGCTCGGCCCCGGCCACTCGGGTCCGTCAGGTGCGGCACCGGCGTGCCGTTGACGGCGATCGGCTCGGCCCAGACGGGGATGGTCTGCTCGGTGTCGTTCATCCTGTCGCTCCCGCGCTCGGTCGGCCCGCTCCGGGAGGGCCGCTGGCCGCAACTCTCGCGGCCGCCCCTGGCAGCCGGGTCCGGCGATGGTGGCAGCAGCCTGTGAAATGCGGAAAGGCCACCCGTGGCGGCGGGTGGCCTTTCCGAGTCCTCTGTTCCTAGAAGTTGCCTGCCGAGTTGCACTTGTAGCCCTGGTCGAGGCAGTCACGGACCCGGCGGGCCAGTTCCTCGGGCTCCCACGCGTTGAAGAAGTCCGCGTGCATCGAGTACCCGTTGCCGGAGGAGAGCGTGATCCCGGTCGTGTTCGTGTTCAGCGGGTACGCGATCACGAACGACACCGAGGGGATCGGCACCGGGTGCGACTTCGGGCAGGCGCCGGTGTAGTCACCGTTGGCCATGTGCGACTTGTGGTCGGGGCTGTCCAGGTGCACGCCGTCCCAGCAGTCGGGGAACGTGATCTGGCGGACCAGCTCGGCCGTCGGGGCGCAGACCGGGTACTCCCCGTCCGGAGTGCGGCCGGTCGAGCCGCCGATGCCCGCGCACCAGAAGTGGTTGCCCTGCTTGTCGGGCGTGTCCGTCTGGGTCTTCGCGTCACCGCTGATCATGCGCAGGCCGAGCGGGAACGGCTGGGTCTTGCTCGGATCCTTCAGGCGCGAACCGTAGTAGACGGTCACCGCGCCCTTCGGGTCGACGACCTTGCCGTTCTGGTACAGCGTGGGAATCCAGTACGCCGAGTGGTCACCGGCCGGGTTGCAGGTCGTGGCGCCGGCGAACAGGCTGTCGGTGGTCGAGGCGGCACTGGTGGTCTTGTTGCCGAAGAACGTGTGGTTGTGCGCGGCGCCGGTCAGGCCGGGGAAGACGATCGGGTCGTCGTTGTTGTGGTGGCTCACCGTGCACTGCGCGTTGAACTCGGGGACCTTCACCGGGTTGTTCGTGATCGGCTTGGGCTTGCGGGCGAAGAACGCCGCGGTGTCGGCGGCCTGCTTCGCCGGGTCGACGGTCGGCCAGCCGGTCTGCGGGGGCGGCGGGGCGCTCGTCGGCGCGCCGGTCGGCGGCTTGGTGGTGGTGCCGCCGGTCGGGGAGCCGGGGACGGTCGCCGTCGGGGTCCGCTTGAACTGCAGCCAGTTGATGTTGATGAAGTCGCTCGCCTGGTCGCTCTTGAGCACGACGAAGACGGTCTGCGGGCCGGTCAGCGCGGTCGGGCTGACGGCGGTCTTGGTCGTCCACGTCTGCCAGCCGCCGGTGTAGTTCACCGGGTAGCTGGCGAGCAGTTCGCCGGTCTGGGAGCCGGCGTGCAGCTCGACGGTGCCGCCGGCGCGGCTGGCCGCGGCGACCCGGACGCTGGCGGTCAGCGGGCCGGTGCTGCCGAGGTCGATGGCGTCGTAGCGCATCCAGTCACCGTTGGCGAGCCAGCCGACGTTCTTGCCGCCGCCGGTGTCGCCGGTGTTCTCGGTCTTCGCGCCGGACTGCCCGCTCCACGCCTCGGCCTGGACGAGGCCGGCGGTGTCGGACTGTTCGGCGCCTGCGCTGGTGGTGACGATGACGGTGGTGGCCACCGCGCCGACGACCGGCACGGCGAGCAGGGCGAGCAAGGTACGTCGTCTGGTCTGCCGCTGGGTCGGCATGAGCCCTCCGGGAACGGGTCTGGTTGGGGCGAGCAACGCGACCGTAGACAGCTGGAGAGCGCTCTCTCAAGCGTTCCGGGGAGATCTAAGTCGAACGTAAAGGTGGCCTAAAGCTGAGTTACCACGCGCAGTGACTGCGTCACCGTCTCCGCCATCGCGGCCCTGGCGACCTTCAGGTATCGGCGCGGGTCGACCACCGCCGGATCGTCGAGGGCCGCGCGGATCGCGCCGGTGAACGCGACGTTCAGCGCCGTGCCGATATTGATCTTCACCAGCCCGCCCCGGACCGCCGCCCGGAGCTCGTCGTCCGGCAGGCCCGACGAGCCGTGCAGCACCAGCGGCACCGGCACCGTGGCGCGCAGCCGCGCGATGAGCGCGTGGTCCAGCGCCGCCGTCCGGGTCGTCATCGCGTGGCTCGACCCGACCGCGACCGCGAGTGCGTCGACGCCGGTGGCCGCCACGTACGCCGCCGCCTCCGCCGGGTCGGTCCGCGCTCCCGGGGCGTGCGCGCCGTCCTTGCCGCCGACCTCGCCGAGCTCGCTCTCCACCCAGAGCCCGGCCGCGCGCCCCCGCAGGACCGCCTTCCTGGTCGCCGCCACGTTCGTGGCGTAGGGCAGTTTCGACGCGTCGTACATCGCCGACCCGAACCCGTGCGCCGCGGCCAGGTCGAACAGCTCGTCGCTCTCCACGTGGTCCAGGTGCAGCCCAACCCGCACGCTCGACAGCTCCGCCACCCGGCGCGCCGCCGCTGCGATCGGCCCGAGCCGCCCGCCGTGGAACTTCACCGCGTTCTCGCTGATCTGCAGCACCACCGCGCAGCCCGCGGCCTCCGCCCCGGCGACGATCGCCTCGGCGTGCTCGACGGTGATGACGTTGAACGCGCCGACACCGACGCCCGCCGCCCGTGCGGCCTCGACGATCTCACCCGTGGGGCTGAACATTGACCCGGTCCCTCGTCGCTCGGTAGTGGTTGATGTCGATCTCTCCGGCGACCGGTGTGCTGGCCGCCGCCGCGCCCAGCGCCACCGCGTCCGCGAGCAGCTCCGGCCACGGCGTGCCGTCCCGCAGGCCGCGGGCGAGCGCCGCCGCGCACGCGTCGCCGGCGCCGGTCGGATTGCCGGTCACCACCTCCGGCGGCGCCGCCCGCCACGACCCCTGCGGCGTCCGCGCGATCAGCCCCTCCGGCCCGTGCGACTCGACGACCGCGTTTCGCGCCGGGCCCATCGCGGGCAGCTCGTCGGCGTTGGGCTTGACGACGTCCGGCCCGGCGGCCGCACCCAGCCGCAGTGCCTCGCCGCTGGTGTCGAGCACGCTGCGGCAGCGGTACTGGTGTGCCAGCCGGACCAGCTCCGCGTACGCGTCCACCGGAAGCCCCTGTGGCAGCGAGCCGGACAGCACGACCACGGCGGCGTCCCTGACGAGGGTCACGTAGTGCGCCTGGAACGCGGCCCACTCCTCGGCGGTGACGACCGGCCCCGGCTCCCACAGGCCCGTCGCGTCGACCCGGTCGACGATCGTCACGGTCCGCCTGGTCTCCCCGCCGATGGTCGTGAAGCTGTGCGGCACGGCCGCCATCGCGCGGACGGCCGCGCCGGTCGCCCCGCCGAGCAGTCCGGTGGCCAGGACCGGCTCCCCGAGCGCGTGCAGCACCGCGGCGACGTTGAGCCCCTTGCCGCCGGCCCGCTGCGCCACCCGCGCGACGCGGTGCGTGGCGTGCGGCACCAGCGCGTCGACGGTGTACGTCAGGTCCAGCGCGGGGTTCAACGTCACCGTGACGATCATGAACGGGCCAGGATCACGGAACGGGTCAGCAGCCTGGGCCGGTCCGGGTCGAGCCCCTTGTGCTCCGCGAGCGCGACGGCGAACCGCTGCGCCAGCACCAGCTGCGCCAGGGGGTCCAGGCCGTTGCGCACCGGCGCCGCACCGGCACCGCGGATCGTCTCGTCGAGCGACGCCGGCACCGCGCCGAACGCCCAGACCAGGCTGCGCGCCCCGGCCACGGCGACCGGTCCGTGCCGGTAGTCCATCGCCGGATACGACTCCGACCACGCCTGCGCCGCCTCGCGGACCTTCAGCGCCGCCTCGTGCGCCAGCCCCACCGTCCAGCCGGTGCCGAGGAAGACCAGGTGCTCCGTGGTGGCCGGGTCGCCCGGCAGGTCCGCGGCCAGGGCCGCCTCGCCGTCGGCGATCAGGTGCGCCAGGTCCTCCCCGTACGCGTGCCGGGCCACCGCCAGCAGCGTGGTCGGGAACCTCGTCTGCACGACGCTGCGCTCGTCCGCGAAGTCCAGCAGGATCCGCTCGTCGACGAGCCCGTCGACCGGCTCGCCGGCCACGGCGGTCACCGCCACCCGGTGGGTCTCCTCCGGCACCTGCCGCAGCGCCTCGAGCACCTCGGTCGACGTGCCGGACCTGGTGATCGCGATGACCCGGTCATACCGGCGGCGCGGCACGAACTCCGAGGCGCACGCGGCGTCGGTCTCGCCGAACCCGGCCGACTCGCGCAGCTCGGCCAGGCTCTGCGCCATGAACCACGACGTGCCGCAGCCGAGCACCAGCACCCGCTCCCCGGGCGCCACCAGGGCGGTGCCGTCCACGGTGCGTGCCCGCGTCCACGTCTCGGGCTGGCTGGCGATCTCGTCCGCAGTGTCCGTCATGCCCACCAGCGTTGCGTGTTCATGCGCGCCTCACAAGCTTTCCTGCACAAGTGGACATTGTCGACTGCACGTTTCGTGCAGAGTTCGGCTTGTGGTTCGCTCGCCGGTCGGAGCGTGCCGCGGTCAGATGACGAGGCGGACGGGCCAGGTGGTGGGGTCGAGGGCGGACGAGGCGATCCGCAGGCCCTCGGCGATCACGATCAGCGTCGGGCTCCCGTATGTGCCCGTGCCGGCAAGATGGATCCGCAGGCCGTTGGCGTCGGGGAACTCGACACTCGGGCGGAATTGGTCGTCGGTGAACACCCGGGCGGGGCGTCCGCCGAGCGTCAAGGTGCCGGGCGAGGGCGACGGGTTCCGGCGCGTCACCATGATCTGCGCCTGGTCACTGTTGTTCTCGCCGACCCACACGGTCGAGTTCAGCAGGCGCCCGGGCAGGTCGCCGCCGGCGAGGGTGACCTCGCAGCCGAGCAGTCCCGCGCCCGCCGGCAGGTTGCTGAGCTGGATCGGGGTCGTGCAGCGCACGGTGGTGTCCAGCCGGAGACGGGACTTGATCTGGCCGGCGTCGGCGGCGGCGTCGAGGGCGTTCCGGCTGAACACCTCCGCCCAGAGACCCGGGGCGGGCTGCCAGCGTTCGTGGTGGATGTTGCCGTCGCCCTGCTTCGACAGCTCGAAGTCGAGCGTGTCGGCGGCCTTCGCCAGGAACACCTGGTAGGCGGCGTCGCCCCGCCTGAACGAGATCGTCTCGAGCCCGGCGGTGGAACGCCATGTGGTGTACGGGGAGTCGACGGCCCACTCGTCGACCGTGAAGTGCAGCAGCGACGGGTCGGTGCCGACCTTCGACGGGTCGGCCGGGACGCCGGCGGCGGGCAGCGGGGGCACGGACCACCCGTCGGGTGGCGGGTACTGGATCCAGTCCCGGTCCGGTGACGCGGGAGCGGAGGCCGAGCCGCCGGGCAGCGGCACGACGGGGGAGCGGTGCACGGAGAGGGCGCCGGCGGTGACGACCGCGACGACGGCGACCGCGGCGGCGCAGCGCACCGCGTACGTCCTGGCCCGCAGGCGCCGGCCGCGGCGGGTGGCGGAGACCGCGAGGACGCCGGTGTCCACGACGCCGCCGGCGTGCTCGCCGAACGCGGTCGCCAGGTCCTGCTCGAGCTGGTCGTTCATAGCGAGCTCCTCGGTGCGTCAACGGGGTTGGGCCGGTGGCGGGCGCGCAGCGTGTTCAGGCCCCGCAGTGCGGTGGTCCGGACGGTGATGGTCGAGCAGCCGAGGATCTCGGCTATCTGGCCGTCGTCGAGGTCCTCGTAGTAGCGCAGGACCAGCACCGCCCGCTGGCGGACGGGTAGGGCGAGGACCATCCGCCACAGTTCGTCGCGGGCGGCGACCTCCGTGCCGATGTCGGCACCGACCAGGCCCGGGGTTGGTTCGGCGACGGTGATCTCGCCACTGGAGCGGCGCCGCCACCACGAGGTGTTGGCGTTGACGAGCATCCGGCGCACGTAGACGTCCGGGCGTTCCGCCGCCGCGACCCGGCGCCACTGCACGAACGCCTTCGCCAGGACCTCCTGGACCAGGTCGTCGGCCCGGTGCTCGTCGCCGGTGAGCAGCCGGGCGAAGCGCACCAGGGCGGCGCCTCTGCTGTGCACGAACTCCTCGAATGTCACGTCCAACAGACGCTCCCACCGCCGCCGGATGTTCTGCGTGTCGCCGGACTTCCTCAGCGGCGCGCGTGGCGGAGCCGCACCGCCCCGAACGCCGCCCCGAACAGCGCCACCGCCACCGCCGCCACCAGCGGCGCCGGCGGGCCCGCCGGGTGGCCGTGCACGCGCAGCGCCCCCATGAAGTCCAGCGCCGCGACGTCGTTGATCACCAGGTACCAGAGGATCGTGTACACCGCCTGGAAGGTGCGGGGTACGCCGGTGAGCGTGCCGAGCGCCAGGGCGAGGGCCGGGATGAACAGCGCGCCGGCGGTCCAGGCGGCGAGGCCGGGCAGGTCGGCGGCGGCCAGCATCCTGACGGCCGGCGGCGCGCCGGTGGTGGCGGCGAGCAGGACACCGGCGGCCCACTCGGCCAGCAGGCGCCGGCGCGGCGCGGGGTACGCCGCCAGGATCGCGCCCGCCTCGCGGCGGGTGCCCAGGCGGGACCAGAGCAGTACCGGCCAGATCCAGACGATCGCGAGCACCGGTCCCGGTGGCGCGGCGAGCCCCGCGAGGGCCAGCAGCGCCGCGCCCGCCCACCACCACCAGGGTGCGCCGCTCACCAGGATCCGGACCTCGGCGGCGAGCAGCCGGCCGGTCGCGGATCCGGCGACCGCGGCCGTCGGCGGGAGTCCCTTGTAGACGGTGTACGGCTCGGGCAGCGACCGGGCCGCGGCGGAGCGGGCGGCGACGTCGAAGCGGTGGAACCACAGCGCCGGCAGCAGCGCGACGGCCACCGCGAGCAGCGTCACCGCGACCCGTCCCGCGACGAACCCGGCATCCAGCGGCAGCCCGGACCACTCGAATGTCCGCAGTGGACGGTCGACGTACATGAGGCCCAGCCCGAACGTGTCGGCCGTCGCCGGCATCGTCCCGGCCAGCTGGGCGACGCCGATGCCACCCAGCGGTGCCGACGCTGACTGGCCGCCGATCGCGCCGGCCATCCACACGAAGCACCACAGGATGTTGCCGAACCCGGAGCGCAGCACCGGCGTCGTCTCGAACAGCAGCGCCGCGGCGGCGGTCACGGCCAGCATCGGCAGCGCCAGGAACACGAACGGCGCCAGCAGCCCGGCCGGGTCGACGGTGCGGGACTCGCCCCGCAGTAACTGCAGCACCAGCGCGGTCACCGCCATCGTCCCTGCCATCGAGCCGAGGGTGAGGAGGTTGCTGGCGAACTTGCCGGCCAGGTACACCGGCGTGCGCAGCGGGCTCGCCGCGAGCAGCTGGCCGACGCCGGT
Source organism: Dactylosporangium sp. NPDC049525 (assembly GCF_040676755.1). Classification (NCBI taxonomy): domain Bacteria; kingdom Bacillati; phylum Actinomycetota; class Actinomycetes; order Micromonosporales; family Micromonosporaceae; genus Dactylosporangium; species Dactylosporangium sp. NPDC049525. The sequence continues at coordinate 9,915 of NZ_JBFAPO010000044.1, read as the reverse complement.
GCGCACGTCGCGGGCGACGGCGTCGCGCACCAGGTAGAAACCGACGAACGTGAGCCACAGCGCGCTGGTCAGCGCCGTCACCAGGCCCACGTAGGCGCTGGTGTAGAGACCGCGGGAGCCGCCGGCGTCGAGCACCACCCACCGCGCGTCGGTGGGCGGCACCGCCAGCCAGCCCAGGCCGACCGCCGAGATCAGCATCACCAGGTACGCGGGCCGGCGCACCCGCTCCCGGAAGTCCGCGACCGCCAGGCCCCAGAGCGCGCTCATCGGGTGGCCCGGGAGCTGTGGACGACGGCCAGGTAAGCGTCCTCCAGATCCGGTGGGACCGGGGTCGCGTCCGGCGCCGGCCGGTGCGTGGCGAGGACCCGCACCCGGACGTGCTCGGCGGTGCGCACCAGGCGGGTCACGGGCAGGCGCTGCTGGACGCCGGTCAGCTCGGCCGGCGGCACCGCCAGCTCCCAGACGTGCCCGGCGATGCTGCGCTGGAGCTCGACGGGTTCGCCGTCGAAGCGGATCCGGCCGCCGGTGACGACGACGATCCGGGTCGCGACCGACTCGACGTCGGAGACGATGTGCGTGGACAGCAGCACCGACCGGTCCGCGGACAGGTCGCTCAGCAGGTTGCGGAACCGGACCCGTTCCTCCGGGTCGAGACCCGCCGTCGGCTCGTCCACGACGATGATCCTCGGGTCGGCGAGCAGCGCCTGCGCGATCCCGATCCGCCGCAGCATGCCACCGGAGTACCCGCCGAGCGGGCGCTTCGCGGCGTGCGTGAGGTTGACCAGTTCGAGCAGCTCGCCGACGCGGGCCCGGGCGGAGCGTCCCGCCAGCCCGCGGACGGCGGCCAGGTAGGTGAGGAACTCGTGCCCGGTGAGGTGCGGGTACACGCCGAAGTCCTGCGGCAGGTAGCCGAGCGCCCGGCGCAGCGGGCCGGGCCGGGCCACCGCGTCGCCGCCGTCGAAGCGCACCTGCCCGCCCGTCGGCCGGGTGACCGTCGCCGCGATGCGCAGCAGCGAGGATTTCCCGGCCCCGTTCGGCCCCAGCAGGCCGACGAGCCCCGGCCCGAGCCGCAGCGTCAGCCCGTCGACGGCGCGCTTGCGGCCCTTGTAGACCTTCGTGATGTCGATCAGTTCCAGCATCCACCGAGCGTCTCCGCCGGCGGCGCCGCGCACATCTGCCGAACGGCAGATCCGGTGCCCCCCACGACCGGCGCGGATGTCGTAGCCTGTTGCCGCTTCCACGGGAGGAAAGACCATGTCCATTTCGGCTCAGCAGCAACAGCAGGCTGCCCAGCTCACGCCTTGCCGCTTCTGCAACAACGTCCCCACCGCGCAGACCAAGTTCCGCGGCCACCGGGGCATGATCATCATGATGCAGTTCCGCCACGTCGACGGCCCGTTCTGCCGGGACTGCGGCATGGCCACGTTCCGCGAGATGACCTCCAAGACCCTCATCCAGGGTTGGTATGGCTACGCGTCGTTCGTGATCACGCCGTTCATCGTGCTGTGGAACATCATCAACCGGGGCAAGGTCGCCAGCCTCGCCCCGCCGCAGCCGTCCCCCTACGGCGGCGCCCGCCAGCCGATGGACCCGGGCAAGCGGCTGCTCGCCCGCCCCATCAGCATCATCGGGCTGTTCATGCCGTTCATCCTGATCATCGCGTTGATCGTCATCATCGTCGCAACCAGCGACTCCTGACCCGGTCAGCCGGCTGGTAGGTGGCAGGTCACCTGCCAGCCGGCCCCGCGCGGGCCGGCGTGGAGGTCGCCGCCGAGTGCGGTGACCCGCTCGTCCAGGCCGGCGAGGCCGGTGCCGCCGCCGGTTCTCGTTGTTTCGCTCGCTTTGCTTGCTTCGCTCGCTTTGCTTGGGTCGGTTGTGGTGCTTCCGTCGTTGGCGACGGTCAGTTCCATCCGGCCGGCCTTGGCGGTCACGGCGACCGTCACGGTGGTCGCGGCCGGGGCGTGGCGGCGGACGTTGGTCAGGGCCTCGATCACCACGTGGTAGGCGGCCTTCGACGCGTCCGGCGACAGGTCCGGCACGACCGGCATCGACAGCGTGGCCGCGGTCGGGCCGGTCGCGGAGAAGCGGCGCACCACGTCCGGCAGGTCCGCGACGCCGTGGACGCGCTGCGAGACCGGACCGCGCAGCGTGCCGACCATCCGGTCCATGGCGTCCAGGGCCCGCAGGCCCGCGGCCTCGATCTCCGGCAGCGCCGCAGCCTGCGCGGCGATCACGATGCCGGTGACCTCGTGCGCGACCAGGTCATGCAGGTCACGGGCCAGGTCGAGGCGGTGCGCCCGGCGGGCCTGCTCCTCCGCGAGCCGCCGCCGGTGGTCACCGAGCCGCAGGTACAGCCCGGCGCCGGCCGCGCACACCGTCGCGGTGAACGCGGCCGCGACGAGCAGCACCGACGCCTCGACCCGGTCGCCGGGCACATGCAGGGACATCCGCAGCGGCAGCGCCGTGGCGGCGAGGGCGACGACGACCACGGCGCGGGCCGGCGCGCGGCGGGCGAGCGACACCAGCAGGACGGTCAGCGCCGCGAACTCGACCGGCGCCCACAGCGCGGCGGGCTGCGGCGGCCCCTGATACAGCCCGTCGGCCAGCAGGGACAGCGCGGCGGCGGCGATCGCCGGGCGGGGCGAGCGAGCCAGCGCCGCGACCGCCACGGCGGCGACCGCGGCGACGGCCGGGACGATCCCGGCAGGGCCGGTCAGCGGCAGCGCGCACAGCCCCAGCAGCCCGACCGGCACCACCAGCAGGAGCAGCGTCAGCAGCTTCGGCCGCGTCACGGTGCCACGGTGCCCGTGTCCCAGGCCCACACGGCGATGCCGACACGGTTGCGGACGCCGAGCTTGCGCTGGATCGCGGCCACGTGCGTCTTCACCGTGCCGGCCGAGATGAACAGCTCGGCGCCGATCTCCGCGTTGGTCCGGCCGGCGCCGACGTGCGCGGCCACCTCCAGCTCCCGCTCGGTGAGCGCCTCGACCGGTGCGGGCCGGGCCGGCCGGGGACCGGTGACATGCTTCAGCAACCGCACCGTGATCGACGGGCTGATCAGGCTGTCACCGGCGTACGCCGCGCGGACCGCCTCGACCAGCAACGCCGGGCCGGACCGCTTGAGCAGGAAGCCGGAGGCACCGTCGCGCAGCGCCGGGTACACGTACTCGTCCAGGTCGAACGTGGTGACCACGACGACCCTGGTCGGGCCGCCGGCGAGGTGCCGGGTGACGGTGAGGCCGTCCATGCGCGGCATGCGGATGTCCAGGAGCGCGACGTCCGGCGCGAGCTCCCGGGCGAGCCGCAGCGCCTCGACCCCGTCGGCGGCCTCGGCGACCACGTCGACGTCAGGCTCGGCGGTGAGGATCCGGCGCAGCCCGTCCCGGACCATCGGCTGGTCGTCGGCGATGAGCACGCGGATCGTCACACCGCAGAAGCCTAGGCGAGCTGCGCGGCCCCGAACGACACGGAGAAGCGCTTGCACCAGATCGTCACCGAGCGCAGGCCGGCGAGGTCGGCCGAGGCGGGAATCGGGTACACCTGGTCACCCTTGTTGCCCTTGAGCCGGCCGAGCTCGACGTACCGGCCGTCGTCGAAGACCTGCCATCCGGCCTTGCCGGTGACGACCGCCTGGTCGGTGAGCCACACCCGCAGGTCCGGCCCGTCGGACGTGTCCAGCCCCTCGATCTCCAGCCGATGCGTGCCGTCGGCCAGCCGCACCACCCGCACGCTGCCGGACGTGTCGTGCTCATGCGCCACGAACGCCCCCCGCGCCACGACGACTGCCGTGGCAGCCGGCCCGGTCACGGAGCTGGCAGCGGGGCCGGCGGTGGGGCCGGCGGTGGGTGCGTCCGTCGCGGTGAGCGCCTCGCGCACGGTGGTGTCGGTGAACAGCCGCCACGGCGCGAACCAGTACAGCCCGACCCCTGCCCCTACGGCGAGCACGGCAACCAGCACCCACGTCAACGGTCTGCGCGTCATGTCTCCGAGTGAACCGGCCGTCGATGATCGGCACCAGACGATGCGCGCTTACCGGGTCCTTACGGCTGCCGGCACCTCACTCCAGGGGGTGACTGCGAATTCAGGAGTGCAGGATACCGGCGGCCGCGGCGGCGGTGTGCCAGCGGCTGACGAAGGTGCCGAAGATCTGGCCGTACAGGTCGTCGTCGGACAGCAGGTCGATGTCGTCGATGGGGAGGAAACCGGCGTTGTCGACCACGCCGCCGCGGACGTTGTCCAAGCGGGCGAGGACGCCGTAGTCGGCGACGCCGAGGCCGAGGAACATCCAGTACACCGGGCGGTTGCTCGAACGGACCAGCAGCTCGGTGATCTGCTTCTCGGCGTGGACGCCGCCGTCGGACCAGAACAGCACCAGCGTCGGGTGCGGGGACGGCTCGGCCGTGCTCCAGTCCAGGATCTCCTTCATGACGCGGGGCTCGAAGTTGCCGCCCTCGGCGCGCTTCTTGTCGGCGGCCTGGCGCTCCAGGTAGTCGGGCGCGGTGGTGGTGCGCACCGGCGCGGACCGGACCGGGAAGTCGCCGAAGAACCACACCTCCATCTCGCCGTTGTCGTCGAGGAGGTCGGCGATCGCGACCATCCGCTCCAGCGAGCGCTGCATGACGCCGCTGCGGAAGAGCTTTTTCGTCGAGCCGCTGCAGTCGATCGCGAGCACCACCCGGAACGTGCGCCCGTCCAGGCCGCTCTTGACCAGCGACACCGCGACGGCGTACTTGCGCAGGTCGACGCTCGACGCACCGGCGGCGGGCTTCGCGAGGCTGATCTGCTTCGCCTTGGTCAATGTGACGGCGGGCTGTGCCACCGGTACCGCAACTGCCGCCGCTGCCGGTGCCGGCTCGTCGTCGACCGTGAGGCCGACGTCGGTGATGAGTCCGCGCAGGCCGTCGGTGAAGCCGTCGCCGACGCAGCGCACCTTGATCGCGTCGCGGTGCCGGTAGACGTCGCCGACGATGAGTGCGTCCTGGACGTCGGGGGTGCCGAGGTCGAGCGCGTACAGCTCGCCGTCCGCACCGTGTACCGCCGCGCGCAGCCCCGCCACAGCGGCGAACGTGCCATCCGCGACGGTCAACCCGATCCGGACCCGGGCGGTCGTGCTCGCCCAGCCGCCGGGCGTGACCTCGAGGCGGTGCCGGGTGACGCCGCCGGCGGTCTCGGGCGGCGACCACCGGACGCCGGCCCCCGCGGGCTGGTTGTAGAAGACCATCGCATGGTCCCCGGGCGCCCGGCCGGCCTCGTCGAGCTGGAACGCCACGAGGTCCACCTCGGGCCCGGCCGCATGACTGACCACGACGGTGTAGGACGACGCCACCGGCAGCGCGGTGTTCTGCCCACGGGCCAGGATCGCAACGGTCACAGCGAAGATTGCACCACAGCCCGTCCAACCTTCCCGGGCGGCTCATGCCGGTCGGGTGTGGTGTACGCCGGTCGGCCGCGCGGATGGTGGATGCGTAAGCGCACGGGTCGCGACGCGGCTCGTGACGGATCTGCTGATCAAGGGAGTACCCGTGACCAGTTCCACCGCTGAACGTGCCCGTTCCGAATCCGGCGAGCGGGAAGGGGATGAGGGTTCGCTGCATCCGCTGCTGCTGGCCGCGCTGATGTCCCGCCGCGAAGAGCGCGGTGACGCGCTGTTCGAACACCCGTTGCTGCTCGCCGCGTTGGCCCGCCGCCGTCGCGACGACGACAGCGAGAGCAGCATCATGGAGAACCCGCTGCTGCTCGCCGCGTTGGCCCGCCGCCGTCGCGACGACGACAGCGAGAGCAGCATCATGGAGAACCCGCTGCTGCTCGCCGCGCTGGCCCGCCGCCGCCGCGACGACGACAGCGAGAGCAGCATGATCGAGCACCCGCTGCTCCTCGCCGCGCTGGCCCGCCGCCGCCGCGACGACGACAGCGAGGGCGGCATCATGGAGCACCCGCTGATGCTCATGGCTCTCGCGAGCCGCAAGCGGCGGGGCAAGAACATCGTCGAGAACCCCCTGCTGCTGGCCGCGCTGATGGCACGCAACTGAGCAGGGGCGCCCGCCCATCGTGATCCCGTCCTCCGGCTGTTCGCGGCCGGGGGACGCGGGACGTTTGCCCACCCGAAGGAGGGAGGCACCCATCGTGGCGGCTGATTCGCCAGTACCCAACGATCCGGACCAATCACATCAGCATGTCGAGGCACTGATCGACGAGCTGATCCTGGAGATCCTTGACAGCGCCGAGCAGGGACAGCCGTCGAAGGTCGCGGCCGGTCGAGGTCGTTCCCCGCTGCCCGGCGGCCTGCTCGAGGGCGTCCGCTCCGCCATGTCGCGGGTCGGTCCCCGCAGTTCGACGCTGGAGCGGGTACTCATCGCCGAGGCCCTCGCCGGAGTGCTCGCCGACGCGCTCGCGCCGGCCCTGGCGGAGGCGCTCACGCCCAGGATCATGAAGGTCCTGGAGGGCGACGAGGAGCCGGCGGGCAACACCGCACCGCCGGCGAAGGCCACGGCCAGCAGGTCCCATGCCCGCAAATCCGAGTCGAAATGACGCGGGGATGACAGGAAGCGACGGCGGCGCCCTGTGCGCCGCCGTCGCTCGCGCCCTCTTCTTTGCGGCTTTTCTTATGTGGCGGTGGCCGCGTCGCGGCGCATGATGATCGCGATCGCGATCTCCACACACCCGATCACCAGGGCGCTGATCCCGGTCAGCAGCACCATCGCGGTGAGCGACGCGCCCGGCCACACGACGAACACAATGCCGGCGACCAGCGACGCGACGCCCATGGTCGTCAGCCACAGCCGGGACCGGCCGTGCGTCATCAGCCCGATACCGATCTCCGACAGGCCGGTCAGCAGCCAGGCCAGCCCGACGATCAACGCGAGGACCACCACACCGTTGGCCACGTTGCGCAGGCACGCCACGCCACCGACGATCAACGCGGCGCCCACCACCCCGGTCAGGATGCGCCGTCCCAGCCCGTGATGTTCGGCAAGGGCCGACGCCACCCGCATCACCCCGGCGACGATCAGCCAGACGCCGACCAGCGCGCCGAGGACCCGCAACGTCTCACCCGGCCAGGCCAGCACCACGATCCCGAACAACGCGGTGACCAACCCCAACGTCAAGGTCTGCCAGAACGGCACGGCAACCGCCGCGGAGGACCCATGTGCCACGCCACGCCGTGGGGCGTCGCCGTGTCTCGCTGAAAACGTCGCCATGTTTCCCTCCATCGCTCGTTTCCACCCACGTTTCACCCGCCACCACGACCCGCCATCGCCCAACGCGGGGGAGAATCCGCGCTCCCGCCTCAGCCGATCAGGACGGTGACCACGCACATGCAGCACCCGCTCGGGCACCGGCTCAGGGTGACCGGCCCCACCGAGGAAGGCACGGCGGCGGGCGTCTACGGCGTCATCATCGGCGCGGCCGTGATGGCCTCGTCCCACGCGACGTCGGCCGGCGCGGTGATCGTGGCCGTCCTGGTCACCCTGGTCATCTACTGGAGCGCCGAGCGGTACGCCCGCCTCGTGGCCCAACGCATCCACGAGGGCCGGCGGTTGACCGCGCACGAGGTCCGGTCACAGCTGAGCGGCGGCTGGGAGATCGTGACGGCCTCCGCCGTGCCGGTGACAGTCCTGGCCGCGCTGAACCTCGTGGGCGTCGCGCTCCGCACCACGGTGCTCTCGGCCCTCGTCTGCAGTGCGTTGTTGTTGTGCCTGGCGGGCTGGGAGATGGGCCGCCACGGTCAGCTCACCCGGATCGAACGTCTGGTGTCGGCAGCGGTCGCCGGCGCGTTCGGCGTCGTGATGATCCTGCTCAAGGTCACGCTGCACTGAGCCGGTGCCCGTGGCACGCTGCGGCGCGGCGGCGGCGTGACGCTGCTGCGGCGCTGCACGGCGCTGCACGGCGCTGCACGGCGCTGCGGCGGCGCTGCGGCGGCGCTGCGGCGGCGGTGGTCAGAGCCAGGTGGTGCCCAGCCAGACTGCCACGGCGGCGGCGACGAGGAGGCCGATGTTGAGTCCGATCAGCCTGCCTTCGCCCCGGGACAGGTGTACGGCGATGCCACCGACCTGGATCAGCACCAGCCCTGCCGCCGCGGCTACCGCGAGCCACGGGGCGATCCCGGTCGCCGGCGGCAGGATCAGCCCGACCGCCCCGAGGACCTCCAGCACCCCGATCGTCTTGACCAACGGCATCGGCACGCGGTCGACCCAGCCCATCATCGGCAGGAGCTGCTGCTGATTCTGCGCGACCTTCTTCCCTCCCGCGTACAGGTAGAACACCGCAAGCAGCCCGCCGACGATCCAGTACCCGATCTCCATGAGAAGCCCCTCACCAGGATGGTTACCACTCGTAAGTAGCCACATGATGCGTCACTATCGGGAGGCATACAAAAGGCACACGCGTGTGCGTGAGGCACAAGGGGTTGTCATGTCGCACTACGAGCACACCTGCATGATCCGCGGAGACGGCGGCCAGACCATCCGGGCGATCCTCGACCAGATCTGCAACAAGTGGACGCTGCTGATCGTCGCCACCCTCGACCAGGGCACGCTGCGCTTCACCGACCTGCACCAGCAGATCCCGGGCATCTCCCAACGCATGCTGACCTTGACCCTGCGCAACCTGGAGCGCGACGGCCTGGTCGCCAGGAAGGTGCACGCCGAGGTGCCGCCACGGGTCGAGTACACGCTGACCGCCACCGGCAAGAGCCTGATCCCACCCGCACTGGCCCTTGCCGGCTGGGCGATCGAACACGCCCCACACATCGAGGCCAGCCGCGCCGCGTATCAGACCCGGACGGCCTGATCCAGCAGCTCAGTGCCGGTCGTACTCGTCCTTGCGCCGCCACCAGATGCCGGTCTCGTTGCGGCCGAGGGGCGCCCGGTCCAGCCACGGGTGCATGCCCCAGATGGCATCCACACCGCGCTCGTATGTGGAATAGGTGTGGTAGACAACGCCGTCGTCGAGCACGAACGCGCTCAGCCCGGGCCCCTGCTGCCGGTACGTCGACCAGTCGGTGCCAACCCCCGCCGCGAGGCCGATGAGATCCGGGTGCATCTCACCGGACGCCGGCGGTCGCACGTCCATTTGCCGGAAGTTGTACTCCACGCTGCCGGACCGCCACTCGTCGGCGGAGTGGGTCACGCGGAAGTCGTAGTTGAAGTCGCTCCCGGCCGAGGACGCCCACGGGAACGTCCAGCCGGCCCGCTGCTTGTACGCCTGCAGCTTCGGCAGCGGCGCCTGCGACACGGCGTGCAGGGTGACGTCGTGGTTGGCGAGGTGGACGACGGAGCCGTTGAAGCCGTCCGCGATCGCCGAACAGGACGGGCAGCCGGCGGTGTAGTCGGGCCCGAACATGAAGTGGTAAACGAGCAGCTGCGAGTTGCCACGGAACAGGTCGGCAAGCGTCGCCGGCCCGTCGTCGGTGTCGAAGCGGTACTCCTTCTCGACACGAACCCAGGGCAACGCCTGACGTTGCCGAGCCACCTCGTCGCTGCGCCGCGTGAGCTCCTTCTCAGCCTCGAGCAGCTCCAGCCGTGCCGCGAGCCACTCCTCACGCGTACCGACCTTGTGATCCATCATGATTGCTCTCCCTTCCATCGCAACTCAACGGTTGCACATCGCCTCGCGAATAGCAACCAAAAGGTTGCGTCAGTCTTGAGTGCGATCCACTTGTCGCCGCCTCGTGGTGCCGCTGCTCCGCGACGCCGGCCACACCGTGCGAGTGCTCAGCCGCCGCGGCGGTGCCCCCACTGACGGCGCCGATCACGTCACCGGCGACCTGATGCCCCCGGCAGGGCATGTCAAAGAACTGCGCCAACCGGAACCAGGGTCGGGGGGGGGGGGGCGGGGTCGCGGGGGCCGCAGCCCCCGAGTGCCCCACCCAAGATTGACGCGCCACGCCCCAGTGCCCCCGGCACGGCGCCACGG
>NZ_JBFAPO010000043.1:0-102820 GCF_040676755.1 Dactylosporangium sp. NPDC049525 | reverse complement strand
GTGCCCGTGCCGCCTCACGCCGCCCCCGTGCCGTCCCGCGTCCGCGCAGTACCGCCCCGCGCTCGTGCCCGTCCCGCGTCCGCGCAGGTCCACCCCGTGGCCCGTGCCCGTTCCGCGTCGGCGCAGGTCCACCCCCGCCCGTGCCCGTTCCGCGCTGCCTCGTCTCGGTCTGTCTCGTGCCAGTCTGTTCGGGGTGCTGCGGTTCGTCGGACTTGTCCCGGCAAGGCGGGTGACGGGGTGGCTGGGTCAATGGGGTGGGTGGGTGGCTGGGGTTGTGCGGGTGAAGGCCTCGAGAGCCGCGGCCGGGTCGTCGGCGAAGTAGCGGACGGTCCGGACCTCGCAGGTGGCGCCGAGGGGGCGGACCGCGGTGACCGGGGTGGTCAGTTCCAGCAGGAGGTTTGCCTGTGAGGACACCGCGACCGTCAGCACGTCGCCCTCGACGCGGATCGTGCCCTTCTCGGCGTACCCGCGGATTCGGCGGGCCGTGGCGACGTTCGTGCGGGGGATGCGCAGGTCGAAGAAGGCGCCGGAGCGGATGCGGATCTCGTCGGTCGAGATGACGTGTGGGCGGGTGACGCAGGAGGCGATGATGGCGAGGGCCAGCAGGATCGAGTAGCCGTCGAGCACGATCAGCACGGTGCGGACGGCGGTGGGGGCGCCGACGGAGCGGAGGACGATGTCGACGACGAGCAGTTCGACGGCCATGGCGCCGAGGAAGACGATCAGGGCGGGGGCCTGCGCGCCGAAGTACGGCACGGGCACGGCGCCGGGTGGGACGCCGTGGCGGCGGCGGGTGAGCCACAGGGCCAGGCTCAGCATGCCTTTCGCGTCGAAGCCCATGATCCGGCGGACCTGGACGGGGACGAGGTCCTCGTAGGCGGTGCGGGCCGCGCGGCGGCGGTCGAGGCCGCGGCGGCGGGCGGCGCGGAACAGGCGCAGGACGGCGACGGCCTCCAGGACGAGGACCGCGAGCACGAGCGTCTCCACGGCCGCCACCAGGAGCCGGGGCAGCGGGGTGCCGGACACCAGCAGCACCACGAGCAGCAGCTCGGCGGGGACGGTGGCGAAGAGGGCGGCGCGGGCGAGTCGCAGCATCACGGGCGCTCCCGCAGCACGAGCAGCAGCCGGCGGAAGACCTCGGCCTGTGCGGGGGACATCTCCTGCGTCATCGTCTGCATCCAGCGGTCGGTGCCGGGGCCGGTCGCGGTCATCGCCGCGGCCATGCCCTCCGGGAGGTGGGCGGCGAGGTCGGTGGCGAGGGCGGCGACCCGGGGGTCGGCAGGGTCGGCGGCGGCGAGGTCGTCCAGCCGGGCGTACAGGGCCTGGCCGCGGGACAGCGCGCCGGGCTCGGTGAGCGGGCGCAGGAGGTCCGCGAAGCCGGCCCGGGCGGCCTCGTCGGCGCCGGTGTCGACGAGCGCGAGCAGCTCACGGTCCAGCGCGCCGAACGGGGAGTCGCCGGTGGGCAGGTCGCGCAGCACCGCGGCCAGGTCCGGTGACACGGTCGAGTCCGGGTTGAGGTCGGGGCGGGCCAGGAGCGTGGCGAGCCGGTCGCGCCGGGCGGCGATGGCGGCCTGCTGGCGGGCCAGGTCCGCGTCGAGGTCCAGCAGCACCTCCCGCAGTTCGCGGCCCTGGTCGTCGGCGAGCACGTCGCGGATCTCGTCGAGGGACAGGCCGAGCTCGGCGAGGCGGCGCACGCGGGCGAGGACGACGGCGTCGCGCAGCCGGTACTCCCGGTAGCCGTTGACGAGCCTTTCCGGCTCGGGCAGCAGGCCCAGGTGGTGGTAGTGGCGCACGGTGCGGGTGGACACCCCGACCAGCGCGGCGAGCTCACCGATCCGCATGGGTCCAGTAGAAACGTTGACGTAGCGGCAAGGTCAAGGGTACCCCGCTGACATTGACAGCCGTCAGCAACAGAGGTTACCGTCACGCCTGAGGAATGCGCTTTCCTAAGGTGTGCACACCCCGACAGCGGCCACCGCCCGGCCGCTGGCACGCCGGAGGGCGCACGGACCCGCCGCCGTCCCCTGCGGTCCCGCCACCCTGCCCGGTGCGCGCGGCCGCGGTCCTTCGTGGCAAGAGAGGTCCGCAATGGACACACGATCGCCCTCCCGCCGCCGCAGGTGGTGGTCCGCCGGTGCCGCCGTGGCGCTGGCCGCCGCCGGCGCCGTCGTCTTCGCCCAGACGGCGAACGCCGTCACCGCCTTCAGCGCCGACTTCGAGGACGGCAGCATCAGCGGCTGGTCGAAGTCGGGCGGCACCTGGGCCGTCACCACCGACGGCTCGCGCGTGGCGAACCAGGCCAACACCGGCAGCGAGAACGCCCGGCTGTTCAACGCCGCCAACTCCCTCACCGACTACACCGTCCAGGCAAGGGTGAAGCCGCTGAACCTGGGCTCCGCCGGTTTCGCCGCGCTGCTCGCCCGGGCCGGCAGCGCGACGAAGTACTACCGGCTGGCGCTGCTGCCCGGCAACCGCGTCCAGTTGCAGGCCGTCAACGGCGGCACCGTCACCGTCCTCGGCAGCGTGTCGCGCACGGTGGCGACCGGCACCTGGTACACCCTGGCGATCGAGGTCAGCGGCAGCACGGTGCGCGGCACCGTCGACGGCGCGACCGTCGCCACCGCGACCAGCACGGTCTCGGCGGCCGGCCGGATCGGCCTGCAGACGTCCTACGCGGCCGCCTCCTTCGACGACGTCAGCGTCACCACCGGCGGAAGCGGCCCAACGAGCCCGAGCCCGACAAAAAACAGCCCGACACCGACACCGACAGCATCACCGACCGGGACACCTGGTAACAGCGCCGGGCTCACCGGGTTCGCCACCCTCACCGGCTACGGCCGCGCCGGCACCAACGGCGGCAGCGGCGGGCCCACCGTCACCGTCACCACCTACGCGCAGCTCGCCGCGGCCGTCGCCGACGACGCCCCGCGGATCGTGCGGGTCTCCGGCACCATCACCGGCGCGGGCGCCGACATGCTCGACGTCGGCTCCAACAAGACCATCATCGGCGTCGGCGCCACGGCCACGATCAGCGGCTTCGGCTTCGACGTCAACGGCTGGGGGCCCGACGAGGTCGCCTGGGGCGGTGACCTCTGCGACCCGGCGGAGAAGGACAGCTTCACCCACGTGCAGAACGTCATCATCCGCAACCTGACGTTCCGTTCCTCCGCCGACGACTCGGTCAACGTGCAGTGCTACTCCCACCACGTGTGGGTCGACCACAACACGTTCTACCCGGCCTACGACGGCTCCGTCGACGTGAAGCGCGGCTCGGACCTGGTGACGGTGTCGTACAACCGGTTCGCCGGCACCGACAAGTCGATGCTGCTCGGCCACTCCGACGGCAACGGCGCCCAGGACACCGGGTACCTCCACGTCACCTACCACCACAACTGGCTGGACGGCTCCAACACCCGCCACCCGCGGGTCCGCTTCGGCTACGCCCACGTCTACGCCAACTACGTCAACGTCACCGACTACTTCCTCGGCCTCGGCGTCGGCGGCCAGATCTACGCCGAGAGCAACTACGTCAAGGGCGCCAAGACCATCACCCAGGACTTCGGCGACACCCGCCTGACGTGGACGGCGAGCAACTTCTACGACCCCGCCACCATCACCCGGGCGAACAGCAGCGGCAACACGCAGAGCGACTGGCTGCGGGCCGACGGTTCGGTCCCGCCGCCGCCGTACAGCGTCGCGACGGGCTCGGCGTCGGCCACCCCACCGGCCGCCGGCGCCGGCGTGGCAGGCGCGGACACCATCCCGTAAAACCGTAAACCGGGGTCCGTACCGTCTGAAGCATGAACGACATCCTGGTGCTCGGCGGCGCCGGGGTCGACACGGTCGTGTCCGTGCCGAGCCTGCCGCTGCCGTTCGCCGACAGCTACCTGGTGCCGGCGATCCGGACCCGGGCCGGGCAGACCGGCGACGGCGTCGCCCTCGGCCTGCACGCGCTCGGGCTGCGCGTCGCCCACCTCGACGTGCTCGGCGACGACCCCGAGGGTGTGCTCGTCCGTGACCTGCACGAGCGGCACGGGGTGCCGTTCACCGCGGTGCCGACACCGGCCGGCACGAAGCGGGCGGTGAACCTCGTCGACCCGTCCGGGCGGCGGCTGTCGCTGTACGACGGCAGCCGCCAGGACGACACCGCCCGCTTCCCGGAGCCGCTGCTGCGGGACCTCGCCGGCGCGGCCCGGCACGTGCACGTGTCGATCACCGACCCGTGCCAGCATGCCGTCGGGGTCCTCGCCGGGCTGCCGGTGACCGTGTCGACGGACCTGCACGACTGGGACGGCGGGAACGCCTACCACGAGCAGTTCGCGCGCGGCGCCGACCTGGTGTTCATGTCCGCGGCGGCGCTGCCGGACGTGCCGGCCACGCTGCGCCGCGTCCTGGCGATGGGCCGCCCCCGCATCGCGGTCGCCACCGCCGGCGCCGCCGGGGCGTACCTGCTCACCCGCGACGCGCCCGGCGTGCTGCACGTGCCGGTCGCCGCGCTGCCCGCGCCGGCGGTGGACTCCAACGGCGCCGGCGACGCGTTCGTCTCCGGCTTCCTCTTCGGCTTCCTGGCGGGCGAGCCCGCGCCCACCTGCGCCCGGCTCGGCACCGTCGCCGGGGCGCACGCGTGCACCGTGCCCAGCACCCGCGTCGACCCGATCGGCCGCGAGGACCTGCTACTGCGCGCCTGACGGGCCGGCCGTGGCGGGCTTGACAGCGTGCGAGCACCCGACTTCGATGAGCGGACAGAGCGGGGGGAGGGCGGCGGTGGAGCTCGGCGTCGACCTCGGCACGTCCAGCACCGTCGCGTTCCTGCGCCGCGGCGGCGGCCCGCCCGAGCCGGTCCTCTTCGACGGCGCGCCGCTGCTGCCATCCGCGGTCTACGCCGACGACAACGGCGCGCTGCTCGTCGGCCGCGACGCCGTGTACGCCGCCCGCGCCCGCCCGGAACGTTTCGAAGGCAACCCGAAACGCCGCATCGACGACGGCACCGTCCTGCTCGGCGCCGAGGTGAGCGTCGAGGCGCTGCTCGGCGCGCTGCTGCGCCGGGTCGTGACCGAGGCGCAGCGCATCGGCGGCACGGCCGTCACCGGCGCCACCGTCTGCCACCCCGCGGCGTGGGGTCCCGGCCGGCGGGCCACGCTGCTGCGGGCGGCCGCCGGGGCCGGGCTCGACACCTCCGCCGGGGCGGTGCGGCTGGTGCCCGAGCCGGTCGCGGCCGCGGCGTTCCACCTGCGCCGGCACGGTCCCGGTCCAGCCGATCTCCTGGTGTACGACCTGGGCGCCGGCACGTTCGACGTCGCCGTCGTGCGCCACGCCCCGCCGGCCGCCGGTGGCTCCGGCGGCGGGCGGATGGAGGTCCTGTGCAGCGCCGGGCTCGACGAGACCGGCGGGCAGGACGTCGACGCCGCGATCGTCGACCTGCTGCGCCGCCGGTCCGGCGCCCCCGAGCTGTGGGCGCGGCTGGACAACCCCGTCACCGTCGCCGACCGGGCCGCCCGCCGGCAGCTGTGGGACGACGTGCGCAACGCCAAGGAGATGCTGTCCCGGACGAGCTCGGCGCTGCTGTACCTGCCGCTGCTGGACACCGACCAGATCGTCACCCGCGAGGAGCTGGAGGCGCTCGCGGCGCCGCTCATCCAGCGGACCGTCACCGCGGTCGCCGCCACCCTCGCCGACTGCCCGGTGCCGCTGCGCCCCCTCGGCGCCGTCATCCTCGTCGGCGGGGCGAGCCGGATGCCGCTGGTCGCGACGATGCTGCACCGGGCCCTCGGCCTGGCACCGACGATCATCGACCAGCCGGAGCTGGTGGTCGCCGCCGGCAGCATCGACCCCATGGTGACCGGACTCGCGCCCGCCGGGCCGGACGGGCCGCCGGCCGGCCCGCAGGGTGGGCAGCGGCCGATCGGCTGGACCGGTCCGGTGCCGATCTCCGGCGGTGGCGAGACGTCCGGTGCCGTGCCGGCCTCCCCGCCCGCGCCGCATTTCCCGCCTGTGCCGCAGTCCCCGCCCGTGCCGCAGTTTCAACCTGCGCCGCAGTTCCCGCCCGCGGCACCGCCCGCCTGGCGGCCCCCAGCGCCGCAACACCAGCCCCCGCCGCAGCAGCCCCCGCCGCAACACCAGCCCCCGCAGCAGCAGCCTCAGCCCCCGCAGCCCCAGCCGCCGCAGCAGTTCCCGGCGCCGCAGTGGCAGCGCCCGTATCAGCCCCAGCCACAACCCCAGCAGCCGGCGCAACAGTGGCAGCAGCCGCATCAGCCCCCGCTGCCGCAACCCCAGCAGCCGCCGCAGTGGCAGCAGCCGGCACACTGGCCGCAGCCCGCGCAGCGGCCGGTCGGGCCGGCGGGCTGGGTACCGCCGCCGAACGAGGACCGCGCCGCGCTCAGCAACGTCGAACTGCTCGAGTTCGTCACCCCGGGACGGCAGGGCGTGACGCTGCGCGGTGTGCTGGGCGACGGCTACGACGTGGTCGAGCACGTGTTCCCCACCGACGCCGACGGCCGGCTGCTGGTCTTCGCCGACACCCTCGCGCTGGCCAGGTACGCGGCCACGGACGCCGCCGACCGGCTCGTCGCGACGCCGCCGTGGCAGGTGCGCAACGACGGCGCCGACGACCTGCGCTTCGACCTGGAGCTGCTGGTCGAGCACCTGAGCGGCCCGCCGCAGCGGTGGCTGCCGAGCTTCGTCTGCCGCTGCCGGGACCTGTGCGCGCAACTGGTCGTCTACCTGGACCTGGACGGCGTCGAGGACCTGCTCGGCGAGCACACCACCATCGACCAGGTCGACGACGTGCTGCGCCGGCACCTGCACGACGCCACCGCCGGCCGCGCCGCCCAGCGTCGCCTCGCGCGCATCGACCAGGCGCAGCTGGTGGAGGACTGGACCGACCTCGTCGCGCTCATCGAAGCGAACACGGTCACCGTGCCGTAACTGTCAAGGCCTTTCGAAAGCTTCCGAAAATGGTTCCCGGGGTGGGAACCGGCGGTTATCAACAGAGCGCACCAGATCCGTCGAAGTCTATCGACGGCGCTCCCGCCACCGCCGCCCAGGAGGCACGTGAAGCATGCGCACAGACGCCTCGCAGGCCGCGCCGAACGGTGGCAACGGATACGTCGCCCTGACCTACGACGACGGCCCGGACCCGTCGACCACCGGCGCGCTGCTGGCCGCGCTGCGGTCCGCCGGCGTGCGGGCCACGTTCTTCAACATCGGCCGGCGGGCGCAGGCGAACCCGTCGCTCGTGCGCGCCCAGCAGTCGGCCGGCATGTGGATCGGCAACCACAGCTGGACCCATCCGCACCTCACCCAGCTCGGCACCGCCCAGATCACGGCCGAGCTGACGCAGACCCAGGAGGCCCTCCAGCAGGCCACCGGCACCGCGCCGAGACTGTTCCGCCCCCCGTACGGCGAGACCGACGCGAACCTGCGAGCCATGGAGTCGCAGCTCGGCCTCACCGAGGTCCTGTGGAGCGTCGACTCGCAGGACTGGAACGGCGCGAGCACCGCCCAGATCGTGCGGGCCGCGTCGAACCTGCAGGCCGGCGGCGTGCTCCTGATGCACGACGGCTATCGGACGACCATCGACGCGATCCCGCAGATCGTCGCGAACCTCACCAGCCGCGGCCTGCACCCGGGCATGATCTCGCCCGCCACCGGCCGGGCCGTCGCCCCCGACGGCCGCCGGCCGCCCGGCACCCAGACCGCCGTACCCCCTGACGAAACGGAGCACGGATGAGATTCCGGAGACTGATCAACGCGAGTGTCCTGGCCGTTGTCGCGGTCGGCTCGCTGAGCACCGTGGCCGCGTCCGCGCACGACGCGCGGCCGCCGAAGCCGCAGGACCAGAGCCTGCGGGCCCTCGCCGCCAAGCACGGGCTGTACTTCGGCACCGCGGTCGACCCGGCCGCCTACGCCGCCGACCCGACGTACAAGACGACGGTCGACACGCAGTTCTCGACCGTCACCGCCGAGAACGCGATGAAGTGGGAGAGCCTCGAGCCGACCCGCGGCACGTACAACTGGGCCCCGGCCGACGCGCTCATCGACACCGCCATGCGCAACCGGCAGCTGGTGCGCGGTCACGTGCTGGTCTGGCACAGCCAGCTGCCGGGCTGGCTCAACGACGGCATCAACGACGGCTCCATCGACGGGCCGCAGCTGCGGGCCCTGCTCAAGAAGCACATCACCGACGTGGTGACCCACTTCAAGGGCCGGATCTGGCAGTGGGACGTGGTGAACGAGGCGGTCAGCGACCCGTGGGAGACGCCCAGCGCCATCCACCTCGGCGGTAACGCCGGGTCGTTCAAGCAGAAGTTCGCCGACCTGCTCGGCCCCGGGTACCTCGCCGACGCGTTCCGCACCGCGCGTGCCGCCGACCCGAAGGCGCTGCTGTTCTACAACGACTACAACGTCGAGGCGTTCGGCGACGGCGGCGCCGGCGACAAGACCCAGTTCGTCTACAACATGATCAAGCAGCTGCGGGCGGACGGTGTGCCGATCGACGGCTTCGGCAGCCAGGGGCACCTTGCGACGCAGTACGGCAACTACGACGTCTTCCAGGTCGCCGACGCGTTGCAGCGCTTCAGCGACCTGGGTCTCGCGGTCGCCCTCACCGAGGTCGACGCGCGCAGCCTGATGAAGAACGCCGACGACCCGACCCTCGCCGCGAACGGCGCCGACGTCAACGCCCGGGACCAGGCGGCGGCGTACAACTACCACGTGCTGCTGCAGGCGTGCCTGCTGAACCGGCACTGCCTGTCGTTCACGGTGTGGGGCTTCACCGACAAGTACTCGTGGATCCCGAACTGGTTCAAGAACCCGCCGGAGGGTTCCGGCTGCCTGTGGGACGCCGCGTACAACCCGAAGAAGTCGCTGCGCACCGTGCAGGGCGACCTGGCCGCGGCCGGCCCGCCCCTCGTCGACAAGCGCATCCCGCAGGCGCCGCGGCAGCTGCCGCGACGCTGACACCGAGCCCCCTGTCCGGCAGCGCGGCGGCGGTGCCGGACAGGGTTCGGAGAGCGCTCTCTCAAGTTTGTCTTAGGCTTTGATGAAGTCGCCGTCCTCAGGTTGACGATGCCGAAGCGCATCGGCGAGCTTGAGCGCATGACGCCCCACCCGACCGCCCCACCGCCCGCTCACCGGGCCGCCCGCCGGCGCCCGCGCCGCCGCACCCTCGCGATCATCGTGTCGACCGCGGTCGTGGCCGCGCTCGGCGTGCTCGGGCTCACCAACGCCCTCGCGGCCACCGCCGGCCCGATCACCGGCATCGCCGGCAAGTGCGTCGACGTCGCCGGCGCCAACGCCGCAAACGGCACCGCCGTGCAGCTGTGGACGTGCAACGGCACCGGCGCGCAGCAGTGGACCGTCGAGTCCGACGGCAGCGTCCGCGCGCTCGGCAAGTGCCTCGACGTGACCGGGGCCTCCACCGCCGACGGGGCGAAGATCCAGCTGTACGCCTGCAACGGCACCGGCGCGCAGCGGTGGACGGCGAGCGCCGGCCGCCTCGTCAACCCGAGCTCCGGCAAGTGCCTCGACGCGAGCGGCAACAGCTCCGCCAACGGCACCCGGCTGCAGATCTGGGCGTGCACCGGCGGCGCCAACCAGGCCTGGAAGCTGCCCGGCGGCACTGCGCCGTCCTCGTCGCCGGCCTCGTCCTCCTCGCCCGCTCCCTCCTCGCCCGCTCCCTCGGTGCCGGGCGCGAAGAAGAAGGGCGTCAGCACCTGGGCGTTCACCGGGCTGTCCTCGGCCGTCACCAACGTCGGCGCCGGCTGGTACTACAACTGGTCGCCCAGCAACGACAGCATGCCCGCCGGCGCGGAGTTCGTACCGATGATCTGGGGCGCCGCCTCGGTCACCGACGCGACCCTGGCCAAGGCGAAGAGCGAGGGCACCGTGCTGCTCGGCTTCAACGAGCCGGACCTGGCCGGCCAGGCCAACATGAGCGTCGAGCAGGCGCTGAGCCTGTGGCCGCGGCTCGAGGCGACCGGCATGCGGCTGGGCAGCCCGGCCGTCGCGTACGGCGGGAACACCCCCGGTGGGTGGCTCGACCGGTTCATGACCGGTGCCCGGCAGCAGCAGCGGCGGGTCGACTTCATCACCCTGCACTGGTACGGCTCCGACTTCAGCGCCGCCGCGGCCGGCCAGTTCGCCGGCTACCTCAAGGCCGTCCACGACCGGTACAACCTGCCGATCTGGGTCACCGAGTACGGCCTGATGAACTTCACCGGCACGCCGAAGTACCCGACCACCGCGCAGATCACCGCGTTCATCACCGCGACCACGACGTCCATGCAGGCCACGTCGTGGATCGAGCGCTACGCCTGGTTCTCGCTGCCGGCCGTCGGGGACTCCCTGCCGTACGGGCTGTACAAGGACGGCACGACGCCGACGCCCGCCGGTGAGGCGTACCGCGCCGCCGGCTGACCGGCCCTGACGGCGCTCACCGGTCCATGACGGTGAGCGCCGTCTCCAGGGCCTGATCGGCCGTGGTGCGCACGTGCGGCACCACCCCGGTGCCCTCCCAGTTCCCGCCGGTGACGGTGTCCACGACGTACGCCCGCGGCACGTGCGCCAGGACGGTCGGGGCGAGCCGGACCGGCAGGACGTGATCGGCCGCTCCCGGCGTCGGCTCGCCCACCACCAGGACCCGGTCGCGGGCCTTCAAGTGATATGCCAGCGCCTCACCCGAGGAGAACGTGGCGGCGCTGACCAGGACGCACGTCTCCTCCAGCAGTGCGCTGCCGCGCGGCCGGTCGGGCGTCCACCACTGCCGGCGCCCGTGCTGGTCGACCACCTCGGACAGCTGGACCGCCTCGTCCCCGAGGAGCCACCCGGCGATCAGCGCGACCGTCGCCGGGTCACCGCCGCCGTTGGCGCGCAGGTCGAGGATGAGGCGGTCGGCGCCGCGGGCGAGGGTGAACGCGGCGTCGACGTACGGCTGGGCCAGACCCACCTCGTCCAGGCCGTCGATCCGGATCAGGGCGGTGCCGTCGGGGAGCCGGCGCGACTGCGACACCGACGCGGCGCGGGCCCGCACGGCCGCCGGGTCCTGCCGCGGCCACTGCCCGGCCTCGCTGTCCGGCGGGGCGGTGCCGCCCGGTTCGTAGATCAGCGCCACGTGCCGGGACACCCGCCAGGCGGCGCGTTCGATCTCCGCGCACAGCTCGGCGGTCACCGGCCGGTCGTCGTTGCGGAACCAGGCCAGCTCAGCGGTGAGCGCGGCCCAACGGTCGCCGGCGGGCATGAGCCGGTCGAGCCAGCCCGTGAGCCGGACGGTGACGTCACGGACGGTGGTCATGATCTGACCGTAGATCAGGACCACCGCGCGGGGGTGACCCGAGCCCTACGCCGTCGGCGAACCCGAACGGGTGGTCCCGGAAAATCTGGTACGCCGGAACTAGATTTTCGTGGCGATGGGGCGTAGCGTTTCAGGGGTCAAGAGAGACAGCAAACCATGCTGACGCAGCCGCCCCCTCCGAGGGCGAAGGGACAGAGCCGCGCGACTGGCTGCGACTCCGTTCGGCAAGGATAGTGAGAAGTGACGAGAGGAAGGGGAGGGTTCACACCGTTGGATCGCCCGCCGTGGATCGTGCAACGAGGTCCGGCGAGCACCGCAGTGTCCATCGAACGAGAGGTGGTCTTCGGTCTGATAGATGCGATCCCTGCTGATGGCGCCGCAACTCGCGCCAGATGTGGACATGACAATCCGGCATTCATGCTGGTAGATGGTGTTTAGACCCAAAACCCTGGGCCCCGGTGCACAAGCGCCGGGGCCCTCGACGTGGAGGTGACGTGGCACAACAGGACCACCCGCTGGACGACGATGACTTTCCCGCCTACACCATGGGCCGCGCCGCGGCCATCATCGGCGTCTCGCACGATTTCCTTCGCCGGCTCGGTGAGCTGAAACTGATCACCCCGCTGCGCTCGCCCGGCGGGCACCGGCGGTATTCCAAGTACCAGCTGCGGCTGGCGATCCGGGCCCGGGAGCTGTGCGACCGCGGCACCCCCCTCGAGGCGGCCTGCCGCATCATCATCCTCGAGGACCAGCTCGAAGAGGCGCTGCGCATCAACCGGGAGCGCCTGACGGAGATCGACTAAGGTCGACCGCATGCGTGTGCTGTTCGTGTCCGCGCCGCTGCTCGGCCACGTGTTGCCGCTCGTCCCGCTCGCCGAGGCCTTCCGTCGGGCGGGGCACGAGGTCCTCGTCGCCACCGCGGCCGACGCGCTCACCGCCGGCCGGGCCCTGAAACTGCCCGTCAGCGACGTGGCGCCCGGCTTCTCCTTCGGCCGGACGGCGCGGCGGATGATGCTGCGCCACCCGTTGACCGCCCGTGCCGAACTGGCCGGCACCGCCGGCACGCGCGGCGTGGCCCTGCTGTTCGGCGCCGTCAACGAGCGGCTCGTCGACGGCGTCGCGTCGCTCACCGACCGGTTCCGGCCGGACCTGGTCGTGTACGAACCCCTCGCGGTCGCCGGCGCGGTCGTCGCCGCCAGGCGCGGCATCCCCGCGGTCCGCCACGAGAACAACCTCTTCGACGGCGCCGTCCTCGCCGCCGTGACCGCCGGGCCGGCGCTGCGCCGGCACCGCGTCGAGGCCCTGCCCGAGCCGGTCACCGCCGTGCAGATCGCGCCGCCGGAGCTGGTCGGGGAGCGCGGCGGCACACCGATGCGGCACCTGCCGGCCACGGTCGGCAAGCTGTCCGAGCCGTTCCCCGGCCCGGCGGGGCGGCCACGGATCGTGGTGTCCCGCAGCACCGTCGACGGGCCCGGCAGCGGCGGCCTCATGCGCGCGGTCGTCGCCGTCGCCGCCGACGTGCCCGCCGACATCCTGCTCGTCCGGCCGGAGCCGGGACTGCCCGCCCGCCTGCCCGGCAACGTGTTCACCACCGGCTGGGTGCCCCTCGACGCGCTCATGCCGACGCTCGCCGCCGTCGTGCACCACGGCGGCGCCGGCACCGTCCTCGGCGCGCTCGCCGCCGGCATCCCGCAGCTCGTCGTCCCCGGCCCCGGCGACCGCCGGCACAACGCCGGCGTCGTGGAGCGCTCCGGCGCCGGCTGGGCGATGTCCGCCGCGGCGATCACCGCCGACCAGCTGCACCGGCTGCTGTCCGACTACGGGCTGCGGACGACCGCCGGCAGGTTCCGCACCAGCATCGCCGCCCGGCCCCACCCCGACGAGGTCGCGGCGCTGCTGACCGCATAGGCGTCCCCGCGGTCGCGGTGGCCGCATGGATGGGAGGCGGTCGATCGGCCCGCGGCGTACGCTGCGGTCGTGCACCGGCTGGCCATCGACCTCGGCACCTCGAACACGGTCGCGGTGCTGCGCGGCGACGACGGCCAGGTCCGGCCGGTGCTGTTCGACGGCCGGGAGCAGCTGTCCTCGGCGGTCCACGCCGGCGCCGGCGGGGTCCTGGTCGCCGGCCTCGACGCGGAACGCCTGGCACGCGCCGACCCGGCCGCGTTCGAACCCAACCCGAAACGGCGGATCGACGACGGCACCGTGCTGCTCGGCCCGCACGCCGTCGCCGTGACCGACGCCCTCGCCACGGTGCTCGCCGCGGTCGCTGCCCGCGTCCCCAGGACACCGCCCACGGGTGCTGCGGTGCCGTCCGCGGTTGCTGCGGTGCCGCCCGAGAGTGCTGCGATGCCGGTCGCGGGGTCCGTGACGCCGTCCGCGGGGGCTGCGGTGCCGGCCGCGGGCGTTGTGGTGCCGGTCGCGGGCTCCGTGACGCCGTCCGCGGATGCTGGGGCGGCGGGCCAGGGCTCCGTGGTGCTGACCGTGCCGGCCGGGTGGGGTGCGCCGCGGCGGGAGGTGCTTGCCTGCGCCGCCTCGCGGGCCGGGCTTGGCGCGGTGGAGTTCGTCAGCGAACCCGTCGCGGCCGCCGCGTACTTCACCGCGACGCGCCCACGGGAGCTGCCACCGGGCGCGGCGCTGCTGGTCGTCGACCTAGGCGCCGGCACCGCCGACCTCGCCGTCGTCCGCGACGGGCAGGTGATCGCGCAGGGCGGCCTGGACGTCGGCGGCCTCGACGTCGACGCGGCCCTGGTCGGCGTCCTCGGCGACGTGGTGTCCGCGACCGAGCCCGACGTGTGGCAGCGCCTGTCCGCACCGGTGACCGCCGCGGACCGCCGGGACCGGCTCCTGCTGTGGCAGGAGGTCAGGGCCGCCAAGGAGAGCCTGTCACGGCTCAGCGTCGCGCCGGTGCACGTGCCGGGCTGCCGCTCCGACCCGCACCTGACCCGCGAGGAACTCGAGGCCGCGGCCGCACCGCTGCTGGCGCCGATCGCCGACCTCGCCGCCACCCTGACCGCCGCCGCCCTGACCGACCGCCGACCCGACTCTCTGGCCGACCGCCTGGCCGACGTCCGATCCGACCCGCTGGCCGATTCCCTGGCCGACCGCCTGGCCGACGTCCGATCCGATCCGCTTGCCGATTCCCTGGCCGACCGCCTGGCCGACGTCCGATCCGACCCGCTGGCAGACTCCCCGGGCGACCGTCTGACCGACCGCCGTCTCGCCCACCGACCCGGCCCGCTGGGCGACTCGGCGGGCGACCGCGTGGGCGACCGCCGGCCAGGCCGCAGCGCCGCCCCGCCAGTCGCCGACCCCGCCCTCCCCGCCGCGCCCGCCGGGGAGCTCGCCGCGGTCTTCCTGGTCGGCGGTGGCAGCCGGCTGCCGCTGCTGGCCCGGCTCCTGCACGCCCGCCTCGGCGTCGCACCCACCACCGTCGAACGCCCCGAGACCGTCGTCGCCGAAGGTGCCCTGCACGCCATGGCGGCCACCGCTCCGGACGTCAAGCCCGCCGCCGGACCCGCACCCGCACCTGCTGCGCCGGTCGCGCCGCCGCGCACTCCGCTGCGGCGGCGGTGGCGCAGCCCTGCAACGGTCCTGCTGGTGCTGCTCTGCTTCGCGCTGCCGTTCGCGACCGTCTCCTGTGGGCTCCCGGACGGTTACGGCCGGGCGCAGCCGGGTGGGACGAGCGAGTACACCGGGTTCGACCTCGCGTC
This sequence comes from Dactylosporangium sp. NPDC049525, assembly GCF_040676755.1. NCBI lineage: Bacteria > Bacillati > Actinomycetota > Actinomycetes > Micromonosporales > Micromonosporaceae > Dactylosporangium > Dactylosporangium sp. NPDC049525. The sequence continues at coordinate 87,817 of NZ_JBFAPO010000043.1, read as the reverse complement.
CGGCGGCGCCCCGGCCGTCCGGAAGGACCAGCTGCGCCCACCCGACCAGTGGCGCCCCGACCGGCTCGCCCCGCAACCGGCGTACGTCGCCGCGCTGCTCCTGCTCGCCGCGGCCCTCGCCGCCACCGCCCTCGGCCGGGACCGTCGCCGCCGGGCCGTGACCGCCGCCCTCGCCGCCCTGGCCGTGCTCGTGCTCGCCGCCGGACAGGCGCTCGTCACCGACCGGCTCGCCGCCGCCGTCCTCGAGCAGAGCCGGATGCCCGAGGGCAGGACCGCCGACGACATGGTCGGCACCGGCCCCGGCTTCTGGCTGGCGGTCATCCTGCTGACCCTGCTCACCACCGCGAACCTCGCCGCGAGCCACACCGCGAACCCCGCCGGACGGCGGCAGGCGCCCGTCAGAGGCCGCCGAACGGGTGGATGAGGCGGTTCATCCGCCGCTGTGACCGGACCTGCTCCAGGTAGCCCTCCCACGACGCGGACCACGCCGGGCCGAACGCCGCGATGAGCTCGCCGACCCGCTGCAGCTGCCGGCTCGACGCGCGGGTCACCCACCGCAGCACCGGCGCGGACAGGACCGGACGCAGACCACGGCTCTCGGCGTTGTGCATCAGGTGGTACGCGATGACCGCGTGCCGCTCGTCGCCGGCCTTGCGCAGCAGGTCGCTGAGCAGCGCGACGTAGTGCTCGACGATGCCCGGGTGCCGGCGCAGCACCGCGAGCAGCTCCCGCGGCGGCGCGCTGCGGGCCAGGGCCGCGACCACGGCGGCGGCCCGCAGCCGGACCAGGCGCGCCGGCAGTTCCTCGATCTCGTGCAGCAGCGCGATGGTCGGGCCCGGCCCGCCGGCGGGTCCGGCGGTCAGCCGTTGCACCACGGTGCGCAGGACCCGGTCGTCGGCGAGCAACTGGAACAGCAGGCGGTGCCGGGGCACGAGGCGGGCGTCGACGAGCAGGTGGCCGACCTCCAGGTCCTCGTCGGTCAGGGGCGCGTCGCCGACGAGCCGGCCGACGAGACCGTCCAGGGCCGCCGGTGGCAGCACGACCCCTTCCGGCGCGAGACGCTTGACCAGGCGCAGCTCGTCGGCGGTCGGCGGGGTGAGCCCCCACAGCGCCGCGGCCGTCCACATGAAATGGTCCGGGTTGCGCCCCGCCTCAGTCAGCTGCCGCTCGACGAACTCGGCGCGGTCCTCGCTGTGCAGGACGGCCCCGGCCAGGACCGCCTCGGCGAGCGGCGGCTCCAGGGAGTCGACCCGCGGCAGCAGCCACTGCCACCAGCCGGCGCCGACGTCGCGCCGCCGCCCCGGGACGGCCTTGACCCGGCGGGTCAGCTCGTCGACGAGCGCCTGCGCGAGGCGGTCGCCGCACGGCCAGCGGTCCGGGTCGTAGCCGGCGTCCGGGTGGTCGGCCCAGAACTCGACGAGGTCGCGTCCCCGGTCGGCGAGGTCCGACGGCTGGACGGCCATGCCGTAGCGGGCCGCGACCCGCAGCAGCGCCTCGTACCCGGTGGGTGCCGGCCCGGCGTTGAGAGCGGCCAGCACGACCCGACGGGCGGTGCTCGCGTCCCCGGCGGTCCATTCGCCGGCGGGCAGGGCGGGCGGCACGCGGTCGCGGACCTCGGCGCCCAGCGCGGCGGCGTCGGTCTCGCCGCGGATGAGCGCCAGCCGGACCGCGGCCGCCCGGCCGGGGATGAGCTCGTCGCAGCCGGCCGCGTCGAGCAGCTCGAGGACCGGCAGCGGCCACGCCCGGACCGACCCGGCGAAGGTCGCGGCGATCGGCCCGGCGTACCTGTCGCGCAGATCCGCGGGCCCGGTCCGCAGCCACCCGGCGACCGCCTCGGCGTGGCGCTGGTCCGGCTCCCGGCCCAGGACGGCGGCCAGGCCGAGCGCGGCGGCGGCCTCCGGCGGCTCCAGCCCGCAGGCCACGGCGACGTCGAGGGCGTCGACCACGTCCTTCGGGTCGTGCTCGAGGAACAGCCCGACCCACCGCAGGGCGTGCGCGGTCGGGGTCGTGTCGGTGAACGCGCCGGTCGGCAGGTCGAACACGGTGTAGCCGGCGTGCTCGGCCGCGTCGGCGGTGAGGTCGGCGGCGTCGTCGGGGTGCACGCCGACGACCGGGACGCCCGCCGTGGCCGGGTCACCGGCGAAGATCTTGAAACCGAGGGCGAGCGCCCGTGCGCGGGGCAGCAGCAGCGTGCCGGCGACCAGCCACTCGACGATCCGCGGGACCTCCGCGCCGACGAGGACCACCTGGGTGTCGCCCGGCAGGTCGGCCCGTTCCAGCGCCGACACCAGCGCCAGCAGCATCGCGGCGCCGCCCGGCTGGGTCAGCACGCACTCGCGGATCAGGGACGGGGTCAGCGTGGTCGTCATGGCTTCGCGTGTCACGGGGTCGCCCGGGGTACCGGCGGCGGCCCAGAACGGGGCGCCGAACAGTTGCGCCGGGCGCAGCGACCCGTAGCCGGCGGGGTCGCTGGTGACGATGCCGTGGGTGACGTGGCTGCCCTTGCCGGCGTCCCGCCCGACCGTGGTCGCGTAGGAGCCGTCGGCCACGAGGTGCCCGAACGAGGCCGGGTGGGGCCCGCCGGGGGCCGGCGCCGGCGGCTCGTACAGCAGGAACGTGCGCACGACCGGCGGCGCCGCGGCTCGCGGGGGGCGGCTCCCGGTACGGATGCGGGTCTCGAGCCGGGGCGTACCCGTGGCCGCGGGCCGTTCATGACGCGCGTCGTCGCCCATGCCGTCGCTCCCATCCCTGGCCGGACCGTCCCAAGACTCTCTGACGGACCGGTCCGTCAGAGCGCCTCGCGGCACGGCCCCGATGGGGGGGCGGGGGAGGGGCTAGCGGTCCTCGATGATGGCAAGGACCGCGACCATGATGCGGGAGATCCTGTCCTGATCCCGCAGGATCCGCCCGACGTGCTCACCGGCGGCGTCGCTCAGCTGCGCCGCGCCGTCCATGGCCGGTACGGCGCCGTCGCCGAACGCGACGTTGATGACCTCGGCGACCACGGTGCGCGGGTCCTCACCGGCGAGCAGCCGGGTCCGCATCGCGGTCATCGCCAGGTGCGCCAGCTCCCGCATGTACATGTCGTCGCGCTCGCCGGCGTCGACCAGGCTCAGGGCCGGGGTGATCGCGCCGTCGCCGGGGTTGTCCAGCGCGAACCGGGGCACCGGCACGTGCTTGTGGCCGAGCGGGCCTTCGACGTACCGCTCGTACCATTCCCGCTTCGCCCGCATGACCCGCAGCACCGTCTCGATGTCGTGGCGGACGTCGCCACCGGCGGCCGGGTCCCAGTCGCCGGTGAACCGGCAGCGCAGGGCCGTCCAGCTGTCGACCGGCCAGACCTGCGAGCCGGCGGTGGCCGGGTTGCCGACCCAGTTGAGCATCTGCACGGCGAGGTGGACCAGCCAGCGGTCGCCGCCGAGCCCGTCGACGAGCCATTTCGGGGCGCGGGGCCGCTGCAGGGCGCCGATCTCACCGCGGCGGCGGCGGTGCCCGTTGACGGTCGCGGAGTTGATCAGCCCGCAGATCCAGGCGTCGAGGTTGTCGATGGGGGCCGTCGCGCGGCGCACCACGTCGTGGACGACGGCCTCGACGTCGTCGTGGAAGCGGTCCAGGCAGTCGTCGGCGAGGTGCCGCACGGAGACGGCGCACGCCGGGTGGCCGCGGCGCCGTTCCAGGCCCTGGGTCAGCCCGGTGTAGACGACCGGGTACACGACGGAGTAGGTGCCGCCGGTCAGCCGCAGCCGCTGCGGCTCGTCGGCGTCGGCGACGGTCGTCGCGAGCGTCCCGAGCCTGGCCAGGCTGCGGACCTCGTCGGCGGCCGTCGGACTGCGTCGAGGCATGACGATTCCCTTTCAACACTTTTCGAGGCTGCGTGACGCGGGGTACGTCGGGCATGGATGATGCTTCGAATCGCCTTGTTGAACGCTCATGCCAGTCTGTCAGTGCAGCATCCAAAGGGAACGGCACTATCCGGCGAATTGCGCCTCGATCAGACTGAGGTGGATCGACTTTCCGGGTTGAGTCTCCCGTCGATCCGGTACGGGGACGGTGGCGATTCGCCGTCCACCGCTTGTGAACGAACGACCCTGTCCGGACGGGCGGAGGCGTTCACCGGCTCCCGACGCCGGGTCGTGACGGGCCCGCGGGTCGGTCCGGTCGCGTCGCGCGAGCGCATGATCTGGCACGTCAGTGGCCAATGTATGGCCAGTTCCCGGCCCCACCGGGTGGATTCCATTCAATCCATAGGCTTCAATAGATTCGTCTTCCGTTCGACGGCGGGACGGCTGGGTCATGGGTGGCCTGGCGACATATTCGAGAAGTGTCCGGCGATGTCCGTTCTGCCAGGTGCCGCGCCCACCGTCCGTCAGGAACCGCCGGGCCGTGCGTCCACGCCCCGTGGTCCGAGCGTGGAGGTCGACGTCATGCGCAGTCCCACCCGGCCGGACAGTCCAGCCGCCGCTGGACGGCGGCTTCGGTCGACGCTCGCCGGTCCGGGCGCGGGTCTGGGAGCATAGGGTCATGGCCACTCCGCCCACGGACCCGCCGGCTGACCGGATCACCGAGCTGCTGCACCGGGAGCTGCGCACCGCGCGGTCGGCCGCGATGGACGAGGGGACCAGCCCCGACGAGATCACCGCGGACCTGACCGAGCGGGTCCGCAGGCTGCGCCGCCTCAATGACGCCGGTTGGCGGCCCGGGGCCGGGGCGCCGGACGACGAGCCGCGCGACGCCGGCGACGACCCCACCCATCCGCCGGTGCCGGACCCCGCCGCGTCCTGACGGCACCCTGACCGCCTCCTGACCGGTGCCGACCCGGCCGGCCGTCGCATGGCACCCCGCCGCACCCCCGTGGACCCGGCGGCCGGGGTTCCCAGCGAATTCAGAGCAACGTCCGCCGGCCCGCGCCGGGCGCGGCCGCCGGCCCGTCCCCGTCCGGGAGCACCGGTCCTGACCTGCGACGACGTGCGCCGCGCCGGCCCTGGAAGGGCCCGGCGCGCGCGGCAAGTTGATCAGGATTTTGCGGTGGAGCACTACACTCCCACATGAATTTCCGGTGCAACCGTCGGCTCGTGTCGTCAGAGGCTCCGCAGATCTGCGACCCTTTTCGCGGCAGTCGGCATGTTCATGGCGGCCTTTTGCAAAGTCCGGCGCGATCCGGACCGTATTTACAGCCGCGGGGGTCCCCCGCACAGTGAGTTGGAGGAGTTCGTGGGAGTCAGCCTCAGCAAGGGCGGCAACGTCAGCCTCACCAAGCAGGCGCCTGGTCTGACGGCCGTCACCGTCGGTCTGGGATGGGATGTCCGGACCACGACCGGGGCCGAGTTCGACCTGGATGCCAGCGCGATCATCTGCGGCGAGTCGGGCAAGGCGATCTCAGACCAGCACTTCGTGTTCTTCAACAACCTGACGTCGCCGGACGGCACGGTCAAGCACCTCGGTGACAACACGACCGGTGAGGGCGAGGGCGACGACGAGCAGGTCAACGTCGACCTGGCGGCCACCGCCGCCGACGTGACCAAGATCGCCTTCCTCGTGTCGATCTACGACGCCGAGGCTCGCAGCCAGTCCTTCGGGCAGGTCTCCAACGCCTACATCCGGGTCGTCGACCAGGCCTCCGGCGCGGAGCTCACGCGCTACGACCTGTCGGAGGACGCGTCGACCGAGACCGCCATGGTGTTCGGCGAGCTCTACCGCAACGGCGGCGAGTGGAAGTTCCGCGCCGTCGGCCAGGGCTACGCCTCCGGTCTCGCCGGCATCGCCCGCGACTTCGGCATCAACGTCTGAAACACACTGTTCATCATTCGGTGCGGTGACGCTTCGTACTCGCCGTGTTGACTGATGTGTCCGGACACGGTCCGGTTTATTACACGAATATGTTTCACGTTTGTTTGCTCAGTACCATCGCCGCGGGTCGCCCTTCCACACGGAGGACGGCCCGCGGTCCCATATTCGCCGAAAAACTACCAGCCGCAACCGCGGCCTTACGCAGACAGTCGGAGGGTGTGTCGAGGCCAGCCAGAACACCTTCGTGATCACCGCCTTCGCGATGCCCATCAAGTTGATCACCGTCTATCTGGTGAACCGGGGCACACTGGCGGAGTCCGAGTTCCTCGAACAGGCCCGGACGGCGCTCGGCCCAGCCGGGCGCCGTCCGACGTCAACGCGGTGGTGACACCGATCCCGCAGCACGCCGTTCCCCGCCCGGGTCAGAGAAGAAAGGACACCGAGTGCGCTACTTCTCCCATCTGGTCGGGATGCCCGTCGACGCGCTGTTCCACCGGCTGCCGACGGAGTTCTCCCAGGAAAGCCCGGCCGAGACCCTCGCCATGGCACTCGGCGCGACGCTCTACTCGCCGGCCGTGCGGCCACGGCTGGCCGAGGACATCGTGCGCTGCCACGCCGAGGGCGTGATGAGCATGGTCGGCTGCCTGGAGGACTCGATCCGCGACAGCGAGGTCGAGGAGGCCGAGCTCAACCTGGCCGACCAGCTGCGCCGCCTGGCGCGGATGGAGGTGGGCGGCCCGCTGGTCTTCGTGCGGGTCCGCAACACCGACCAGATCTACCGGCTCGCCGACCGGCTCGGCGACGACCTGCGGATCCTCAGCGGGTTCGTGCTGCCGAAGTTCCGGCCCGACGAGTCCGGCCAGGCCGGGCTGAAGGCGGTCCGGGAGGTCGCCGATGGCAGCGACCTGCCCCTGTATGCGATGCCGGTGCTCGAGACGCCGGAGATCGCCTACGCGGAGACCCGGCTGCCGACGCTGCTCGCCGTTCGTGACATGCTCGACAGCAACCGCGACCGGGTCCTGGCAGTCAGGGTCGGCGCGACCGATCTGAGCAGCATCTATGCCCTGCGCAGGACAGCGGAACTGACCGCGTGGGACGTGAACGTGGTGGCCGGCATCCTGACCGACATCGTCAACGTGCTGGCCCGCCGGGGCGGCAAGGGGTATGAGGTGACGGGTCCGGTGTGGGAGTACTTCTCCGGCGGGGAGCGGGTGCTGAAACCCCAGCTGCGGGTCACGCCGTTCGAGGACCACGATCCCATGCTGCGCGCCAAACTGGTCCGCCAGTCCCTCGACGGCCTGATCCGCGAGATCGTGCTCGACAAGGCCAACGGCATGGTCGGCAAGACGGTCATCCACCCCAGCCACGCGGCGGCCGTACACGCGCTGAGCGTCGTCAGCCACGAGGAGTACTGCGACGCCAACGCGATCGTCGAGGACTACGCGGGCGACGGCGGCGGTGGCGTCCTGCGCAGCGTCTACATGAACAAGATGAACGAGGTGCGGCCGCACCTGTCGTGGGCGGAGCGGACCCTGGTGCGCGCCGAGATCTTCGGGGTGGCCGCCGAGGGCCTCGGGTTCGTGGACTTCCTCGACGCCTCCGTCAACAGGGAGCACGTCGCGTGACGGAAGTGATCTGGTCGGGCAGTTGGGTCACCGGGCGGCTCGGTGTACGGCTCGTCGACGCGGACGGCGCAGCCGAACCCCCTCGGGTGGCCGACCTCGCCGGGCTCGCGGTGCGCCGCAACCCGCGCCGCGCGCACCTGGTGGTGTCGCCGGTCCTCGGCAAGCACGTGCCGGCCGACCCGCGCGTCATCTACGCCGGCGGCCGGCTGCTCGGCCTGCGGGCCGGGACGGTCCTGGGCGCCGAGGACCCCGGCGACGACTGGGACACCGTGGACTTCCAGGAGATCAAGGTGCCGGGCGGCGCACCCCTCGTGCTCGGCTACGCCGAGACGGCCACGTCGCTCGGGCACGTCGTCGCCGACAGCTTCGCCGACGCCGACTACCTGCACTCGACCCGCCGTGCCGTGCCCGGCGTGGCGCTGCTCGGCCGCTTCGACGAGGCGCACAGCCACGCCACCGAGCATCTGCTGCTGCCGGCCGACCCGGCCTGGCTGGACCGCGACGGCCCGCTGGTCCTCGTCGACGACGAACTGACCACCGGGCGCACCGTGCAGGCGACGATCCGTGAGCTGCACGCGATCCGGCCCCGCGAGCGGTACGTCGTGGCCGCCCTGCTCGACCTGCGCACGGCCGCGGACCGGCCCGGGTTCGCCGCGCTCGGCGAGGAGCTCGGGACCCGGATCGACGTGGTGTCCCTCGCCGCCGGGGAGGTCGAGCTGCCCCCGGACGTCCTGGAACGCAGCCGCGACCTGGTGGCGTCGCTGGACGTACCGGAGACTCCAGGCACCCCCGGGCCGGCGCCGGTGACCAGGATCGACGCGGACTGGCCCGCGGGGCTGCCGGAGGGTGGCCGCCACGGGTTCGCCGCGACCCACCGCGCCGCGCTGCTGGAGACCGCCGACCGGCTCGCCGCCCAGGTCGCCGAGGGGCTCCCCGGCGACGCGCGGGTGCTGGTGCTGGGCAGCGAGGAGCTCATGTACGCGCCGCTGCTGCTGGCCCGCGGCCTCGCCCGGCTGCGGCCGGGAGTGGTCCGGTGCTCCTCCACGACCAGGTCGCCGGTGCTGCCGGTGGACGATCCCGGCTACGCCATCCGCACCAGGCTGACCTTCCCGGCGCACGACGGGGTCGACACGGACACGCCGCGCTACGCGTACAACGTGACCGGCTTCGAGCACATCGTGCTGGTCGTCGACCGGACCGGCGGTGCTCCCGCCCTCTGGGAGGACAGGGGCCTGGTGGCGGCGCTGCGTGGAGTCTGCCAAGGTGTCACGGTCGTGGTCATCCCGGACCTCCGGCCGGCTGTCACCCCAGCAACGGAACCGCAGGAAGGTAACCGGTGAACGTCGAACCCCCCTCGCCGCTGCACGGCCCGGCGTTCTCCTCCTACGCCGCGGCGGAGGTGAGCTGGCTGCTCACCGACCTGTCGCACGTCGCCCTGGAGGCGCCGGCGGAGCAGCGCGAGGCGATGATGCAGGCGAAGGCCGGTCACTACGCCGAGTCGCTGCCGATCGAGTACCAGCCGACGGCGGAGTACCTCGAGCTGTTCCACGAGGCCCTCGCCGCGTCGGCGGAGCGGGTCGCGCACGCCGTCGGTGTCGTCACCGAGCTGGTCATGGCCGCCCGCGGCGGCGATCCCGTGCTGGTGTCCCTGGCCCGCGCCGGGACCCCCGTCGGGATCCTGATGCGCCGGTGGGCGCAGTTCGCGCACGGCGTGCAGCCGCCGCACTACGCGGTGTCGATCGTGCGCGGCCGCGGCATCGACATCGAGGCGATGCGGTATCTTGCCCGCCACCACGACCCGGCGCAGGTCATGTTCGTCGACGGCTGGACCGGCAAGGGCGCGATCTGCCGCGAGCTGGCCGAGGCCGTGACGCTCCTGGCGGAGACCGGCGGGCCCGTGTTCGACCCGCAGCTCGCGGTGCTCGCCGACCCCGGTGGCTGCACCGGCGTCTTCGGCACCCGCGACGACTTCCTCATCCCGTCGGCCTGCCTCAACTCGACGGTGTCGGGCCTGGTGTCGCGCACGGTGCTCAACGACCGGTACATCGGCCCCGGCCAGTTCCACGGCGCGAAGTTCTACAAGGAGCTCGCCCCCGGCGACGTGTCGGAGCTGTTCCTCGACGCGGTCGAGGCGTGTTTCCCGGCGGTCGCCGCCCGGGTCGCCGCCGACTGGCCGGTCCTCGCGGCCACCGACCGCACCCCCGACTGGAGCGGCTGGAAGATCGCCGTCCGGCTCGCCGCGCAGTACGGCCTCGACGACGTCAACCTGCTCAAGCCGGGCGTGGGCGAGACCACGCGGGTGCTGCTGCGGCGCAGCCCGTGGCGGGTGCTGATCCGCCCCGACGCCCGGGGCGACCTCGGCCACATCCTGCTGCTGGCGAAGGACACCGGCGTGCCCGTCGACGAGATCGACGACCTGCCGTACGCGTGCGTCGGCCTGATCCGCCCCCGCGGGGGTGCCCAGTGACGACCGTGGTCGCCACGGACCTCGACGGGACCGTGATCTTCTCCGAGAAGGCGATGTCGCACGGGCCGGTCCGGCCGGCCGACGAGGACCTGGTGCCGGTCGACGTCGACGGCGAGCGGATCTACGCGTACATGACGACCCGGGTCGTGCGGCAGTGGACGGGCCTCGCCGATGCCGGCGTCGTCGTCCCCGCGACGACCCGGTCGGTGGAGCAGTACCAGCGGCTGCGGCTGCCCGGGCAGCGCCCGCCGTCCGCGGTGGTCTGCAACGGCGCCCGGCTGCTCGTCGGCGACGAGTCCGACGCCGGGTGGGAGCGGCACGTCCGGCGGCGCCTCGCCGACGGCGGCGCGTCCTTCGACACCGTGTGGCAGGAGGCGCAGCGCTGGCGGGAGCAGCGCGGCTTCGACGCCGTGCGCGCGGTGGAGGACTTCTTCATCTACCTCACCGTCGTGCGGCGGGAGCCGTGGCTGGTGGCCTTCGCCGAGGAGGCCGCCGAGTGGGGACGGATCAACGGCTGGCGGGTCTCGCTACAGGGCAGGAAGCTGTATCTTCTGCCCACCGGCCTGGACAAGGCCGCCGCGGTGGCGCATGCCGCCGAGCGGCTGGGCGCGGACCGGGTCGTCGCCGGCGGGGACTCCCTGCTGGACGCCGACATGCTCCGGGCGGCGCACGCGGCGATCCGACCGGCGCACGGAGAGCTGCACCTGACCGGCTTCACCTCGCCGCACTGCCTGACCACGGCCTCCGCGGGTGCGGCGGCCGGCGACGAGATTCTCGACTGGTACGTGGCGCAGACCGGCGACGGTCGGCCTTGACGGACATCTGACAAGAGGAGAACAAAGCATGGCCACCGTGCTGGTGAAGGGCCAGAACACCGCGTTGACCGCCAACGACGTGCGCGTCGTGGTGGAGGTCGGCGTTGCCACCGACCTGTCCGCGCTGCTGGTGACGGCGGCCGGCAAGGTGCGGACCGACGCCGACTTCGTCTTCTACAACCAGCCGTCCGGTCCGGGCGTCTCGGTCAGTGACACCGGCGGCGGCAAGTGGCAGGCCTCGGTCTCCACCGCCGCGATCCCGGCCGACGTCGACAAGGTCCGCGTCGTGGTCAGCGTCGACGGCACCGGGCAGCGGTTCGGGCAGTTCGCGCCGCCCGTCGCCCGCGTCCTCGACCAGTCCGGCGCCGAGCTCATCCAGTACGTGGTGAGCGGCCTGGACACCGAGAGCATCGTCATCGCGCTGGAGATCTACCGGCGCAACGCCGAGTGGAAGGTCCGGGCCGTCGGCCAGGGCTACGCCGGTGGCCTCGCCGACCTGATCCGCGACCACGGCGTGTCCGTCGACGACTCGCCGGCCCCGGCGGCCACCCCGGCCCCGCAGTCCGCGCCGCCCGTGGCCACCCCGCCGGTCGCCCCTCCGCCGCCGCCGCCCGCCCCCACGCCGCCGCCGGTCGCGCCGGTGTACACGATGCCCGCGCAGACCGCGCCCACCCACGTCGCGCCCCCGCAGGAGACGCCGGCGTACGGGCAGAACCCGCCGGGCCCGGCCTACGGGCAGCAGCCGCCGCCCCCGCCGCCGCCCTACGGCCAGCAGCAGCCCCCGGCGTACGGACAGCAGCCGCCGCCCCCGCCGTACGGCCAGCAGCAGCCGCCCGCGTACGGGCAGCAGCAGCCGCCGACGCAGCAGATGCCGCCGGTCGCGCCGCCGGTGCCCGCCGCCCCGGCGCAGGACGCGCCCGTGGGTGGCCCCGGCGGCCCCGTCAACCTCAGCAAGGGCCAGCGGGTCTCGCTGCGCAAGCAGGACGGCTCGTCGCTCAGCCTGGTCCGGATGGGCCTCGGCTGGGACCCGATCAAGAAGCGCGGCCTGTTCGGCAACCGCGAGACCGAGGTCGACCTGGACGCCTCGGCGATCCTGTTCGCCGACAAGCAGCCGGTGGACATCGCGTTCTTCAACCAGCTGCGCAGCAAGGACGGCTCCGTCCAGCACGCCGGTGACAACCGCACCGGCGCCGGCGACGGCGACGACGAGTCGATCGTCGTGGACCTCAACCGCGTCCCCGCGCACGTGACCACGATCATCTTCGTGGTGACCTCGTACGAGGGGCACACGTTCGCGCAGATCGAGGCGGCGTTCTGTCGGCTGGTGGACGAGACGACCCGGGCGGAACTCACCCGCTATACGCTCTCCGGCGGCACGCCGAGCACGGGCATGGTCATGGCCAAACTGCACCGCGACGGAGGCGGCTGGAAGATGACGGCGATCGGCGAGCCCCAGAACGCCAAGCAGCCGCTGGAGATGATCCCGCAGCTGGCTCGCTTCCTGTAGTCCCAGCAGTCAGGAGTCAGGGTCCGTCGGCATCAGGAGGGGAACAATGACGCTGGTCTTCGTCAAGGGGCAGAACGCACCCCTGGTGGCGCAGCAGCTCAGGATCATGGTCGAGGCCGCCGTCGCGGTCGACCTGTCGGCGTTGCTGCTCACCGAGACGGGACGCGTCCGGTCCGACGGCGACTTCGTCTTCTACAACCAGCCGGCGGCGCCGGGACTGACGTGGCTGACCGGCGGCGCCGGCGGGGCGCAGCGGGTCGAGATCGACCTGTCCGCGGTCCCCGCCGACGTCGCCCGGGTCATCGCGGTGATCAGCCCCGACGACCGCACGACGACGTTCGGGTCCGGCCCGGCACCGGTCGCCCGGCTCGTCGAGGCGACCGGCGCGGAGCTGGGCACGTTCACCATGCAGGGCCTCAGCGAGGAACGGGCCGTCATCGCCTGGGAGCTGTACCGCCGCGCCGGCGCCTGGAAGGTCCGCGCCATCGGCCAGGGCTACTCGGGTGGCCTCGCGCAGCTGATCGCGGCGCACGGGGTCGACGTCGAGCAGGAGGAGCCGGCGCCCGCGCCGGTCACCGCCTCGCCGCACTTCCCGGGCACGTCCTCGCCGCACTTCCCCGGCCCCGGCGGGCAGCCCCCGGCCGCGTCCCAGCAGCCGCAGCCGGTCCCGGAGATCGGCGGCCCGCCGGAGGAACGCCTGTACCAGCAGGTGTGGTCGATCTTCCAGGACGCGGCCCGGTCCACGTCCGCGCTGCGCTCCGCCGTCGGCTACGCCGAACAGCGGCGCGACAACGAGGTCGGTGAGCTGCTCAACGACCCGCGGCTGCGCAACTCGCCCGAGACGGCCGCGGCCCGCGCCGAGGCCGACCGGCGGCACGACGAGCTGGTCCGCCGCGCCGAGGCGGACCGCCGCCGCGACGTCGACCAGCTCGTCGCCGAGCTCAACGGCCTCGCCACGACCCTGCCGGCGCCCCTGGCGGCCTGGGACAGCCCGCGGTGGAAGGACTGGCGCCTGCCGGAGACCACGACCGTCGGCATCCGCGTCGGTGACGTGCACGTGCCGGAGTCGCCGGAGCTGCGCATCCCGCTGTTGTTCCGGTTGCCGCTGATGCGGGCGTTGTGGATCGACTCGACCGGCGCGGACCGTACCGCCGCCGTGGCGATGGCCCGTTCCGTGGTGGTCCGGCTCCTCGCCGCGCACCCGCCGGGCCAGCTCAGCGTCTCGGTCGCGGACCTCGCCGGCGGTGGCGCCGCGGCCCGCGCCTTCGACCTGGGCGGCGCGCTCGGCGGCGGGCCGACGACGCCGGTCGCGGCGACCCCGCAGGCGCTCAGCGAGATGCTCGAGCACCTCGTCGAACGGGTCGACCTCGTGCAGATGGCGATCCGCGCCGGCGCCATGCCCAGCGCACACAGCGGCAACCAGGACCAGATCGACGGCGGGCGGCGGCTGCTGGTGCTGCACGACTTCCCGTACGGTTTCGACGAGCGCTCCGTCGCGCACCTGCACTACCTGCTCAACGAGGGGCCTGAGGCCGGCGTGCACGTGCTGATGGTCGCCGACCCGGCGGACTCCTCGACGCTCGGCCCGCTCGTCGGTGCGGTGTGGCGCTCGATGGCGCGCCTGCCGGTCCTGTCCGGCGACCACATGGGCGACCCGTGGGTGGGCCTGACCTGGACCTTCACCCCGGACGCGACCACGGGCAGCACCGCCGTCGACGAGATCCTGGCCCGCCTCGCCCGTCAGGCGGACGGGCAATGATCCGTCACTGTCATACGCCACTTGTACGGTGTCGCTATAAGTTGATCGCAGAAACGCTGTCGTTGTAGCCGAGGAGATCACGTGTCTCAGACATTCACTCGGGGGCAGAAGAGCCCGATTTCGTCCTTCACCACGGGAGATGATCTGTATGTAGGCATCCAGTTGAACGCTCCCGGGATCACGTGGGACATCTCGTGCTTCGGGCTGGACGCCGACGACAAGCTCGCCGACGACAACTTCTTCATCTTCTTCAACCAGCCGAAGTCGCCCGAGGGCTCGATCCAGAAGCTCGGTCCGCAGTCCGGTGACACGGACTCCTTCCGGGCGACGCTGAACGCTGTGCCGGAGAAGATCGCGAAGCTGTCGTTCTGTGCCGCGATCGAGACGTCGGGCACCGCCAGCCAGCTGCAGTCCGGCTACCTGCGCATCGTCGCGGGCGGCCAGGAGGTCATGCGCTACAGCTTCACCGGCGCCGACTTCGGGACCGAGCGGGCCATCATCATCGGCGACCTGTACAAGAAGGGCGTCTGGCGGTTCGGCGCGGTCGGGCAGGGCTTCGCCGGCGGCCTGGCGGACCTGATCCGCTCCTACGGCGGCAACGTCGACGACGAGCCGGCCCCGGCGCCCGCGGGTCCCGCGCCCGGGTTCGCGCCGCCGCCCGGCGGGCCGCCGCCGCAGCAGGGCTTTGCGCCGCCGCCCCCGCCGCCGACGCAGCAGTTCGCGCCGCCGCCGCCCACCCAGCAGTTCCCGCCGCAGCAGCAGCCTGGGTTCGCGCCGCAGCCCGGGTTCGCGCCGCAGGGCCAGCCTGGATATCCGCCGCAGCAGCAGCCCGGCTTCCCGCCGCAGGGCCAGCCTGGGTATCCGCCGCAGGGTCAGCCCGGGTTCCCGCCGCAGGGGCAGCCGCCGCAGCAGGGCTTCCCCCCGCAGGGGCAGCCGCCGCAAGGCTTCCCCCCGCAGCAGGGCGAGTTGCTGCCGTCGCAGGCGCAGCGCGTCCAGCCGGGTGTCATGGTCAGCCTCCAGAAGTACAAGGAGACGCCGACCACCGGCCGCTGGACGAAGCAGAACGGCAAGCTCGTCAAGGTCACCCTCGGCCCGGACGCGCACGCGCGGCGCGGCTCGATGGTCGCCTACCAGGGCAACGTCGAGTTCGAGTACAAGGGCTCCGGCGGCCTGAAGGCGATGTTCGAGGGCGCGATGACCGGGCAGGGTCTCAAGCTGATGACGCTGAAGGGCCAGGGCGAGGTGTTCCTCGCCGAGAACGCCGCCGACCTGCACATCGTCGAGCTGCAGGGCCAGGCGCTGTGCATCAACGCCAACAACGTGCTCGCCTTCGACGCGAGCCTGCAGACCGAGGTCAAGCGGATCGAGAGCGCCGGCATCCCCGGCGGCGGCTTCTTCCACCTGGAGGTCAGGGGCCAGGGCACCGTCGTCGTCATGACGAAGGGCACCCCGGTCACGCTGATGTGCCAGGGCCCGACGTTCGGCGACATGAATGCCGTGGTCGCGTGGACCGCCGGCATGCGGGTCGCGGTGTCGACGCAGGTCCGGGTGTCCCGGCAGATCTACGCCGGCGCCAGCGGCGAGTCCGTCGCGCTCCAGTTCATGGGAATGCAGGGCCACTTCGTCGTGGTCCAGCCCTACGAGGTCTGAAAGGGGACGCTGTGCAGAGTCCGTTGCTCCAACACTACGGCCAGACGCAGGTCCGGGACCGGATGAGCCTCCACGGCAGCAAGATCGCCAAGGTCATCATGGGGCCGGGCCAGGATCTGATGGCCCGCACCGGGTCGATGATCGCCTACGAGGGCCTCATCGACTTCAACCCCAACCCGCCGCAGCTCGGCGCGATGGCCCGCTCGTGGGCCACCGGCGAGGGCGTGCCGCTGATGACCGCTACCGGCCAGGGCGAGCTCTACCTCGCCGACTACGGCAAGGAGGTCGTCGTCGTGCAGCTCGCCGGCGAAGGCCTGTCCGTCAACGGCAAGAACATCCTCGCCTTCGACTCGACCCTGCAGTGGACCATCGAGCGGGTCAAGGGCGTCAGCATGCTGTCCGGCATGGGCATGTTCAACGTGGTCATCCGCGGCAACGGCTGGGTCGCGCTGACCAGCAAGGGCACGCCCGTGGTCCTCGACACCCGCGAGGCACCGACCTATGTGGACACCGACGCGCTCGTCGGCTTCACCGACGGGCTGCAGATCAGCCCGAAGCGCACCGCCCGCTTCGGCAGTCTCATCGGCCGCGGCTCCGGCGAGTCGTTCCAGCTCGGCTTCACCGGGCAGGGTTTCGTGATGGTCCAGCCGAGCGAGGACGCGCGCCCCGCTTTCTCGGTGCGGGGTTGAGGAGACCGACATGTATCAGAGCTCACTGCTGTCCAACCAGGAAGTGCAGAGCACCGAGCGGTTCGCGCTGCAGAACGGCAAGATGTTGAAGGCCACCCTGAGCCAGGCCAACGGCATGCGCGAGTTCTTCGCCCGCAAGGGCGCGATGGTCGCCTACCAGGGCGGCGTCAACTTCGACTCGCAATACCAGGGCTGGGGCTCGCACGTCGCCCGGCACTTCACGGGTGAGGGCCTCAACCTGATGAAGGTGCACGGCAGCGGCACCGTGTTCCTGGCCAACCAGGCCCAGGACATCCACATCCTGGACCTCACCGGCGACGGCCTCACCGTCGACGGCAACAACATCCTGGCCTTCGAGACCCAGCTGCGCTGGGACATCGTGCGCATCGACTCGCAGGTCCAGATCGCCGGTGCCGGCGGCTACAACATCGACATCGGCGGCCGGGGCAAGGTCGCGGTCACCACCACCGGTGCGCCCCTGGTCATGCGGGTCACCCCGAACAACTACTACTTCGCCGACGCCGATGCCGTCATCGCGTGGTCGACCAGCCTGCAGGTCAGCATGCAGGCCGCGGTCACGTCCTCCTCGGTGTGGCGCCCCCGCGGCAACACCGGTGAGAGCTGGCAGATGCAGTTCACCGGTGAGGGCTTCGTCGTCGTCCAGCCGGCCGAGCTCGTCCCGCCGTATGACGCACTCGCCGGCACCAGCATGGCGGGCCGCTTCGGCCTCGGCCAGGGCGGCATGGCCGGCAACAACCCCTTCGGCGGCATGGGCCGCTGATCGTTCCAGCATCTGGTCCCGGGCAGCGCGTCTGCTGCCCGGGACCTTTGCTGTGTGGGGTGGCGGGTTCCTGGGTTTCCCCGATGCGCTGGTTGCCTTGCCGTTGCGGTCCGCGTGCGTGGTCGTCATGCCCGTAATAGAAGAGCCATCGAGTGCTGCGGCCTTTGTGGTTCCGCGCGGCCTGGCGGCCGCGCGATGGGTGGCGTGGTTGCGGTCCGTGCCGTGTCGAGGTGATGCCAAGCCAGGTCCGCACGCACATGGTCCAGCGCCGCCGACGTCATCATTCGGTGCTACAACACCGTCGTTGGTCAAGCGCTGCACAGGTCCGACTCGCGATCGGTTGTGCGGCGCCGATGGCGTATTCCGCCGCTGCCGAACAACCCGGTGGATCCCTGTTCCTCGGCGACCAGCAATCAACCGGGTTGTAAGGGGTCGTGCGCCGAGCGCGAAGTACACAATGCCCCCGTCCAGGCCTGCGAGCTTTGCCCAGCGACGGCCGCGCGTCAGGGGAGGAGTTCGCCTGAGCCGCGCACGATCAGGCGGGTCTCGACGAGGTGCGTGGTCGGTTCCCAGTCCTCCCCGTCGAGGCGGCGGAACAGGATGTCCGCGGCGACCCGGCCCATCCGGTACGGGTCCTGCGAGACCACGGTGACCGCCGGTTCGAGCATGTCGGCGAGCGGGAAGTCGTCGAAGCCGACGACCGCGACCCGGTGCTGCAGCCCGCGGGAACGCAGCGCGCGGATCGCGCCGATGGTGATGAGGTTCTGGGCGCTGAAGCACGCCGTCGGTGGGGAGGCGGCGTCCAGCAGGCGGCCGAACGCCAGCGCGGCGTCCTCGGTGGTGTGCAGGTCGTGCGCGATATGCGCCGGGTCGGGGCGGATGCCGTGGTCGCTGAGGGCCTCCTTGTACCCCTGGAAGCGGCGCCGGGCGGTCGCGATGGTGCGCAGGTCGCCGAGGTAGGCGATGTCGCGGTGGCCGTGGGTCAGGAGGTGGCGCACGGCGTCGGCGGCGCCGGACTCGTTGTCGACGAGGACCGCGTCGGCGTGCAGGCCGACGGGTGGGCGGTCGACGAAGACGAGCGGGGTGCCGCCGACGACCTCGCGGGTCAGGTACGCCTGGTTGTCGCTGGCCGGCACGATCAGCATCGCGTCCGCCTGGCGCATCGCGAAGGCGCGGACGAGGGCGCGTTCCCGGTCGGGGTCCTCCTCGACGCTGCCGGCGAAGACCATCACGTCGCGGGCGTGGGCGACGTCCTCGAGGGCGCGGTACAGCGCCGAGGAGAACGGGTTGGACACGTCCTCGAGCACGGCGGCGATGGCGGCGGTGCGACCGCCCGCGCGGCGCAGGCTGCTGGCGGTGATGTTGGGCCGGTACTCCAGCTGCCGGATCGCCCGTTCGACGGCGCCGGCCTTCGACGGGCTGACCCCGGACTCGCCGTTCACGACGCGGGAAACGGTCTTCGGGCTGACCCCTGCGAGCTGCGCCACATCGCGCAGGGTCGGGCGGGCACGGGCGACGTGGTCCACGGCACTCCCTCGCGAAGATCGGCTCTCCATTATCGCCAGCCGGGCCAGGCGCGGCGCGAGCGGCTGGTTTGACAACGATGTCAAGATTCTCAGGCTTCGGCAAGCCTGAAGGCCAAGACCATCTTATAGGACATATTGACAAGGATGACGAGGCGGGCTGACACTCCTTGACATCGTTGTCAAACGAACCCTAGGAGCTGACATGTTTGAACGCCACCGTGTGCGGGCCGCAGGGTTGCTCGCCGTCGCGCTGGTCGGCGGCGGGTTCACCGCCGCGTGCGGCGACGACGCCGGCAGCGACCAGGTGTCGGTCTCGCTGATCACGAAGAACTCGACCAACCCGTTCTTCGTCACCATGCAGGACGGGGCCAAGCAGGCCGCGGCGGCCGAGGGCGTCAAGATCACCCTCGCCGCGGGCAAGGCCGACGGTGACGAGGCCGGGCAGGTGCAGGCCATCGAGGACGCCATCGCCCGCGGCGACAAGGGCATCCTCATCACGCCCAACGGGCCGGGTGTCAACCCGGCGATCAAGAAGGCCCGCGACGCCGGGCTGTATGTCATCGCGCTGGACACCCCGCCGGACCCGGCGAACACCGTCGACATCACGTTCGCGACCGACAACTTCAAGGCCGGTGAGCTGATCGGCAAGTGGACCGCCACCACCCTCGCCGGCAAGCCCGCCACGATCGCCATGCTCGACCTGTTCAACGACAAGATCGTGTCGGTGGACTACAACCGGGACCAGGGCTTCCTCACCGGGATGGGGATCGACGCCAAGGACAAGAAGCGCAACGGCGACGAGGCGAAGACCGGCAGCTACACCGGCGGCACCTACAGCATCGTGTGCAACGAGCCGACCAACGGCGCCGAGGACGGCGGGCGCACCGCGATGGAGCGCTGCCTGACGAAGAACCCGGCGGTCAACGTCGTCTACACGATCAACGAGCCGGCCGCGGTCGGCGCGCAGAAGGCGCTCAAGGCCGCCGGCACCAAGGACGTTCTCGTCGTGTCCATCGACGGCGGCTGCGACGGCGTCAAGCAGGTCAAGGACGGGCTCATCAACGCGACGTCGCAGCAGTACCCGACGAAGATGGCCGAGCTCGGCGTCAAGGCGATCAAGCAGATCGCGACCGGCGGGGCGAAGCCGAGCGTCACCAACGGGCTCGACTTCTTCGACACCGGCGTGACCCTGGTGACCGACAAGCCGGCCGCCGGCACCGAGAGCATCGACAGCACCGAGGCCGCCAACCGCTGCTGGGGCAAGTCATGACGGCCGCCACCCCTGCGGCGAGCACCCCCACGGCCAGCACGGCCGCCGAGCAGTTCGCGCTGCGCCGCCGCTCACCGGTGCAGCGGGTCCAGCACGTGCTGCACTCCTACCCCGCGATCAGCCCGTTCCTGGTGCTGGTCATCTCCTTCGCGGTCTTCTCGCTCATCAACCCGCGCTTCGCCCAGCCGAACTCGCTGTCGCTGGTGCTGCAGCAGGTGGCCGTCATCGGTGCCCTGGCCGTCGGGCAGACCCTGATCATCCTCACCGCCGGCATCGACCTGTCCGTCGGCGCGATCACGATCCTCGCGATGATGCTGTCGGCGAAGCTCGCCGAGGGCAACGGCATCCCCGGGATCCTCGCGCTGCTGGTCGGGATCGCCGTCGGGGTCGCCGCCGGCACGCTCAACGGCACCCTCGTCACCCGCATCGGGCTGCCGCCGTTCATCGTCACCCTCGGCACGCTCAGCGTCTTCACCGCCATCGGGCTGCTGTACTCCCGGGGACAGAGCGTGCAGTCCGTGGACCTGCCGGGCCTGCTGAACTGGACGGGGGAGACGTTCGCGATCGGCCGGTTCCGCATCACCGCCGGCGTGGTCCTCGTCGCCGTCCTGTACGTGGTGGTCGGCTTCGCCCTCGCCAACACCGCCTGGGGGCGGCACGTCTACGCCGTCGGCGACGACAAGGAAGCCGCCCGCCTCGCCGGCATCCGCGTCGACCGGGTCCTGCTCAGCGTCTACGTCATCGCCGGCGCCATCTACGGCCTCACCGCCTGGATCCTCATCGGCCGGGCCGGGGCCGCCAGCCCCAACTCCATCACCGACGCCAACCTGGAGAGCATCACCGCCGTCGTCATCGGCGGCACCAGCCTCTTCGGCGGCCGGGGCGCGGTGCTCGGCACGATCCTCGGCGCGCTCATCGTCGGGTTCTTCCGCAGCGGCCTGTCCCTCGCCGGCGTCGACGACCAGTACCGCGTCCTCGCCGTCGGCATGCTCGTGCTCCTGGCCGTGGCCGTCGACCAGTGGATCAGGAGGGTCAAGGCATGACACCCGTACTGTCCGCGCGGGGACTGGTCAAGACGTTCGGGCGGGTCGTCGGCCTCGACGGCGTCGACATCGACCTGTTCCCCGGTGAGGTCCTCGCCGTCATCGGCGACAACGGCGCCGGCAAGTCGACCCTCATCAAATGCCTCACCGGCGCGCTCGTCCCGGACGCCGGCGAGCTGCTCCTCGACGGCAGGCCGGTGCACTTCAAGCGGCCGCAGGACGCCCGCGAGGCCGGCATCGAGACCGTGTACCAGACCCTCGCGGTCGCGCCGGCGCTGGACATCGCCAGCAACCTGTACCTCGGCCGGGAACGGCTGCGGCCCGGGCCGCTCGGCTCGATCCTGCGGATGCTGGACAAGAAGGGCATGCGCCGCGACGCCGGCCAGGCCCTCGCCGACCTCGGCATCGGCACCCTGCAGAACATGGCCCAGCCGGTCGAGACCCTCTCCGGCGGCCAGCGCCAGGCGGTCGCGGTGGCGCGGGCAGCCGCGTTCGGCAGCAAGGTCATCGTCCTGGACGAGCCGACCGCCGCCCTCGGCGTCCGCGAGTCCAACCAGGTGCTCAAGATGATCAGCGAGGTCCGCTCCCGGGGCCTGCCGGTCATCCTGATCAGCCACAACATGCCGCACGTGTTCGAGGTCGCCGACCGCATCCACATCCAGCGCCTCGGCCGCTGCGGCGGGCTCATCACCCCGCGCTCGCACACGATGTCGGAGGCGGTCGCCATCATGACCGGCGCCACCACCCTGGAGGAGACGCCGGGCCGTCAGGAAGCCGCAGTGGACGGGGGTGGTGCGTGATCACCGTCGTCGGTGAGGCCCTGGTGGACCTGATCGAGGGTCCACCGGGCCGGCCTGTGGCGCACCCCGGTGGCAGCCCCGCCAACGTCGCCGTCGCCCTGGCCCGGCTCGGCGAGGATGTCGGCCTGCTGACCCAGGTCGGCGACGACCCGCACGGCCGCCTGGTCCTCGATTTCCTTCGCGCCAATGGGGTACGACTGGCGCCCGGCACCCTGCTCGACGCCACGCCGACGAGTGCCGCGCACACGACGCTGCGCCCGGACGGGCAGGCCGACTACACGTTCGACATCGCCTGGCGGGCCTTCGAACCCACCGTGTCCACTGTGGACGGCGGGGTCGACTGCGTGCACACGGGGTCGATCGCGACGTTCCTCGAACCGGGCGCGGCGCACGTCGCGGCGCTGCTGCGCTCCGCCGCCGCGACCGCGACGGTCAGCTACGACCCCAACTGCCGCCCGGCGCTGATGGGCGACCCGGAGACCGCCGTGCGCCGGGTCGAGGGGCTCGTCGCCATGAGCGACGTCGTCAAGGTCAGCCAGGAGGACCTCGCCTGGCTGTACCCGGGCCGCCGGCACGACGAGATCGGCCGGGCCTGGCTCGCGCTCGGCGCCCGGCTGGTCGTGGTGACCCTCGGCGCGGACGGCGCCTGGGGCAGCACCGCCCGGGTCGCGGTGACGGTGTCGCCGGTCCCGGTCCGGGTCGTGGACACCGTCGGCGCCGGCGACGCGTTCACCGCGGGGCTGCTGCACGCCTGCCACGCCGCGGGCCTGCTCGGCGCCGCCAACCGCGACCGCCTGGCCGGGGTCGACGTCTCGGGCCTGGCCGGCATGCTCGCGTTCGCGTCCCAGGTCGCTGGGGTCACCTGCGCCCGCCGCGGCGCCGACCCGCCGACCCTCGCCGACCTGGGCCGCTGAACCGCGCTCACCCCGGGGTCAGGCTTCTTCGAACTCGTCGTAGCCACCTTCGATGTCGTTGAGGCCGAGGCGCAGCGCGTCGGCGTGCCACAGGTAGCTGTCCGCCGGGGGAGCGGCGTCGTCGGGCCAGGTGAGGACGAACGGCACGCCCGGCTGGAGCACCGGTGCATGCAGCGGTGGCACGGCGGCGGCGATCGCGGCCCAGTCGAGGGTGAACGCGCACGGCGGGCCAGGGATTGCCGGCAGGTCCTCGGCGTCGACCGCCTCCTCCAGGTCCGCCAGCCGCGCCGCGGCGGCCGGGTCGGTGCCGGCCCGGGCCCGCAGGTCCAGGACCTGGGTGACGACCCGGACCGCGTCCAGCGACTCGAAACCCGTGGCCTCGCTGACCCGGTCGAACAGCTCCCACGGCTCGCCGTCGCGGTCGGCGCCGAGGATCGCCGTGACGGTCGCGTCGTGCCGCTCGTCGCCGGTGCGCAGGAACGGGTGCAGGTCGAACCCGCCGGCGAGGACGCCGTCCCGCACGACCCACAGGTGCAGCACCGCGCCGTACCACAGGGTGAGGTAGGCGACGGCGTCCTCGTCGTACCGGCGCTCGAACGCGGCGCGCAGCGTGCCGACGTCGCGGGCGGCGTGCACGTCGCCCTGCCGGGCACCGCCCGGACCGACCGAGAACTCCAGCAGGTAGCAGTTCACCCGGCGATCATGGCACGGCCGGGACCGTGCATCTTTCACCGCCGGCACCACGGTGACCTGCGCCCAGTGCCGCGGCGGGTTGTCCCGGGACAACCGGGCGTGCTCTCGTGGGCGCCGCCGTATCCACGGACCTGGGGAGCGACCAGCATGAAGCACCGATCATGGACCCGCCACGCCCGGACCGCGGGTGTCGTCGCCGCCGCCATCGCGCTGGTCGCGGCCGTGCTGCCCGCGTTCGCCGCGGCGGGGCAGACCCTCGCGCAGGTCGCGACCGCCCGGGGATTCCACATCGGCACCGCGGCCGGGGTCAGGAACCTCGCCTCGAGCCAGTGGCGGCAGGTCGCCGACACCCAGTTCAACTCGGTGACGATGGGCAACGAGGGCAAGTGGGACGCCACCGAACCCACCCAGGGACAGTTCGACTTCGCCGCCGCCGACGCCATCGCCGACTACGCCGCCGCGACCGGCAAGCGGCTGCGCGGGCACACCCTCGTGTGGCACAGCCAGCTGCCGGCGTGGGTGAGCACGGACCGCACCGCCGCCGCGCAACGGCAGGTGCTCATCGACCACGTGACCGCGGAGGCGTCGCACTTCGCCGGCCGCGCGGCCCAGTGGGACGTCGTGAACGAGCCGTTCAACGAGGACGGCACGCTGCGCTCGTCCGTGTGGCTCCAGCGGCTCGGCGAGTCCTACATCGCCGACGCGCTCACCGCGGCCCGCGCCGCCGACCCGGCCGCGAAACTGTTCATCAACGACTACAACGTCGAGGGCGTCAACGCCAAGAGCACCGGCCTGTACAACCTCGTGCAGCGGCTGCAGGCGGCCGGCGTCCCGATCGACGGGGTCGGGCTGCAGGCGCACCTGATCGTCGGGCAGGTCCCGTCGACGCTGCGGCAGAACATCGAACGGTTCACCGCGCTCGGCCTGAAGGTCGAGATCACCGAGCTCGACGTGCGGATCCCGCTGCCCGCCGACACCGCTGAGCTCACCCAGCAGGCGAGCGACTACCGGGCGGTCGTCGGCGCGTGCGCCGCCGTCGCCGGCTGCACCGGCGTGACCACGTGGGGTGTCGGCGAGGTCGACTCGTGGATCCCGGCGTTCTTCCCCGGCTACGGGGCGGCCCTGCTGTTCGACGAGCAGTGGCGGGCCAGGCCGGCGTACACGGCCGTGGTCGAGGCGCTCGGCGGCACCGCGACCGTCCCGGACCCGCCGGCGGTGCCGAGCCTGGTGACCGTCGCGGCGTACCCGTTCGAGACCGGCCTGGCCGGCTGGGGTTCCCGGGGGAGTGAGGTCACGACGCAGGTGACCACGGCGGCACAGGCAGTGTCCTGTCCTCCGGCCGGACCGCGACCTGGCAGGGCCCGACCCGCCCGGTCCTGGACCTGCTCAGCCCCGGGAAGCTGTACACGGTGACCGCCTGGGTGCGCACGGCGTCCGGGACGGGCACCGCCCGGCTGAGCATGCAGCGGCAGAACGACACCACCACCCGCTACGAGAACGTCAGCGCCGACACGGCGATCAGCACCACGTGGACCAGGCTCACCGGCGACTACCTGTTCCTGGCCGGGGCGACGGCGCTGTCGGTGTACCTGGAGACCACGGACACGACCGGCGACCTGTACCTCGACGACGTGACGATCTCGACGGAGGGCCCGCCGGCGTCGGCGTCCGTGTCCTCCTCCGCGTCGCGGTCCCCGTCAGTGTCCGCGTCGGCGTCCCGGTCCGTGTCGCCGTCCGTTTCGCCGTCCGCGTCGCGGTCGGTGTCGCCGTCCGCGTCGGTGTCGCCATCCGCGTCCCGGTCGGTGTCGCCGTCGGCGTCGCGGTCGCCGTCCGCGTCAGCCGGCGGCGGGGCGGCGTGCGCGGTGCGGTACACGACGAACGACTGGGGCGGCGGGTTCGTCGGCGACGTCACGGTCACCAACACCGGCGCCGCCACCGTCAACGGGTGGACGCTGCGCTGGACGTTCGCCG
Source organism: Dactylosporangium sp. NPDC049525 (assembly GCF_040676755.1). Lineage (NCBI taxonomy): Bacteria > Bacillati > Actinomycetota > Actinomycetes > Micromonosporales > Micromonosporaceae > Dactylosporangium > Dactylosporangium sp. NPDC049525. Next base: position 62,520 of record NZ_JBFAPO010000043.1, on the reverse strand, counting down.
GTGACCAGCGGGTCAACCAGGCCTGGGGTTCGACCATCACCCAGACCGGCGGCGCGGTGAGCGCCACCAACGCCGCCTGGAACGGCACCGTCACCGCCGGCGCCTCGGTGAACTTCGGCTTCCTCGCCGGCTACACCGGCACCAACGCCCGCCCGTCCGCCTTCACCCTCAACGGCACGGCCTGCGCGCTCAGTTGAGGCGCGCCACGTAGACGGTGTTCGTCGACTGCCGGCGCTGCAGCGGGTTGTCGAACGCGACGACCTCGGCGCGGGCGTCGGCGAACACCTCGGCCAGGGTGGCGATGAAGCCGTCGTCCGGCGGGTCGTTGGACCACAGGCCGAACACGCCGCCCGGGCGCAGGTGCCCGGCGAGGCGGCGCAGCCCGGCAGCGGTGTAGAAGCCGCCGTTGCCGGGGTGCAGCAGGTGCCGCGGGGAGTGGTCGATGTCGAGCAGGACCGCGTCGAAGCGGCGGCCCGGCGCGGACGGGTCGTAGCCGTCGTCGCCGGCGGTGAGGGCGAAGAAGTCGCCGTGCACGAGCCGGCACCGCGGGTCACCGGTCAGCGCGGCGGACAGCGGCAGCAGGTCCTTGCGGTGCCAGCCGATGACGGCGTCCAGGTAGTCGACGACCAGCAGCGACTCGACCCGCGGGTCCTGCAGGGCGGCGTGCGCGGTGTACCCCAGGCCGAGCCCACCCACGACGACGTCGAGTGGACCCTCGGGCAGGCCGGCCAGGCCCAGCCGCGCGAGCTCGATCTCCGCGACGGTGAAGAGGCTGGACATGAGGTACTCGTCGCCGAGCTTCACCTCGTACACCTCGACGCCGAGGGAAGGCTCGCGCCGGCGGCGGAGACTGACCTCGCCGATCGGGGTCTGCTGCCAGTCGAGCTCTTCGATCCGCCGGGTCATCGGGGCACCGTATCGTGGCGCGGGCACCCCCGGAGGAGGAGACTGGGAACATGAGTGAATTTCCGGTCAAATTCGGCGGGTACGACCGGGCGCCGGTCGACGCCTTCGTCACGAAGACCACGGCCGCGTTGGAGTCCGGAGACCCCGCCAAGCGGGCGGAGGCACTAGCCGCCGCGAACGCCGTCAGCTTCCCGACCGCATCCTGGCGCGGCTACGACAAGGCCGCCGTCGACCACTACCTGCGCCGCATCGGCAAGGGCCGCCCGGATGACAGGAGCTGAGCTGTCCTGATTCAGCCGACGCCGACGGGCTCGCGCTCGGGGGCCGGCAGCGGCGTCCCGGGTGCGGTCCGGCGGTTGGGCAGCGCGAGGCGGAAGACCTTCGCCCACGCCGAGGCGACCTGCTTGGGCAGCGGGCCGCTGGTGTAGGTCAGCCCGTAGCGCTGGAACAGGTCCTGGATCCGCGGGGCGATCTCCTGGTAGCGGTTGCTCGGCAGGTCCGGGAACAGGTGATGCTCGATCTGGAACGACAGGTTGCCGGTCATGATGTGTATCAGCCGGCTGCCGGAGATGTTCGCGGAGCCGAGCATCTGCCGCAGGTACCACTCGCCGCGGGTCTCACCCACGATCGAGGACCGCTCGAAGGTCTCGACACCCTTCGGGAAGTGCCCGCACATGATGACGGAGTGGGTCCACAGGTTCCGGACCAGGTTCGCGGTCGCGTTGGCCGCGATCGTGTGCAGGAACGACGGGCCCGACAGCAGCGGGTGCAGCACGTAGTCCTTCGTCACCTGGCGGCCGATCTTGCGCAGCACCTGCTTCGCCCGCGCCTTGAACTGCGGGCTGCTGCGCCGCTTCTTGGTCGCGAGGTTCCTGCCCAGCTCCAGGTCGTAGGCGGCGATGCCGTATTCGAAAAAGCACGCGTTGACGAAGTTCCACACCGGCTGGCCGAGGTGGATCGGGTGCCAGCGCTGGTCCTCGTCGACCCGCATGATGCCGTAGCCGAGGTCGTTGTCGCGGCCGATCACGTTGGTGTACGTGTGGTGCAGCTCGTTGTGCGAGTGCTTCCACTGCTCCGACGGTGAGGCGTTGTCCCACTCCCACGTCGTCGAGTGGATCTTCGGGTCACGCATCCAGTCCCACTGGCCGTGCATGACGTTGTGCCCGATCTCCATGTTCTCGAGGATCTTCGCCACCGACAGGCCCGCGGTCCCGACCAGCCACGCGGGTGGCAGGATCGAGAACAGCAGCACGCCCCGGCTGCCGAGCTCCAGCCAGCGCTGCACCTTGATGACCCGCCGGATGTAGGCCGCGTCGCGTTCGCCCCGGCTGTCGATGATCTCGTCGCGGATGGCGTCGAGCTCGCGGCCGATCGCCTCAATGTCCTCGGCGGTGAGGTGGCCGACCGGGTTGACGGGCTTGCGTTGCAGCGTGGTCACGTGGGTCCTTTCGGTGGCGTTCAGGCTTCGAGCCTTGTGCTGCTCAGACGTGCCTTGTGCTGCTCTGACGAGCCTTGTGCTGCTCAGACGAGCCCTTTGCTGCTCAGACGTCGAGCCGGCAGTCGCCGGCGGCGGCGGAGACACACGTCTGGACCAGCACGTTGTCGCCTTCGGTGGCCGTGGTGAGCCGCCCGTCGCGCAGGTCGCGCACGGCACCCTCACGCAGGGGGAGCACGCAGCTGAAACAGATGCCCATCCGGCAGCCCGACGGCATCAGGACCCCGGCGGCCTCCCCGGCCTGCAGCAGCGGGGTACCGCTGCCGGCTTGTGTCGCTTTGCCGGAGCGCAGGAACGTCACGGTGCCGCCGTCGCCGGTGGCTCCCGTGATGGTCGCGGGGCGGAACCGTTCGACGTGCAGCCGGTCGGTGTGGCCGGCGTCGCTCCAGTACGCGGTGAGCTCGTCGAGCATGTCGTTCGGGCCGCAGGCCCAGGTGTGCCGCTCCGCGAGGTCCGGCACCGCTTCGTGGAGGCCGGCGGGGGACAGCCGGCCGTCGGTGCGGGTGTGCCGCTCGACCAGGCGGATCTTCCGGTCGCGGGCGAGGGCGCGCAGCTCGTCGCCGAAGATCACGTCCCGCGCGGTGGGCGCGGAGTGCACCAGCACCACGTCGCTCATGCTGTGCGACCGCAGGATGCCCATCACGGGGGTGAGGCCGCTGCCGGCAGTCACGAAGAGGATCTTCTCGGGCGCCTGGCTCGGCAGGGTGAAGTCGCCGGTGGCGCGCTCGAGGCCGAGGAGCATGCCCGGCCGGGCCTTCTCGATGAGGTGCCGGCTGACGGCGCCGCCGTCGACCGCGGTGACCGTCACGGTCAGCAGCCCGTCGGGCCGGTGGGGTGCGCTGGTCAGCGAGTACGCCCGCCACAGCCGGACCCCGTCGACGTCGACGCCGAGCCGCAGGTACTGCCCGGGCTCGTGCCGCCGCCAGCCGCGCCCGGGGCGCAGCGTGAGGGTGACCGCCCGGTCCGTCTCCGGGTGGACCGCCACGACCTTGGCCCGCAGCACCTCACGGTTGCGCAGCGGCGCGACCACGTCGAGGTAGTCGGCCGGCACGAGCGGAGTCGTCAGGAGCTCGACGACCCGCCAGGCACCGGCGCGGAGGGCTTGGGTAGCGGGCATACATCCAGCATGATGGAGTCTGGAGCATAAAATCATGACCGGGCCGCGTGAATCGAGGCGTGATTCTTGTTCGCTGAAGACAAAACAAGCGCGCTGGACGCCTTCCGCCTCACCGCCGGCGCCGCCGAGTCGCTGCGCCACGCCCTGCCGGACGTCGCCGGCCACGCGGTCGCCGCGATCGTCGTCGAGGTGCCAGCCTATGCCGGCGCCCTCACCGGCGAGATGGGCACCAAGATCGAGCTTGCCGTCCGCGCCGCGCTCGGCGGCTTCCTCAACCTTGCCTCACGCAAGGCCGGCCCCTCACCCCTGGCATCGTCCCTGGAGGGCGCGTACGCCCTCGGCCGGGGAGAGGCGCGCGCCGGCCGCAGCCTCGACGCGCTGCTCGCCGCCTACCGGGTCGGCGCCAGGGTCGCCTGGCGCGAACTGGCGGCCGTCACCGTCGCCGCCGGGATGGCGGCGCCGGCCCTCGCCCGTTTCGCCGAGCTGACCTTCGCCTACATCGACGAGCTGTCCGCGGCGAGCGTCACCGGCCACGCCGACGAGCTCGCGACCTCCGGCCGGGCCCGCCGCCGCGCCCTGGACCGGCTCGCCCAGAGCCTCCTGGCCGGCGAGCCCGCCCAGGCCGTCGCCGCGGCCGCGGTCGCCGCCGAGGTCGCCGACTGGGCCACGCCGCAGACGTTCACCGCGGTCCTGCTCCCCGACCGGGCCGCCCGGCCCGTCCTCGACCTGCTCGACCCGCGGACGCTGCAGACCACCGTCGAGCACCTGCGCGACACGTCGGTGCTGCTGGTGCCCGACGCCCACGGCGTGGCCCGCGGCCACCTGCTGCGGATGGTCGCGGGCCACGGCGCAGTCACCGGCCCACCGGTGGCGTGGTCCCTGGCCAGGCACTCCTTCGACCGGGCCGTCCGCGTGTCACGGCTGTTCCCCGACGGCGCGTCGGTGGACACCGAGGAGCACCTGGTCGAGCTGGTCGTCACCGCCGACGCCCGGGCCCTGGCCGACCTGCGGGCGCAGGCCCTGGCGCCGCTGGCCGGCGAGCGGGCCTCCACCGTCGCGAAACTGGTGGAGACCCTGCGCAGCTGGCTGTTGCACCAGGGCCGGCGGGAAGAGGTGGCAGCCGAGCTCTTCGTCCATCCGCAGACCGTGCGTTACCGGGTGGCGAAGCTACGCGAGCTGTACGGCGACCGCCTCCGCGACCCGGAGTGGCTGTTGCTGCTGACCGTCGCGCTCAGTGTCGGCACCGCCACTGACTGACGCTGTCGAGACGGCCCAGCGACCTGAGACCATAAGTCAGACTACGGTGGTCCTGAGGCCAGACCGCCGAGACACTACGGTGGGTGATGAGGCGGATAGGTAATTTGGTCGGATGGTGTACGGTGCTATGCAGCAGGTCGCCGTCACCGGGCCTCTCCGATGTGCCGCCTCCGCTCAGCGTCGCCGGTGCCGCTCAGTGTTGCGGTGCCGCTTCGCCCTCCGCTCGGCGTTGCCGTGTCGCCCTCCGCGTCGCGGTGTCGCTCTGCGTTGCGGTGCTGCCTCCGCTCAGCGCTCAGCGTCGCGGATGTCGGCCGGTGAGGGGCCGTCTCCGCTCAGCGTCGCGGGTGCCGGTCACCGCTGCGGGTGCCAGCCGGTGAGGTACGCGTCGATGGTGGCGCCGGCCGCCTGGTCCGCGGTCAGCTGGGGCCGGTCGGCGGTGACCGCCGCGCCGGGGCCACGGTTGTGGAACTCGCCGTACCGGGCGTCCCGCCACGACCAGGTGCCGAAGTCGGTCCACGGCGCGGCGCCGATGTGGGCGCCGATCGTCGAGTCGCGGATCACCGTCTGCGCGATCGCGTTCGGGTCGTTGCTCGGGTGCCAGGGGCGGCCGAGGAAGACCGTGCCGGCGGGTGCGTCGCTGGTCAGCTTGCTGCCGACGATGAGGAAGCCGTAGGGGTTGGCGATCGAGGTGCTCGCCGCGGTCACGTAGCCGTTGTTGGTGGCTGACCCGCGGTTGAGTGAGCGGATCTCGCAGCGGTCGAAGACGGCCGTGGCGCGGCCGAAGATGAAGTCCACGTCGCCCTCGACGTAGCACTTGCGGAAGTAGACGCGGCTGACGGTCGCGGCGTCCGGGCTGTTCACGTACAGGGTGTCCTGGTTGCCGAGGAACCGGACGTTGTCGAAGACGAGCTGGTCGGCCCGGGTGAGCACGGCGACCGCCTGCTTCGAGGTGATCTCGGGGTGGGCGGCCTCGTCGAAGTCGTTGGCGAAGGTCAGGTTGCGGGCGTAGAAGTCGTCGCCGGAGATGGTGACCGACGCGCTGCCGGACGTGCCCCAGGTGCCGCCCTCGGGCTTCGGGGTGCCGTTGGCGCGGTTGTCGGTGATCACGACCTGGGTGGGGTCGGCGCCCTGGCCGCGCAGCACGATGTGCGGCTTGTCCGCGGGGATGATCACCTGCCCGCGGTAGACGCCGGGCTTGAGCTTGATGGTGAACGGGCCGGGGTTGCCCGACGGCACGGCGTCGACGGCGGCCTGGACGCTGGTGAAGTCGCCCGAGCCGTCGGCGGCGACGGTCACGTACGGGCCCGGCCAGGCGGCGGCGGGCAGGACGGCGGTCCCGGTGGCGGCGGCGGTGCCGGCGGCCGCGCACAGCACGGCGGTGAGGAGAAATCGGCGGGAGCTCATCCATCGAGCTTTGCAAACCTTTGCAGCCCCGCGCAAGGTCTCCAGACGCAGGAATGCGCTTTCATAAGGGGTTTTCACGGACTGGCGGCGGTGTCATAGCATCGGGCGACGGTCCGCCGCGGGATTACCCGTCGGTAGGAACTCGGCTTCAGACTTGCCTGGCATTCACCGATGCCAATGTGAGGGAGCCCGCCATGCCCCACCTCAAACGGCTGATCCTGCTCGCTGTCACGGTTCTCGCCGTGACGGTCGGCGGCCAGGTCACCCCCGCGCTCGCCGCCAACCCGTACGAGCGCGGACCCGCGCCGACGGTCGCCTCGATCGAGGCCACCCGCGGCTCGTTCGCCGTCGCGCAGGTCACCGTCGCCCGCGGCAGCGTCACCGGCTTCGGGGGCGGCACCATCTACTACCCGACCAGCACCACGGCCGGTACCTTCGGCGCCGTCGCAATCTCGCCCGGCTATACCGCGTCACAGTCCAGCGTCGCGTGGCTCGGTCCACGGCTCGCCTCGCAGGGCTTCGTCATCATCACCATCGACACCCTGTCCACGCTGGACCAGCCGGCCAGCCGCGGCCGGCAGCTCCTGGCCGCCCTGGACTACCTGACCGCCAGCAGCTCGGTGCGCACCCGCATCGACGCGACCCGGCTCGGCGTCATGGGGCACTCGATGGGCGGCGGTGGCAGCCTCGCCGCCGCGAGCACCCGGCCGGCCCTGCAGGCGGCGATCCCGCTCACCCCGTGGAACACCACCAAGACCTGGTCGTCGGTGAGCGTGCCGACCCTCATCATCGGCGCCGAGAACGACAGTGTCGCGCCCGTCGCCTCGCACGCCGAGCCGTTCTACACCAGCCTGCCGGCCAGCCTCGACAAGGCGTACCTGGAGCTGAACAACGCCTCGCACTCGGCGCCCACGTCCAGCAACGTGACGGTCGCGAAGTACAGCATCTCGTGGCTCAAGCGGTTCATCGACAACGACACCCGCTACGAGCAGTTCCTGTGCCCGAAGCCGTCGGGCTCCGCGATCCAGGAGTACCGCGACACCTGCCCGCACTCCGGCTGAGCGCGGTTCCTGTCCGTCAGTACATCGACAAGGGCCGAGGGGGGTCCGAGTGACGACCCGCCGGGAGGGGGGAAACATTCCCGGCGGGTCCCCCGCTCAAGTGCCGGGGCGGCGGTCACCCGCCGCCCCGGCGAATCGGCCACGGCGGCGTGACCGCCGCCCCGGCCCATCCACTACGGCAGCGTGACCCCCGCCGCCCCGGCAAGTCCGCCACGGCGGCGTGACCGCCGCCCCGGCGCCGGTGACTACGGCAGCGTGACCCGCTGCGCGTTGGTGCCGTTGCAGTCCCAGATCGTCAGCTGGGTGCCGTCGGTGGTGCTGCCCGCGGGGTCGTCCAGGCAACGGCCGGACTGCGGGTTGCGCAACGCCTGGCTCGCGGCCACGTAGGTCCACTGCTGCGCGCCCGTGCCGTTGCAGTCCCACAGCTGCAGCTTGGTCGAGTTGGCCGTGCCGCTGGAGGTGACGTCCAGGCACTTGCCGAGCGCGCGGACGGTGCCGTCGCCGGGCAGGTTCCACCGCTGGGCAGTGGTGCCGTTGCAGGACCAGATCTGGACCTTGGTGCCGTTGGCGGTGGCGCCCGCGTTGACGTCGACGCACTTGCCGACACCGATCATCGTGAGCGCGCCGGTGGCCCCGCCCCCGCCGCCTCCGCTGGCGATCAGGAAGCGGTTGTTGGCGGTGTTCCAGTGTGTCGCCAGGTACGAGCCGGCCGGCGGGTTGGTGTTGAAGTAGTCGTTCTTGTTGCAGTCCAGGCGGTTGTCCTGGGCCTGGTCGGCGCAGACGATCCGCAGCACCGTGCCCGGCCCGTCGTTGTAGCACATGATGTCGTAGTCGTCGGTGCAGTGGCCGTACGCCGTGTGGTTCGGCGACGAGCTCATCACCGCGCCCATGGCGTGGGTGAGCTCGTGTGCGGCCGGGCCCGCCGACCAGCAGCCGGAGTCGACCCGGCTGAAGGACGCGCCGGAGTTGTTGGCGTTGTTCTGCCCCGGCTGGTCGTCCAGCGTCACGTACGCGACGCCGCACAGCGCGGTCGCGTCGACGTACATCAGGTACTTGCGGTCGGTGCGGTTGTAGCCGAGCGCCTTGATCGCGTTGACGGAGTTGCCGAAGTCGCTCAGGGCGCTGTTGGCGATCGCCACGTTCGACACCGCGATGTTGCAGCCGCTGTCGGTGACGAACCGGATGTGCCGGGTGCCGCCGGTCTGCGCGGCCGAGGCGCTGTAGATGTCGTCGACCGCGGAGGACCAGGTACGGATCGAGGCCAGGTACTGGTTGTACCGGTCGGCGTTGCCGGAGCCGCGCACGTACAGGACCTGGACGCGGTTGCCGGACTGCCCGTCGCCGTCGCAGACGACGCTGAGCGGGTTGACGGCGAGCCCCGTCAGCGGCGGCACCGGCTTCGTCACGTCGAGGCCGGGGAACGGCGCGTCGGGCCCGTGTGTGCAGGCGCCGGGGACGGCCTTGACCTCGAGGAGGCCGGCGCAGCGGCCGGCGCCGGGCTTGAACCCGCCGTAGACGAGACCCCGTGCGGGGTCGTCGGCGGGCACGGCCGCGGCCGAGGAGGCGGCGACGGCGGACGGTGCGCTCAGACCCGCCACGGCCAGCGCGAACGCGGCGGCGGCGAGCAGGAGACGGCGTGGATGGGGGACGTGGTGGTTCATGGACCCTCCCGGTGGCGGCCGGATGGTGACATCGTTGTCACCTGGTCCCGCCAGTGTCGTCCCGACCATGACATTGGTCAATGCGTGAAGCTCGCGGCGCGTCCAGGGGTAGGGGTTTCCCCACCACGCAGGAGCAAGGTCCGCCGTGTGTTGCCGCGGCGCCGCCTCGGACAGGCTCGACCTCATGAGAAACGACGCGGTCGTCGAGGTGCTCGACGTGACGAAGACCTATCCCGGCGGAGGCGGCGCCCGCGCCCTGGACGGGGTGTCGGTGGCGTTCGCGGCCGGATCGTTCTGCGCGGTGATGGGACCGTCGGGATCGGGCAAGTCGACCCTGCTGCACTGCGCCGCCGGCCTCGACCGGCCCGACAGCGGACAGGTCAGGCTCGCCGGTCAGGAGATCGGCGCGCTGCGGGAGCCGCGGCTGACCCAGGTCCGGCGCAAACGGGTCGGCTTCGTCTTCCAGAGCTACACCTGATGGACTCCCTCTCCGTGTGGCACAACGTGCTCCTGCCGCAGCGGTTGGCAGGTGTACGACCAGATCGTGGCTGGGCGAAGGACGTCATCCGACGGGTCGGGCTGGCGGGGCGTGAAGACGACCGGCCGGCCCAACTGTCCGGTGGGCAACGCCAGCGGGTCGCCCTCGCCCGGGCCCTCGCCGGCCGTCCCGAGGTCATCTTCGCCGACGAGCCGACCGGTGCCCTGGACCTGGCCACCGGCCGGGAGGTCCTGGCCCTGCTGCGGGAGGCGGTCGACGGGCTCGGCGCCACCATCGTCATGGTGACCCACGACCCGGCCGCCGCCGCGTGGGCGGACCGGGTCGTCTTCCTCGCCGACGGTCACGTCGCCGGCGAGCTGGCCGACCCGACCGCGGACCGCGTCGCGGCGCGCATGGCGGCGGTGAGCGCCCGATGATCCGCCTCGCCCTCGGCACCCTGCGCCGGCACCGCGGCGCGTACGCCGGCACGTTCCTCGCCGCGCTGCTCGCCGTCGCGCTGCTGTCCAGCGGCGGGCTGCTGCTCGCGTCGGTCCTCACGGCACGGCCACCGGCGGACCGGTTCGCCGCCGCCGCGGTCGTCGTCTCCGGCGAGCGGGCCGTCACCGTCGAGACCGTCACCCACAAACGGAAGAAGGACAAGGACAAGGTCAAACGGAAGGTCAAGACGGAACGGCTCACCGGCGCCGGCACCCTGCCCGCCGACCTCGCCGCCCGGCTCGCGGGCCTGCCGGGCGTCGCGTCGGTGGTGCCGGACCTCGCGTTCCCCCTCGAGGTGACCGCGGCCGGCCGTCCGCTGCGCGGCGCCGACGGCGCCCCCGTCGTCGGCCACGGCTGGGCGTCGGCGGCGCTCACCCCGTACACCCTGCGCACCGGGAACCCGCCGGGCGTTGGTGAGGCGGTCCTCGACGCGGACCTCGCCGGCCGCGCCGGGCTCACCACCGGCGCCGAGGTCGCCGTCACCAGCCGCACCGGCGTGCGGACCCTGCGCATCTCCGGGATCGCCGCCCCCGCCGGCCGCGACGGGCTGGCCGCGCAGGGGGCGCTGTTCGTCGCCGACGACGCCGCCGCCGCGCTGTCAGGCCTGGACGGGCCCACGGCGATCGGGATCCTCGCCGCGCCCGGCGCCGGCGACCTACGCGCCGCCGTCGAACAGGTCGTCGCCGGTGCCGTCCCGGCCGCCGGCAGCACCGCTGGCGGGGGCACCCTCACCGGCGCGGTCACGGTCCTCACCGGCGACGAACGGGTCCGTGCCGACCTGCCGGGCGCGCTGCCGAACTACATCGCGCCGATCTCGATCTTCGGGTTCCTCATCGGCATCACCGCGTTCGCCGCCGTGTTCGTGCTCACCGGCACCGTCACCCTCGGCGTCCGGCAGCGGCTGCGGGAGCTCGCCCTGCTGCGGACCGCCGGCGCCACCCCCGGGCAGCTGCGCCGCCTGCTGACCGTGGAGAGCCTGCTGCTCGCCGGGTCCGCGGCGATTCCCGGCGCGCCGCTCGGCATCGTGATCGCCGAGGCCGTCGCGGCCCGGTTCCGCCGGCTCGGCGCCGTCCCACCGCAGTTCACCGTCCAGGTCAACGCCCTGGTCCTCATCGCCGCCGCGGCGGCCGGGCTGCTGGTCACCGCCGCCGCGGCCCGCATCGCCGGGCGCCGCGCGGCCCGCATCGCACCGACGCAGGCGCTCACCGAGACCGCCGTCCAACCCGCCGGCGGCTGGTTCACCAGGGTCCTGGCCGCCGTCGTGACGGCCGGTGGCGCTATCGCCGTGCTCACGTTCGTGCCGCTCGGCGGGCCGTTCGGGATGGGCATGAGCTTCGTGTCCTGCGCGCTGCTGCTGTGCGCCGTCACCGCGCTCGGCCCGTACGCCGTGCGTCCCCTCATCGCCGTCGTGTCGCGCCTGCCCGGCACCGGCCCGGTCGGGCGGCTCGCGGGGCAGGTCAGCAGGGCCGAACCACGCCGCGTCGCGGCCGTCGCCGTGCCGCTCGTGCTGATGTTCGCGATCAACGCCACGATGCTGCTCAACAGCCGGATGCTCACCGACGTCACCGCCGCCGAGCAGGCCGCCCGGACCGCACCGGCCACCGCCCAGGTGACCGCGCCGCAAGGACTCTCCCTCACCACCGCCGCGACGGTCATGGCGGTCGGCGGCGTCACCGGCGCCACGGCGAACCTGCCGACCCGGGTCGTGGTCGTCGCCGGCGGCAAGCCCGAGGACCACCCCGCGCAGGGGCTGCTCACCACCGGCTCGCAGACCGCGCTCGACCTGGGCTTCAGCGCCGGAGACGCCGGCGTCGTCGGTGCGGGGGGCGGCTTCGCCGCCAGCCGGTACCTCGCCGGGCTGTACCACTGGAGCGTCGGGCAGGACGTCGACCTCTGGCTCGCCGACGGCCACCGCGTCCGGCTGCGCCTCACCGGCATCTACGAACGGTCCCGCGGCTTCGGCGACGCGGTCCTGCCCGCCACCCTCGTCGCCGCCCACGACCCGCGCGGCCTCGTGCGAGGCATCGCCGTGCGGTACGACGACGGCACCGCCGAACGGATCCGCGCCGCCGTGCCCGGCGTCCTCGTCACCCCCACGACCGGCGCGGCCGCGGCCGGCGACGCGCAGGACCAGCAGGGCGCCTGGGAACTCATGGTCGCCGTGTCGCTCGGGTTCACCGCGATCGCCATCCTCAACACGTTCGCGATCGCCACCGCCGGCCGGCGCCGCGAATTCGCCGGCCTGCGGCTCGCCGGCGCCACCACCGGGCAGCTGCACCGGCTCGCCGCCCGGGAAGCGCTCATCGCCGTCACCGTCGGGCTCGCCCTCGGCGCGCTCGTCACCGGGATCGTCGTCGGCACGTTCAGCGTCGCCCAGGACGGCGCGTTCCGGGTGATCGTCGACCCGGCCACCTACGCGGCGATGGCCCTCGGCGTCGCCGCGCTCGGCCTGCTCGCCGGCGTCCTCCCGGCCCGGGTGCTGCTGCGCCGCCGGGACCTGCCGGCCCTCACCGACGACCAGTGAAGGCCGACGACCAGTGCGGACAGCGGCGGTGCGGACAGCGGCGGTGCGGGCGGCGATCTTGGTGGGCCGTGGCGCCGGTAGCATCCAGAAAGTGCTGCAAGCGACACTACGAGCCCTGGCCTACCTGCTCACCGGCATCATCGCCGGGATCGCCGGACTCCTGTGGAGCCTCACCGCCACCGTCATCGTCGCCGTCCTGTCCATCACCCAGCTCGGCGGCCCGGTCTTCCTCGCCGCCAGCTGGGTGACCCGGCGCCTCGCCGGCCTCGAACGACACCGGGCCGGCTGGCAACTCGGCACCCCCATCGAAACGCCATACGTGCCCATCACCGGCGACACCATCAGACGCCGCGTCACCGCCGTCGCCGCCCAACCCGCCACCTGGCGCGACCTCGCCTGGCTCACCACCCTGTTCCCCATCGGACTCGCCACCGGCATCGCCGCGGCCGTCATCACCGCCGTCGACCTCGGCGCCATCGCCGCCCCCCTCTGGCTCTGGGCCGTGCCGAACCCGCGAGCACCATTCCCCGCCGACCCGCTCATGACCACCACCACCGGCCGGCTCGCCCTCGTCCCCATCGGACTGCTCCTCCTCCCCGCCATCACCTGGACCCTCCGGCACCTCGCCCAAACCCAAGCCCGCCTCGCCCAGACACTGCTCGCACCCGGAACCCACCGGCGACTCGTCGACGAAACCACCCGCCTCACCGAAACCCGCCGGCGCGTCGTCGACGCCCAAGCCGCCGAACTCCGCCGCATCGAACGCGACCTCCACGACGGCGCCCAAGCCCGCATCGTCGCCGCCGGCATGACCCTCGCCCTGGCCGCCCGAAAACTCCGCAGCCCTGCGGGCGGCAGCACCGCCGGCGGCGCCGTCGACACAGCGCACCGGGGCGACCGAACGGCCGTGGACACCAACGGCGACCGAACGGCCGCGGACACCAACAGCAACAGCGGCGCCGCCGCGGACACCAGCAGCGCCGCGGCCGCGGACGTCGAACTTGCGCGGCGGCAACTCGACGACGCCCTCACCGAACTCCGCCGGCTGGTGCGAGGCATCCACCCGCCGATCCTCGGCGACCGGGGACTGCACGCCGCCCTCGCCGCCCTCGCCGGAGACAGCCCCCTCACCGTCGAAATCCACGGCGACCCCACCACCCGACACCCAGCGGCCGTCGAATCCGCCGCATACTTCGTCGTCGCCGAAGGCCTCACCAACGCCGCCAAACACGCCGACGCCACTACCTGCGTCGTCGCCATCACCACCACCACCAGCAGCACCACCGCCACCGCCAGCACCGCCGTCACCGTGACCGTCACCGACAACGGCCGCGGCGGCGCCGACCCCGCGGGATCCGGCCTCGACGGGCTCCGCCGCCGCGTCGAAGCCCTCGACGGCGAACTCAGCATCACCAGCCCACCCGGCGGCCCAACCACCCTGCAAGCGGAGTTCCCATGCGCATCGTGATCGCCGAAGACCTGCTCCTGCTCCGCGAAGGCATGACCCGGCTCCTCACCGACACCGGACACACCGTCGTCGCCGCCGTCGACACCGCCCCAGCGCTCCTGGACGCCGCCGCCGAACACCAACCCGACCTGTGCATCATCGACGTGCGGCTACCACCCGGCTTCCGCGACGAAGGCCTCCGCGCCGCACTGCATCTGCGCGCCGGCAACCCCACCGCGCCCGTCCTCATCGTCTCCCAGTACGTCGAACGCGCATACGCCGCCGAACTGCTCGCCGACGGCCGAGGCGGCGTCGGCTACCTGCTCAAAGACCGCGTCACCGCCCTCGACGACTTCCTCGACGCCGTCGAACGCGTCGCCGCCGGCGGCACCGCCATGGACCCCGAAGTCATCCGGCAACTGTTCGCCCGCAGCGGCCGCAACCACGGCATCGACGCACTCACCCCCCGCGAACGGGAAGTCCTCGGGCTCATGGCGCAAGGCCTGTCCAACTCCGCGATCTGCGCCGCGCTCGTCCTCGCGCCCGTCTCCGTGGAAAAACACATCACCAGCATCTTCGCCAAACTCGACCTGCCACCCGCCGACGACGCCAACCGGCGGGTCCGGGCCGTCCTCACCTATCTCAACCAGAGCTGACAACCACCGCCGCAACCTGCGGCGGGGCGAACAACCGCACCACGCCCGCGGCGTCGACCTGAGCGACCCGGCCCTTCCCGGCGGACTTCGCCGCGTACATCGCCGTATCGGCGTCATGCAGCAGCTCGTCGATCCCGGCCTGACCGTGCCAGCAGGCGACACCGACACTGGCGTGCGGCGTCAACTCGGTCCCGGCGACCCGGACCCGGGCCTGGACGGCGGCGAGGAGCCGGCCGGCGACGACGGCCGCGTCCTCAGCGGCGTCCATACCGTCCAGGACGACCGCGAACTCGTCACCACCGAGCCGGGCCGCGGTGTCCGCGCCGCGGACACCGTCCCGGAGCCGCTGCGCCACCGCGGCAAGCAGCTGATCGCCGGCGGCATGACCGAAGGTGTCGTTGACCTGCTTGAAACCGTCGAGGTCGATGAGCAGCACCGCGAGCGGGCTGCCCCGGCGGGCGCGGGTGAGCGCGTGCAGCAGGTGCTCGCGCAGCAGCGAACGGTTGGCCAGACCCGTGAGATTGTCATGGAACGCCTGATAATGCAGGTCCGCGGCGTGCTCGGCGTTGACCAGGCCGAGCGACGTCTGCGCGGCCAGCGTCTCCAGCGACGGACCCACCTCCGCCGGGACCCGGCCCGAGGCACAACCGGCGAGAAGATCACCGAAATGCTGCTTGTCGGAGCGCAGCGGCAACCGGACGCCGCCGTCGCCCTCCGCCGCGGCCGCGACCGGACCGGCGAGCAGCTCCACCGGGACCGGACCGGCCGCGGTCACGACAAGATCGTCGGACACGGTCGCGGCCCACGCACCCGGGACCCCGTCGAGCAGCTCCGTCGCCGCCTCCGCGCAGTGCCGCAGGATCGTCTCCCGGTCCGACGTCGTGGCGAGCGTCGAACCGAGCCGGGCGAACACCCGCTCCCGGGCCGCGGCCCGCTCCTGGCGGCGGGTCGACTCCGCGACCGCCGCCGTGAACAACGCAAGCGGCGGCACACCCGGCGCCTGCTGCAGGAACTCCACCACCGACGAAGGCTCCGTCACCGCGACCCCGGTGACCGCGGCCGCGAACACGACGACGGTGAACACGAGGACATGCCGCCACGTGCCGTACAGGCCACGGAACGACACGAACACGAACAACAGGCCCAGCGTGGCGACCCAGCTGCGCATGCCGAGACCGATCGCGAGCAGGGCCAGCCCCTCGAACGGGATCATCCAGGCGGGAAACGTGCCCCGGCGGTACCGCCACAACCACCACCCGGCGAGCGCGGCCGCGGCCACGGCAGCGGCGAACCGCGACGCGACCGGCTCGTCGGCGCGGCTCAACACCCGCGGCAGGACCGTGACAAGGTTGAACACCCCGAAGATCACGAACAGCCACCGGATCCGGCCGCCGAGCGGCTTCGGCGGCGCCAGGCGCCGTACCCGCCGGAGCAGACTCATGCCCCTACATCGGCAGCGTGAGCGTCGACGTGAGTGGTGACCGAGCGCTACCCTGTCCGCACGCGATACCGCTCAGCTCGGCACCACATCGGCCGAACAAGACGTCGGCCGGAAATCCACCGGCACACGACGAGGCGGTGAGGTCAGGCGTTGGACGAGCCGGAGCGGCACCCTCGCTCGCTGGCCGACGGTGCCCGTCGGCTGCTGCTGCTCTACGCCCCGCTCATCGCCGTCGCGGTCGGCTGGGCCGGGACCCGCGCCGCCGGGTTCGACGGCGCGACGATCCTCGGCTGGCTGCCCGGCGCGCTCTCCCTCGCCGTCGCCTCCTGGTTTCTGTTCCAGGCGTCCCGCCTCGCCAGGCTCGCACCCGCCGGGCGCCGCTTCTGGCGGCTGATGGGGATCGCCGCGCTGCTCATCGCCCCGGCCACGAAACCCCTCACCGAGGCGAGCCTCGGCGGGCGCAAATCCGGACCCGTGCTCACCGGCGCCGTGCTGCTGCTCAGCGTCGCGCTGCTGCTGGTGCTGTGGGGGCTGCTGCGGCTGCCGACCCGCCGACGCAGCCGCGGCGACTGGCTACGGCTCGGGCTGGACGCCGCCACGGTCCTCGTGTGCTCCGCGACGTTCCTGTGGAAGTTCGTGCTCGAACCGATCACCGCCGCCCGCGCCGACCTGCCCCGGGCCCTGGGCCTGCTGGTACTGAGCCTGCTGTGCCTGCTCGCGGTCCTCGCCGTGGTCAAACTCATCCTCGTCGGCACCGACGCCGTCGACATGCTCGCGCTGCAGTCCCTGGCCGGCGTGGTCGTGCTCGGCGCCGTCGGCTCGGCGCTCGTGCCGGTGCTGCAGAACCCGCGCCTGGCCGGGGTCTCCGACGTCATCACCACCCTCGAGGGCGCGATGGTCGGCCTCGCCGGGGTCGTGCAGCTGCACCGGACCCGGCCGGTGGCCGTCGTGCCGAAACGGCGCCGCCGCCCGTACAGCATCCTGCCGTACTTCGCGGTCGGCGCCGTCTTCCTGCTGCACATCGCCGACGTCGGGGACGTGCCCATCCTGGCCGGCGCGGTCGCCGCGACCATCGCCGTCGTGCTGCGGCAGCTGCTCGCGTTCCGCGACAACGACGCGCTGCTCGGCACCGTCCGCGACCACCAGCGGCTGCTGCACGAACAGGCCACCCACGACGCGCTCACCGGCCTGCCCAACCGGACGCTGTTCAACGACACCCTGGACGAGGCGTTCCACGGCGCGGCGATCCTCGTCGACCTCGACGACTTCAAAACCGTCAACGACACCCTCGGCCACCACGTCGGCGACGGCCTGCTCGTCGAGGTCGGCCGCCGGCTGCAGGCCGCGGTCCGCCCCGACGACCTCGTCGCCCGGCTCGGCGGCGACGAGTTCGCGGTGCTGCTGCCGGGCGCCGACGACCACGTCGCCGGTGACGTCGCCGAGCGGATCCTCGCCGAACTCGCCAACCCCGTCACGACCCACGGGCACCTGCTGACCGTCAACGCCAGCGTCGGCGTGGCGGAGCGGCTCGCCGACGACGACCCGCAGTCGCTGCTGCGGCACGCCGACATCGCCATGTACGCGGCGAAGCAGCGCGGCAAGGGCCGCCACGCCCGGTACACACCCGACCTCGCCGGGCTGCTCGCGACACCTGCCCAGCGCGCCGACGAACTGCGCGCCGCGATCAGCGCCGGCCGGGTCGAGCTCACCGGCGAACCCATCGCCCGCCTCGCCGACGGCGCCGAGGTCGAACGGTGCCTGCGGGCCCGGTGGCCCTCCGTCGACGTAGCGGACCTGTCGGTGCCGCTGGTGCGCTGGTCCCTGGCCGAGGCGTGCCGGGTGACGCCGCCCGGGCGTTCGTTCACCGTCGACCTGAGCCGCTCGGCGCTGCTCGCCCCGGGCTTCCCGCACGACGTCGCCGGGATTCTCGCCGAGGCCGGCGTCGCGCCCGGCTGCTTGACCCTCGCCGTGCCGACCGGCCTCGCCGCCGAGGACACCACCGTCCGCGCGGCGCTGCAGGAGCTGCGGGGGCTCGGCGTCGGGCTCGCCCTGGACCACACCGGCACCGCGCACGCGCGGCTCGACCTGCTGGTCGCGTTGCCGTTCACGCGGCTGGTACTGGACGCGGCGCTGTTTCCGGTCGACGGCGAGGACCCCCGCCGGGAGGCACTGGTCGACGCCGTGGCGCGGCTCGTCGCGGCCACCGGCGTAGAGACGGTCGTCAGCGGGGTCCGCGACCCCGGGCAGGTGTCGCGGCTGCGGGATCTCGGGTTCGCGCTCGGCTCGGGCCCGGCGCTGTCCGCGTTCTCCGATCTGCGGCTGTCGAGCCGCTAAAGCGCTGGTCACCCACAGTCTCAGAGAGAGCGCTCTCCTGTAGTGGTCGCGGCGAGCTTCCTACGGATCGAAGAATAAGTGTGGGCCCGCTCTTGACAGGGCGCCCCGATCGGACAACCCTCGTTCTTGGAGAGCGCTCTCCCACCCCAGACTCCGGGCCGCCCGCCTTTGGCCGCGGAGTCACACACCCCGGATGGCCGGACCGAGCACCACCGTACCCCTACGGTGGCGCTACCGGCTGCCGCCCGCCCTGAAACCGGGAGCAATTGATGCTGACCGCCGCACGACCGGCGCACCGCCGCCGCCGAAATCTGATCTTCGCATCCGTCGCCGCCATCCTGATGGTGGCCACGTATGCGGTGACCACGACCTTCTCGGCGTCCGCCGCCGACACCCTCCTCTCACAAGGCAAGACCGCGCTGTCCTCGTCGGACGAGAACGGTGGCACGCCCGCCTCGGCCGCGTTCGACGGCAACACGACGGCCACCCGCTGGTCCTCGGCCGCCTCCGACCCGCAGTGGCTGCGCGTCGACCTCGGCCAGACCGCGACGATCTCGCAGATCAAGCTGTACTGGGAGGCCGCGTACGCGACGGCGTTCAAGCTGCAGACGTCCCCGGACGGCAACACCTGGACCGACATCAAGTCGGTGACCGGGGCGACCGGCGGCGCGCAGACCTACGACGTCACCGGTTCCGGCCGGTACGTGCGGATGTACGGCACGGCCCGCGCGACCGGCTACGGCTACTCCCTGTGGGAGTTCCAGGTCTACGGCTCCTACGGCGGCACCACCAACCCCGGCACCTGCAACACGGCCGTCAACGCCGCGCAGGGCAAGCCGGCCACCGCTTCGTCGGCGGAGAACGCGGGCGCCAACGCCGCCGGCGCCGCGGTCGACGGCAACGCCGGCACCCGCTGGTCGAGCCTGTTCGCCGACCCGCAGTGGCTGCGCGTCGACCTGGGCTCGACCCAGTCGATCTGCCAGGTGACGCTGAACTGGGAAGCCGCCTACGGCAAGGACTTCCAGATCCAGACGTCCGCCGACGGCACCAACTTCACCACGATCAAGACCGTGACCGGCGGCACCGGCGGCGTGCAGACCCTCGACGTGGCCGGCTCCGGCCGCTACGTGCGGGTCTACGGCACCGCCCGCGGCACCGGCTACGGCTACTCGCTGTGGGAGTTCATCGTCCGCACCGGCACCGGCCCCACGGGCTCGACCTCGACCTCGACCACCCCGTCGACGTCGCCGTCCGCGTCGGTCACCCCGTCGACGTCCACCGGCCCGATCCAGGGCGGCGGCGACCTCGGCTCCAACGTCATCGTCTTCGACCCGTCGATGTCCAGCGCGTCGATCCAGACGAAGCTCGACCAGATCTTCACCCAGCAGGAGACCGCGCAGTTCGGTCCCGGGCGCATCCAGTTCCTGTTCAAGCCCGGCTCGTACAGCGGCCTCAACGCCCAGATCGGGTTCTACACCTCGATCAACGGCCTCGGCCAGAACCCGCAGGACGTCCAGATCCACGGTGACGTGACCGTCGACGCCGGCTGGTTCCAGGGCAACGCGACGCAGAACTTCTGGCGCTCGGCGGAGAACTTCTCCGTCTACCCGGTCTCCGGTGTCGACCGCTGGGCCGTCGCGCAGGCCGCGCCGTTCCGCCGCATCGACGTGCACGGCGGCATGACCCTCGCGTCGCCGAACTGCGGCTGGGCCTCCGGCGGCTACATCGCCGACTCCCGCGTCAGCGGCAACATCAACCCCTGCTCGCAGCAGCAGTGGTTCACCCGTGACAGCACGATCGGCAGCTGGAACGGCTCGGTCTGGAACATGGTGTTCTCCGGCGTGCAGGGCGCACCGGCCAACAGCTTCCCGAACCCGCCGTACACCACCCTGCCGACGAGCCCGATCACGCAGGAGAAGCCGTACCTGTACACCGACGCGTCCGGCGCCTACCGGGTGTTCGTGCCGTCGCTGCGCACCAACAGCAGCGGCGCCACCTGGATCAACGGCCAGACCCCGGGCTCCTCGCTGTCGATCAACCAGTTCTACGTCGCGAAGCCGGGCGTCTCGGCCGCGACCCTCAACGCCGCCGTCGCGCAGGGCCTCAACCTGCTCTTCACCCCCGGCGTGTACCACCTCAACAGCACCGTCAACATCAACCGCGCCAACACCGTGGTCCTCGGCCTCGGGTACGCCACGATCGTCGCGGACAACGGCGCCCTGCCGATGGCCGTCGGCGACGTCGACGGCGTGAAGATCGCCAGCCTGCTCTTCGACGCGGGCCCGACGAACTCCCCGGCGCTGCTGCAGGTCGGCCCGAACGGCGCCTCCGGCAACCACGCCGGCGCCCCGAACCTGATCTCCGACGTGTTCCTCCGCGTCGGTGGTGCGGGTGCCGCCAAGGCCAGCGCGGCCCTGATCGTGAACAACAACAACACGATCATCGACCACATCTGGGCGTGGCGCGCCGACCACGGCGACGGCGCGGGCTGGACCTCCAACCCGTCCGACAACGGCCTGATCGTCAACGGCCAGAACGTGCTCGCCTACGGCCTGTTCGTCGAGCACTTCAACAAGTACAACGTGGTCTGGAACGGCAACGGCGGCAAGACGATCTTCTTCCAGAACGAGCTGCCGTACGACCCGCCGTCGGCCGCCGCCTGGACGCACGACGGCATCGTCGGCTACGCCGCGTACAAGGTGGGCAACAACGTCACCACACACGAGGGCTGGGGTATGGGCAGCTACTGCGTGTTCACCACCGACCCCTCGATCGCCGCGTACCACTCGTTCGAAGTGCCGAACACACCAAACGTCAAGTTCCACAACATCTTGACGGTGTCGCTCGGCAAGGGCTCGATCACCCACGTCATCAACGACACCGGCGCGGCGGCCCAGGCCTCCGCGGTGACGCCGTCCAACGTGGTCAGCTACCCCTGATCCCAGGGTTCCTGAGCACTGACTGAAGACTGAGGGCCGGCCTCCCACCTGGGAGCCCGGCCCTCAGCCGTTACCGCTGATGTCCCGACGTGCGTGTGGGAACGGTGAGCCGATCAGCCTGGATCCGCAGCCGAGTCGGCGTATTCCGTTTCTGAACAGCGGAGTGCGAGCGGGTCGTGCCACCCAGTAGCGTGGCTGACCATGAGGCGAGGGTCGCCGGTGCCACGGTGGTGGGAGGTTCCACCTCCGCTCCAGGTCAGCTACCTTGCCGGGGTCGACCCGGAGCTGCTCGCCATCGACCTCGACCCATTGCCGGCTGGCGCGCCCGCCGTCGTGCAGTTCCGCCCCGCCGCGCTCGTCGCCGCCGCCGACCATGTCACGGTCATCCTCGACGAGCTCGACCGTGCCGCCCTCGCCCTGTTTCCGGCCTGGCTGCCCGGCGCCGAGCGTCTCGAAGGCCCGCAAGGCCACGGCGTCGCCGCGGTCCGCGTCCTCGCCGCCGAGGCCGCCGCCCGCTCCAGCAACTTCGGGCCGTTCCTCGCCGATCTTGCCGAACGCGCCCTGCGCGGCAGCACCGGCGGCCGGCCCCGCTTCCCCGCTGAGGTCCGCGCCGCCGGTCTCGCCCGGGTCGTCGCCGGCGCGTACGGACGCCACGGCACCGCGTTGCTCATGCACGTCCCGGCGGGTCTCGACCCGGCGGCGGAGCGCAACCTGACCCGCGCCGCCGAATGGCTCGCCCATCGCGGGCCGTTCACCGTATGGCTTGCCGGCGCGCCGCTGCACACGGTCGAGCGGATCCGGTCCGTGCCGATCACCCTGCCGGCGCACCTGACCCAGCTCGCCGCCGAGGCTCAGCTGATCCCGCTGCCCGCCCCTGCCGGCGCCGAGCACGTCCTCACCTATCCGCCGCTGTCCGGCCAGCCGCGCCGGGACAGCGCCGCGGAGACCACCCTGGAGCGGGCACTGGCGCCGCACCAGTGGGCCTGCGGCCGGCACTGGAACCACACGTACGAGTGGCACATCCTCGGCCAGATCTACCGCCTCGACCTGTTCTGGCCCGCCGAAGGTCTCGTCGTCGAGGTCGACGGGCCCGAGCACCGGCAGCACCTGCAGTTCGCCGACGACCACCGCCGCGACGTCCAGCTGCACCTGCTCGGCCACGACGTCCTGCGCTTCACCAACGACCAGGTCCTCGCCGACGCCGGGGCCGTGGTCGAGAAGCTTCGCCAAATGCTGCATCACCGACGGTCCGTCAAGGAGAAGATCGCACATGTCGAGCACTGAAGACGTCCCCACGCTGACCGGCACCCAGCTCCTCGCTCTGGTCGTGCTGATGGCCGAGGCCCGCCCGCTAAACAACAACGAGCTCAAGGAGCTTGCCGGCTTCTCGCTCACCGGCGGTGACAACAAGAAGCTGGTCAACCTCGGCCTGGTCGAGACGGACAAGTCGACGCGGCCGTTCAGCCATGAGTTGACGGAGAAGGGCTGGGCCGTGATCCAGAAGGTGCGGACCCCGCCGGCCCGGGCCATGTCGGCGCACAAGACGCTCGTGACGCTGCTGACCAACATCGACCGCGCCCTCAGCGGCCGCTCCAGCCACGCCATGTTCTTCACCCGCAGCACCCCGGCCGCAGCCGCCCCCGAACCTGTCGTCGATCAGGGTGACGATCTCGAGACACAGGTACGGCTGGCCTACGACAAGCTGTCCCCGGCGCCGGGTGAGTGGGTGAGCCTCGCCGATCTCCGCGAGGCTCTCAGCGGGATGGACCGGCCGCTGCTGGACGCCACGCTGCGGGTCATGGCACGGCTGGAGGACGTCCGCATCATCCCCACGGCGAACACGAAGGTGCTCGACGATCGGGAGCTCTCGGCGGCACTGCAGATCGGGGATGAGCTGAACCACGTGTTGTCGATCGGCGCGGCCGTATGATCGGCCAGAACGAGCGCCGGGCCCTGGAGGCGCTCGACTTCAACCCCGCCCCGACCCCGGACGACGTGTGGCGGCCGTCTCCGTACAACGTGCCGGAGCTGCACGCGAAGGCCGTCGCGGAGATCCTCAGCGGTGTCAACAAGGCGCGGACCGGCGACGATGCGAGCCCGATCGGGGTGGCGCTGCAGGGCCGTTCAGGCTCCGGCAAGACGCATCTGCTCGGTGCGGTCCGCGAGAAGATCCAGCGCGACGGCGGCTACTTCTTCCTGGTCAGCCTGATCAGCGGCAAGAACTTCTGGGAGAGCACCGCCCTGTGCATGGTCGAAGGGCTGGGCCACGACGCCATCGGTTTCCGCACCCAACTCAAGACGTTCCTGCGGCGGATCACCACGCAGATCGGCATGCCATTGGACGTGCGCGAGGCGGTCGTCGGCGAAACCGACCTCACGCGAGCGCAGTTGGACGTCTTCATCAGAGGGCTGCGGCAGTTCAACCACGCTGTCGGGCAGGAATGTCAGGACACCGCCCGGGCGCTCGTGCTCTGGGGCTCCCGCGATTTCGAGGCTCAGGACGTCGGCTACGCCCACCTCATCTCCGAGCCGGGTGAGCCTGCTGACCGGGCGGTCTGGGGACTCACGCCCGGGATCCGCAACCCCCAGCAGATCGTCCGGGACATCTCCCGGCTCATGGCGCTCACGCTCGATCCGAGCGTCATCGCCTTCGACCAGCTCGACACCTTCTTCGCGCAGAGCAAGACCTCGGTCGTGCAGTCCCACGCAGGCGTCGAGGAGGACCAGGCGCGGATCTTCGGGCCGATCGCCGACGGCATGCTCATGCTGCGCGAGGTCACCCGCCGGACGTTGACGGTCGTTTCCTGCCTGCCGGACACCTGGGTGATGATCCGCAATCTGGCGCCGACACCGGTGCTCGACAGGTTCCGGCCGACGACGCTGCCCGACCGGATCCTCAGCCCGGAGATCGGCGAGGCGATCATCGCGAAACGGTTCACGGTCAAGTACGCCGAGCAGCGGTTCGCCGCGCCGTACGCGACGTGGCCCATTCAGCAGAAGGCGTTCGCGGACGCGCAGAACTACACCCCGCGAGCGTTGCTCCGCATCGTCGACCGGCACGTCCATTCGTGTCTGGAGCACAACGAGATCACCGAGTTGGACGATCTCAACAAGCTCACCGGACCCGCGATCGTGCCCGGGCACCAGCAGCCCGACGAGGTCGCGCTGAAGGGCCTGGACGATCTGTTCGCGGCGCTGGTCGCCCGGTCCGAGGTCAGCGGTGCGCTGGAGCCGAAGACCGAGGATTCCTACGTGCCCGGGCTGCTCGCCGCCGGAATCGCGTCGTGGATCGACGAGCGGGCGCCGACGGGGAAGGTGTACAAGCAGGATCCGCTGCCACCGGAGAAGCCTTCGCTGCACGCCCGGTTGATCGAGGTCCTCGACGAGGCGACCGAGAACGAGGCGCACTGGGCGTTCCGGGCGATCAGCAGCCCGCATGCCGTGGCTGTCATCAGCCGGGTCAAGGCCGCGTGCACGATGGCGGGGCTCGACGTGCAGGTCCCGCAGCGTCGGCTCGTCCTGCTGCGCAACGGTCCGTGGCCCACCGGACCTCGCACCACGGAGATCACCGAGGCGTTCAAGGCGGCGGGCGGTGTCGTACACCCCCTGACACCGGAGGATCTGAAGGTCTTCACCGCTCTGCGTGATCTGCGCACCGTGCCGCGGCCCGACCTGCAGGAGTGGCTGGCATCGCGCAAGCCCGCGAGCCGGACCTCGCTGTTCTCCGCGTTGCTGCAGGCGACGCCGGTCGATCCGACCCCGACACCGGCCGCTCCCGCGCCGGTCGTCACCGCTCCGACACCCGTTCCGACAGCCACTCTGTCATCGGCTGTCGCGCCGGACGACGACGACCGTGATACGTCGACGATCGGGCTTGGGAAGGTCATCGACGGGCAGCGGCCGTTCCGGGTGGATCTGGAGTCGTTACGGCGGCACACCGTGATCTTCGCTGGGTCGGGGTCGGGCAAGACGGTGCTGATCCGGCGGCTCGTCGAGGAGTGTGCGCGCAAGGGGGTGTCGGCGATCGTGCTTGACCCGAACAATGACCTCGCGCGGCTCGGGGATGCGTGGCCGGAGCCGCCCAGTGGGTGGGGGCCCGGGGACGAGGACAAGGCGCGGGACTACCTCGAGAACACCGATGTGGTCATCTGGACGCCGCGGGTCAGCGCCGGGCGGCCGCTGGCGTTCCAGCCGCTGCCGGACTTCGCGCCGATCCGGGACTCGCCGGACGAGTTCGACCAGGCGATCCACTCCGCGGTCGCGGCGCTCGCGCCGCGGGCCGGGGTCGCTGGGGCGTCGAAGCTGGCGCAGCAGGGCAAGGCAGTGCTCACCGAGGCGCTGCAGGCGTACGCGAAGAGCGGCGCCGTCGGGTTGCGCGGGTTCACCGACTACCTGGCGGAGCTGCCGTATGGGGTGAGCCGGATGGCGAAGAGTGAGAAGCTCGCGCTCGACGCCGCCGAGACGTTGAAGGCGGCGATGGTGACCGACCCGCTGTTCGGCGGGAAGGGCGCCGCGGCGGACCCGGGGGCGCTGCTGACGCCGCCGCCGGGGAAGCGGGCGCGGGTGTCGGTGATCAGCCTGGCCGGGCTCAGCTCGGACGAGCAGCGGCAGAGCTTCGTCAACCAGCTGCAGATGGCGCTGTTCGCCTGGATCAAGCGGCACCCGGCAGGGGACCGGCCGCTCGGCGGGCTGTTCGTCATGGACGAGGCGCAGACCCTCGCGCCGTCGGCGGGGAGCACGCCCTGCACCGCGAGCACGATCGCCCTCGCGTCGCAGGCCCGCAAGTACGGCCTCGGCCTGGTCTTCGCGACGCAGGCGCCGAAAGGGTTGCACAACCAGATCTCCGGCAACGCGACGACGCAGTTCTTCGGGCTGCTGAACTCGCCGGCGCAGATCGACGCCGCCCGCGAGCTCGCACTCGCCAAGGGCGGCAAGCTGCCCGACATCGGGATGCTCGGCAGCGGCGAGTTCTACGCCGCCGGGGAAGGGTTCTCGTTCGTGAAGGTGAAGACACCGCTGTGCCTGAGCCACCACCCGAAGGCGCCGCTCTCCCCGGAGGAGGTCGTCGCCCGGGCAGCCGTGTGACACGGCCCGCGTGGGGAACTGCACACCGAGGGCCGGTCTCCCACGACGGGGAGCCCGGCCCTCGGCCGTGCCGGTGGCAGCGCGCGGAGGGCGACCACGGGATGGGCGCGTATGCGCGATCCCTGCCAGCGCGCAGCGCGGCTGTGCGCCGCTTGCGGCGCATTGGGGGTCCGGGGTGAGAATCCCCCGGCGGGACCCGCCGCTTGCGGTGGGGCAGCTAGGAACTGCAGCTAGGAACTGTGGGACACCGTCAGGGAGTAGAACTTGACCTTGGCGCCGTTGGTGGTGCTCTCCGAGGAGGACTGGTTGTAGGAGCCGGCCTTGAAGTACATGCCGTACTGGTTGAACGACGACGGGATCGCGTAGCTGGTGGTGCTGCCGTTCACGGTCAGGTTGATCCGGTTGCCGCCGGAGATGGCGATGACGTAGGACCATTTGACGCCTAGCGGCACGTTGCCGACCAGGTGCAGGGTCTGACCGCCGTCGGGGGAGTTCTCGGTGCCGATGTAGATGTCGCCGTTGGGGCGGTAGTACAGCTCCAGCAGCGGCTTCGTCGACGGGCCGCCGGTACCCAGGTGGACCTGGCCGACGCAGACGTTCTTCGTCACGTTGGGGATGCGCAGCGTCGCGCTCATCCGATGCGAGCCTGCCAGGCGCCAGTCCGCGGCGCTGCCGCTGGCGTTCATCTCGCGCAGTTCGGAGCGGGCGTAGTTCGAGTTCGGCGTGGTGACGCCCTTCTCCGGGGCCCAGAACGTCATCGAGCCGTCGTTCTTGTCGGTGAAGAAGTACGCCGGGTTCGTGTACCCGTTCGCGCCCCGCAGCTGTGACGACGGGATGGTCGTGGGTGCGCCGGGGGAGCCGACCGGCAGCTGCAGCTGCCAGATCGACAGGTCGAAGTTTCCGCCGGGTGCGACCGCCGGGTTGAGGCCGCCGGCCGGGGGTGTGGTCGGGGGCGCGGTGCCGCCGGGCAGCGTCCACGCCTGGTTGGCCGTGCCGGTGCAGGACCAGATCTGCAGCCGGGTACCGTTCGCCGAGCTCTGCCCGGTCGCGTCGAGGCACTTGCCGGAGCCGGTGTTGACCAGGGCGCCGTTGCTCGCGGTCCACTGCTGTGCCGCCGAGCCGTTGCAGTCGTACAGCTGGATCTTGGCGCCGTTCGCCGTTGAGGCGGCGGTGACGTCCAGGCACTTGCCGAGGGCCTGGATGCGGCTGCCGTCGACGGTCCAGGTCTGCGCCGCGGTGCCGTTGCAGTCGTAGAGCTGCACCGCGGCGCCGTTGGCGGAGCTTGCCGCCGCGACGTCCACACACTTGCCGCCGAGCCCCGTGATGGGCCCTGCGGTGGCGGCGGAGGCGTTGGTACCGCCGAGCACCCCGACGACGACGGCGGCGGTGATGGCGGTGACGGTGGAGCCGGTGAGGATGAGCATTTTCGAGCGTCGCTGCATGGGCTGTCCTTGTGGGGGATGGGAAGCCTGCGCCCGCCCGGAAATAGGCAAGGCGGCTAACAATAAACAAACTTGTCAATGCCTTGTCAACGCTTCCTTGCTGTGCATGTTGACGAACCGGCACCCATCTGAAATCTTGGATGTCCAGCGACGCAAGAACTTTGCAGAACACGTCAAGATTCTGTGTGCCGCTGTGCAAGCTACGTAGCAGTCGACCGCCACCGCCTGCTCCGTCCCGCCCACCCGCCGTTACCGCCGATCCCACAGTCCCCACACAGTCCCCACACAGGGCGCACCGTCACCCCCGGCGCGCCTCGCCGCCGTGCCCGCAGGATGCGTCCCGCGGGCCCGACGTGTCGCGCCCTCGCCCCGATGAGAGGCCAAGACGTCATGAGTACACGAAAGCCCAGGTGGCGGCTCTTCGCCGCGGTCCTGGCTACCGCGGTCATCGCCGCCACGATGCCCACGGCCGCCGAAGCCGCCGGTGGGCCGAACCTCGCCCTCGGCAAGCAGGTCCAGGCCAGCAGCTCCAACGGCCCGTACGGCACCGGCAACGTCAACGACGGCAACGCCGGGTCGTACTGGGAGAGCACCAACAACGTGTTCCCGCAATGGATCCAGGTCGACCTCGGCGCCAACACCGCCATCGACCAGGTCGTGCTGAAGCTGCCCAGCAACTGGGGCACCCGCACGCAGACGCTCGCCGTGCAGGGCAGCGTCAACGGCACCGCGTTCAACGACCTGTCGGCGTCGGCGGGCCGGGTGTTCAACCCCGCCTCCGCGAACGTCGTCACCATCAACTTCACCGCCGCCAGCGTCCGGTACGTGCGGGTCACCATCACCGCGAACAACGGCTGGCCCGCCGGGCAGCTGTCGGAGTTCGAGATCTACGGCGCGGCCGGCAACGTGCAGCCGCCGACGGCACCGGGGAACCTCGCGTACACCCAGCCGGCGTCCGGGCAGATCCGGCTGACCTGGACCGCGTCCACGTCGGCGTCGGGCATCGCCAGCTACCAGATCTTCGCCAACGGCTCGCTGCGGGCAACCGTGGGCGGCACCGTCCTGGTGTACACCGACACGCAGCCTGACACGGCGACGGTCGAGTACTACGTGAAGGCGACCGACCCGGCCGGCAACGCGTCGGCGGAGAGCAACCACGTCACCCGGACCGGCACGACCCCGCCGAACGGCACGAACCTGGCCCTCGGCAAGGCGATCGAGGCGAACACGTCGGTGTTCACGTTCGTCGCCACGAACGCCAACGACGGCAACGTCGGCTCCTACTGGGAGTCCAACGGCTTCACCGGCATCCTGACCGTGAAGCTCGGCTCGAACGCCGACGTGAGCTCGGTCGTCGTCAAGCTCAACCCCGACACCGCGTGGGGCCCGCGCACCCAGGCCATCCAGGTCCTCGGCCGCGAGCAGTCCGCCACCGGGTTCACCTCGCTCAAGCCCCGCGCCGACTACGGCTTCAGCCCGACCGGCAACCAGAACACCGTGACGATCCCGGTCAGCGGCCGCGTCGCCGACGTGCAGCTGCAGATCTTCATCAACAACGGCGCACCCGGCGGTCAGGTCGCCGAGCTCCAGGTCATCGGCACCCCGGCGCCGAACCCGGACCTCGTCGTCACCGGCCTCACCTGGTCCCCGACCGCCCCGACCGAGACCCAGGCCGTCACCGTGTCGGCGACCGTGCGCAACGCCGGTACCGCCGCCTCCGCCGCGACCACGGTCAACGTGAACGTCGGCGGGACCTCCGCCGGCACAGCCGCTGTCGGTGCGCTCGCCGCCGGCGCGTCCACCACGGTCACCGTCAACGCGGGGACCCGCGCGATGGGTAGCTACCCGGTCTCCGCGACCGTCGACCCCGCGAACACGGTCGCCGAGCAGAACGAGTCCAACAACGCCTTCACCGCGGCATCCCAGCTGGTCGTCTCCCAGGCGCCCGGCCCGGACCTGCAGGTGCTGAGCGTCTCGTCGAACCCGTCGAACCCGGCGGTCGGCGCGGCGGTCAGCTTCACCGTCGCGGTCAACAACCGCGGCATCACCGCCACCAGCGTCTCCACCGTCACCCGGGTGACGGTCGGCAGCGCGACGTTGAACGGCACCACCGGCGTGATCGCGGCCGGCGCCACCGTCAACGTGGCGATCAGCGGCACCTGGACGGCCACCAGCGGCGGCGCCACCATCACCGCCACCGCCGACGCCACCGGTGTGGTCGCCGAGACCAACGAGAGCAACAACACCTTCACCCAGTCCATTGTGGTCGGACGCGGCGCGGCCGTGCCGTACACGTCCTACGAGGCCGAGGCCGGCACGTACCAGGGCACCCTGGTCACCGCCGACCCGCTGCGCACCTTCGGGCACACCAACTTCGGCACCGAGTCCTCGGGCCGCGCGTCGGTGCGCCTGAACAGCCAGGGCAACTACGTCGAGGTCACCTCGACCAACGCCGCGAACTCCATCGTGGTGCGCAACTCCGTCCCGGACTCCGCGTCCGGCGGCGGCGCCGACTACACGATCAGCCTGTACGCGAACAACGTGTTCGTGCAGAAGATCACGCTGTCCTCCAAGTACAGCTGGCTCTACGGCACCACGGACGACACCGAGTCGCTGTCGAACTCGCCGCAGGCCAACGCCCGCCGCCTGTTCGACGAGTCGCACGTGCTGCTGGCCAACTCCTACCCGGTCGGCACGAAGTTCAAGCTGCAGCGCGACGCCGGTGACAACGCGTCCTTCTACTACATCGACCTGATCGACCTGGAGCAGGTCGCGCCGGCGCTCAGCCAGCCCGCCGGTTGCACGTCGATCACCACGTACGGCGCGGTGCCGAACGACGGCGTCGATGACAGCGGCGCCATCCAGCGCGCGGTCAACGACGACATGAACGGCGTCATCAGCTGCGTGTGGATCCCGGCCGGGCAGTGGCGGCAGGAGCAGAAGATCCTGTCCGTCGACCCGACCCGCGGCCAGTACAACCAGAAGGGCATCCGCAACGTCACGATCCGCGGCGCCGGCATGTGGCACTCGCAGCTCTACACGCTGACCGAGCCGCAGAACGTGGTGGGCAACATCAACCACCCGCACGAGGGCAACGTCGGCTTCGACATCGACGACAGCACCCAGATCTCCGACCTCGCGATCTTCGGCGGCACCACGAACCGCGCCAACCGGGGCCACGGCCTCAACGGCCGGTTCGGCAAGAACACGAAGATCAGCAACGTCTGGATCGAGCACGTCAACGTCGGCGCCTGGGTCGGCCGCGACTACAGCGACACCCCGGCGTACTGGAACCCGGGCGACGGCCTCGAGTTCACCGGGATGCGCATCCGTGACACGTTCGCCGACGGCATCAACTTCTCCAACGGCACGAAGAACTCGCGGGTGTTCAACTCGTCGTTCCGCACCACCGGCGACGACTCGCTCGCCATCTGGGCCAACCCCCGGGTGAAGGACGCCGCGGTCGACATCGCGCACGACAACCACTTCACCAACAACACCGTCCAGCTGCCGTGGCGCGCCAACGGGCTCGCCATCTACGGCGGCTACGGCAACGGCGCGGAGAACAACCTCGTCTACGACACGATGAACTACCCGGGCATCATGCTGGCGACCGACCACTCACCGCAGCCCTTCAGCGGCACGACGGTCATCTCCAACAACGGCCTGTACCGCTGCGGCGGCGTGTTCTGGAACGAGGACCAGGAGTTCGGGGCGATCACGCTCTTCCCGTCCACCCTGGACATCGTCGGCGTCACCATCCGCGACACCGACATCGTCGACTCCACCTACGACGGCATCCAGTTCAAGAACGGCGGCGGCAACATGCCGAACGTCGCGATCACCAACGTGCGCATCGACAAGTCCAACAACGGCGCGGGCATCCTCGCCATGTCGGGCGCCCGTGGCACCGCCAACCTGACGAACGTGACCATCACCAACTCCGCTGACGGCAACATCGTCAAGGAGCCCGGTTCGCAGTTCGTCATCAACGGCGGCTGACCGTCCCACCATCGCCGCGGGCCCGTCGTCACGACGGGCCCGCGGTCGTGTTCCCGGCCTGTTCGCGGCGGTGCGGGGCGGTTCGGTGTGGCTCGACGGTTGCGTGTCGGCCCGGTCGCGGCGGTGCGGCTCGGCTCGGCGTCGCGGGCCGATCGGACGGTGGCGCGGCGTGGTCGGCGGTCGTGTGTCGGCTGGCTGACCGGCGGTCAACCGGTCTCGGTGATCGACCGTCGTATGGGAGCGGCACGGCGCCGCGCTCATACGAAAGGAGCCGCAGATGCTACGAGGATGGTTCCTGCTGTGTTCGGCCGGCGTCGGCGTCGGCCTGGTGCTGACGACCGGCGCGGCGGCCGCGACAACCGACCTGCCCGCCCCCACCCGCACCGACCCCGTCGCGGCCGCCGCCTCGGGTGCCGGTCCCGTCGTGCTCACCGGCATCCGTACCGGCCAGCACGCCACCTACGACCGGACCGTGTTCGACTTCACCGGTGGCACGCCCGGCTACCGGGTCGAGTACGGCACCCTCGTCCACCAGGCGAAGGACGAGATCATCCCGCTCGCCGGCGACGCCGACCTCGTCGTGGTCTTCGACGGTGTCGCCGAGGTGCGCGACACCGCGGCCCGCGACCCGCGGCTGCCGACGCTGCTGCAGATCAAGTCCGGCGGCGTGTTCGAGGGCTACGCCAGCTACGGCCTCGGCCTCGCCGACCGCGTCGGCTTCCGGGTCCTGACGCTGCACAACCCGGACCGGATCGCCGTCGACGTCGCCCACCAGCCCGCGCAGGCGTTCGGGTCGGCGACGGTCAGCCACGCCGGCACCGCCCCGGACGCGCTCGTCGAGGCGGTCCGCTCCGGCCGGCACCCCGGCTACGACCGCCTGGTCTTCGACATGGACGGGTCGCAGCCGCCGGCGGTGTCGGTGTCCTACGTGGGGAGCGGCTCCACGATCAGGGTCACCTTCACCGGTCAGGGGTCGCCCACGCAGTCGCCGCACGCGTCGTTCGCCGGGCCGGCCGCCTACACGTTCGGGCTGCCCGCACTGCGCACGCTGTCGTTCACGGTCGTGGGCGCCGGGGTGATGACCGCCGATGTCGGCACCGCCCGGCGCGGTGGCTTCCGGGTCATGCTGCTGCAGCAACCGACCCGGGTCGTGCTCGACGTCCAGTCCTGACGAACGTGACGCCACCCGGGTCCTGACGCACCTGACCGCCTGACGCACGTGATCGCCTGACGCACGTGACCGCCCGACCGTCTGACGCACGTGACCGGCGCGCACGTGACGGCCTGACGAACCCGACGTCCCGATGCGGTGGCACCGCCTGACGAACGTGACCGCCTGACGAGCGAACCTGACGTCCCGGTGCGATGGCGTCGTCCTGCTTTTAACGCTACCCCCACCATCCAAATCGCCGTACGAACCCGTCACGCTCCGAAGCGAGCCGCCGGTCGATGGGCCATCGCGGCTAGAAGGGGGCGGGGGCGGTGGGGCCGTCGACGCGGACGGAGAGGCGGGTGGTGCCGATGACGATCTCG
This sequence comes from Dactylosporangium sp. NPDC049525, assembly GCF_040676755.1. NCBI lineage: Bacteria > Bacillati > Actinomycetota > Actinomycetes > Micromonosporales > Micromonosporaceae > Dactylosporangium > Dactylosporangium sp. NPDC049525. The sequence goes on along the minus strand of NZ_JBFAPO010000043.1, from coordinate 29,240 downwards.
TCGCCGGGGTTGACGGTGACGGAGGTGACCTTCTGGCCGTTGACGCGGGAGCCGTTGGCGGAGCCGAGGTCGGTCAGCGTGAGGCGGTTGCCGTCGAAGTCGAGGCGGGCGTGCTGGCGGGACGCGCCCGTGTCGGCGAGGCGCAGGTCGGCCTGGTCGCCGCGGCCGATGACGGTGCTGCCGCGCTGGACGGCGTGGGCGAAACCGTCGTCGGTGACGAGGCGGACGCCGCTGTCGGGGCCGCGGCGGGTCCGCTGGTCGGCGCCGGTGTACACCTGCGCGTCGACGCGGAACAGGCCGGTCTCCAGGGTCTCGCCGCGGGAGACCTCGACGAGGATGTCGCCGTAGACGGCCCAGCCCTGCTCGCCGATGTACTCCGCCTGGGACTGCGCGAGCTCCTTGGCGAGGGCGGCCGCATAGGGCGAGAGCCGGTCGTGGTCGGCGGGGGACAGCACGATCACATAGCGGTTGGGCACCAGGATCCGGCCGCCGGCGATGCTCGTCTTGCCGGCGTTGGCCTCGCCCTGCATCGCGTTGAGGATCTCCACGGGGTGGACGACACCCTTGAACACCTTCGCGAAGGCGCCCTCGACCATGCCTTCAAGACGCTTCTCGAACCGCTGCAATCCACTCACGCCGCCGCCTCCGCTTCGCTCCGGCGTCGCCGCGAGCGCCACCCTGCAACATGATGAGCGGCTCCTACGCTGCGCTCCGGACCGCTCATGCCCTCAACGGTAGCGTCCATGAACGTTTCATCCGCGTCGTGGTGCCGACAATCACCGTGACGATGGCCCTGACCTGCGGAAAGGACCAGGTCAGGGGTGTCCCGGGACATCGTTGCGACTGGCGTCACTGTCAGGGACGGCACAGGATCGCCGGTCATGAAGGTCTTGCACAAACGTGGACTCCTCGCGGTGGGCGCCGCCACTGCCCTCGCGGTCACCGGCATCATCGTCCTGCCCGCCGTCAACGCGTCAGCGGCGAGCGGCTGTCGCGTCGCGTACACGGCGAACTCGTGGCCGGGCGGGTTCACCGGGAACATCACGATCACCAACCTCGGCGACGCCGTGAACGGCTGGACGCTCGGCTTCACGTTCCCTGACGCGGGGCAGAAGATCGGGCAGGGCTGGTCGGCGACCTACAGCCAGAGCGGCACCGCCGTCACGGCCCGCAGCATGGACTACAACGGTGCGCTCGCGACCGGGGCGTCCACGGGCATCGGCTTCAACGGTACGTGGACCGGCGCCAACCCGTCGCCGACGGCGTTCACGCTCAACGGCGTGACGTGCACGGGCACCGTGACGAACACACCGACGCCGAGCCAGACGCCGTCCAAGTCACCGTCCGCGAGCCCGTCGCCAAGCAGGAGCACATCACCAAGCACCAGCCCGAGCACGCCGCCGCAGGGTGGCACGCCGCTCGCGGCCAACGGGCAGTTGCACGTGTGCGGGGTCAACCTCTGCAACCAGAACAACAAGGCGATCCAGCTGCGGGGCATGAGCACCCACGGCATCCAGTGGTTCGCCTCCTGCGTCAACAACGCGTCGGTGTCCGCCCTTGCCGACGACTGGAAGGCCGACCTGCTGCGCATCGCCATGTACGTGCAGGAGCAGGGCTACGAGACGAACCCGTCGGGCTTCACCAACCAGGTCAACGGCTACGTCGACCTGGCCGAGTCCAAGGGCCTGTACGCGATCATCGACTTCCACACGCTGACCCCGGGTGACCCGAACTACAACCTGGACCGGGCGAAGACGTTCTTCGCGGCCGTGTCGGCCCGCAACGCGAACAAGAAGAACGTCATCTACGAGATCGCCAACGAGCCCAACGGCGTCACGTGGCAGCAGATCAAGACGTACGCGGAGCAGGTCATCCCGGTCATCCGGGCCAATGACCCCGACGCGGTCGTCATCGTCGGCACCCGCGGCTGGTCGTCGCTGGGCGTGTCCAACGGCGCCGACGAGAACGAGATCGTGTCGAGCCCGGTGAACGCGCAGAACATCATGTACGCGTTCCACTTCTACGCCGCGTCGCACACCGACAACTACCGCACCGTGGTGTCGCGGGCGGCGGGCCGGCTGCCGCTGTTCGTGACCGAGTTCGGCACGGTCAGCGCCACCGGCGGCGGCAACGTCGACCTGAACAGCAGCACCGCCTGGCTCGACCTGCTCGACTCGAAGAAGATCAGCTACGCGAACTGGACCTACTCGGACGCGAACGAGAGCAGCGCCGCGTTCAACCCGGGCACGTGCGCGGCGGGCAGCTGGACCAACCCGTCGTCGCTGAGCACCTCCGGCGCGTGGGTCCGCAGCCGGATCCGCACCGCCGACAACTTCTAAAAACTCTAGAAAGACGAAGCGGGACGGGCGAGCAACTGCCCGTCCCGCTTCACCACGTGACCGTCGACGAGCACCGTGCGCACGTCGGCGACGGACAGGCACGACACGACCGCCCCCGCCCGGTCGCCACGCAGGTGCCCGAGGCCGTCCAGGAGCAGCAGGTCGGCCCGCTTGCCGACCTCCACGGTGCCGATCACGTCGCCGAGGCCGACCGCGCGGGCGCCGTCGGCCGTCGCCGCCCGCAGCAGGTCCGCGGCCGCCGGCGCCGACGCCGAACCGGTCCGCAGCCGCGAGGTCCGCAGCGTGTCCCGCAGCGGCTCGAACAGATCCGGCGGGTTGTTGATGACGACGTCGGCGCCGAACGCGGGGCGGGCACCGGCGTCGGCGAGCCGGCCGTACGCGGACGCCCCGTGCCCCATCACCGCCTCCACCGTCGGCGTCACCACCACCGCGGTGCCGGCGGCGGCGAGGAGCTTCGCGTCGTCGGCGGTGACCGCGTTGAGGTGGACGAGCTGCAGGTCGGGGCCGAGCAGCCCGGCGTCGTGCAGCCGCCGCACGCAGCCGCCGCCCACATGCGTGGAGACCATCAGCCCGAGGTCCCGGCCGAACGCGAGCTGCGCGACGGCGGTGGACCAGTCGTCGTACTCCGGGCCGAGGATGGCCAGCGCGCCGGTCACCCGCCCGGTCCGCCCCGTGAGCCGCCGCACGTCGGCCGTCGCCGAGGGATCGCCGTGACCGACGACGGCGCGGATCCCGGAGGCCTCGAAGGCGTCCAGGATCGCGTCGGTGTGCGAAGGGGTGCGGGTCGCGTTGCTGTAGTCGAAGACGGTGGTGACTCCGGCGTTCAGCGCGAGCGACGCGCCGAGTGCCGTCGCGTCGAACGCGCCGGCGGGCGACAGCGCGGACAGGGCGGTGCCGAGGATCTCCGCGAAATACCGTGACATCGGCATGTCGGCGCCGGTACCACGCAGCGCCGCCTGCCACACGTGCCGGTGCGCGTCGACGAACCCCGCGGTCACGGTCAGCCCCGTCGCGTCGAGCACCTCGCAGCCGGGTGCCGCGCGGCCGGCGAGATCGGGACCGACGGCGGTGATGACGCCGTCGGTGCAGAGGACGTCGGTGCCCGGCAGCTCGGGACCGCTGCCGGGCACGACGTGAGCGTGTTGCACAAGAACCTGGCGTTGCACGTACACCTCCGAGAAAAGCTTTTCAAAAAGCTATCTCGAAAGCTACGGGCTGGCAAGTCAGGTGGCGGTGCAGGTGACCGCCGGTGCGGTGTTGGTGCCGGACCAGGCGCCGTTGAAGCCGAAACTGGTGGACTGCCCGGCGCTCAGCTTGCCGTTGTAGCTCGCGTTCACGGCGGTCGAGACGCCCCCGGCGGAGGTGATCGCCGCGTTCCAGAACGACGTGATCGTCTGCCCGTTGGCCCAGGTCAGCTTGACCGTCCAGCCGTTCGTGCCGGCGCCGCCGGCGGTGACGGTGACGTTGGCGCCGAAGCCGCCGCTCCACTCGCTGGTCTTGGCGTAGGCGGCCGTGCAGCCACCGGGCGGGACGCTGGTGCTGCGGCTCGGGGAGGCGCTGGCACTGGCGTTCGGGCTGGTGCTGCGGCTCGGGGACGACGACGGCGACGACGGAGAGGCGCTGCCGGTCGGACCGGTCCCGCCGGTGAAGATGACGTCGCTGCAGAAGTAGTACGACTGGTCGAGGTGGCTGGCCTGCCAGATCGTGTAGATGACGTGCCGGCCGGTCCTGGAGCCGGCGTTGACCTGCGCCTGGTACTGCGGTGCCGGCGCGTACCGGCCGGTCGTGTTGACCAGTTCGAGGCTCGCCCACGTCAGCGGCTGGGTGGTGGGGTCGAAGCCCTGCTTGGTGATGTAGATCCGCAGGTAGTCGGCGCCGTGCTGGGCGGCGTCGGTGAGGGTCATGGTGAAGGTGTTCGGCTTCGTCGCGGCGACCCACGCGCCGACGGTGTCCATGGACGCGTACCGGCCGTTCTGGGTGCGCCCGCCGCTGCAGAGCTGGCCGTCGGGGATGGCGGCCTGGTGGTTGCCGGCGACGCCCTCGCGGTAGAGGCCGTTCCAGTTCCACATGGTGTCCGGGTTGGCCTGCCACGCCTGGGCGCACATCGGGTCGGTCTGGGACATGTTCGGGTTCTGGAAGTCGCTGCCCCATCTGGCCCAGCAGCCGTAGTTGCGCGACGGCGGGTCGGTGATCGAGCCGTGGGCTGAGGCGGGACTCTGGGCGACGACGACCGCGGCCATGGCGGCGGTCAGGATGGCGGCGGCGCCGATGGTGAGGCGTCTGGCACGGGCTGAAAGTTGCACAGGGAGCTCCGTCACGTCGATGCGAATGGCGTGCATGTCGACGCCTACGGCGCAGCTCAGGGGCTGTCCGCGGCGCTGTACGGCTCCCGCGTCCATGATACCCGAGGCATGGATCACGGTGAATGCAAGCCGGCCCCGCCCCGAAGAAACTCGGGGCGGGGCCGGTAGGCCGAGGGGCCAGGGCCGGCTCGGCCGATGGGGTCAGGAGGCCGCGCAGGTGGGGGTGAGGGTGCCGGCGGTGCCGGTCGCCTGGAGGCCGAACTCCGTGTACTGGCCGGGGTTGATGCGGCCGTTGTACGACACGTTGGTGAACGTGTTGCCGTTGCGGGTCACGTTCCAGGAGTTGGTGACGGTGATCCCGGACGGCAGCGGCATGGTGACGGTCCATGCGTTGGTGCCCGCGCTGCCGGCGGTGACGCGGACGGTGGCGACGAACCCGCCCTGCCACTGGTTGACCGACACGGTGGCGGTGCAGCCGCCGGTCGGGTTCGGCGGCGGGGAGCTGCTCGTGGGCGGCTGGGAGCTGGCGCTGCTGCTCACGGGCGGGCTGGAGGTGGGTCCTCCGCCGCCGAGGGCGGTCAGCGTGCTGGTGTACGCGGCCTTCTTGTTGCCGTTGCCGTCGAACAGCAGCGGGGTACCGGACGCGCGCCAGGAGTCGCTGTCACGGATGCCCCACACGGTGATGCCGGTGCAGCGGGTCACGCCCAGGCAGCCCTCGACGACCCGGCGGTAGTTGTCGGCCTGGGTGCTGCCGGAGCCCTCGATGTCCAGCTCGGTGATCTGCACGTCCACGCCGAGGTTGGCGAAGCGCTGCAGGTTCGCCTGATAGTCCGACGGCACCGGGCTGGCGCTGTTGAAGTGCGACTGGAACCCGACGCAGTCGATCGGCACCCCACGGGCCTTGAAGTCCTGCACCATCGCGTACACGGCGTTGGACTTCGCGTTCTGCCCGTCGGTGTTGTAGTCGTTGTAACACAGCTTCGCGGCCGGGTCCGCGGCCCGGGCGGTGCGGAACGCGACCTCGATCCAGTCGTTGCCGGTGCGCTGCAGGTTCGAGTCACGCCGCCCGCCGCCACCACCATCGGCGAACGCCTCGTTCACCACGTCCCACGCATAGATCTTGCCCTTGTAATGCGTCGCCACCTGCGTCACATGGTTGACCATCGCATTGCGCAACGCCGTACCGGACATGTTCTGCGCCCACCCGGGCTGCTGCGAATGCCACGCCAGCGCATGCCCACGCACCCGCTGGTTGTGCGCCTGGGCATGCGCCACGATCTGGTCGGCGGAGCCGTAGGAGAACGACCCCTGCGACGGCTCCGTCGCGTCCCACTTCATCTCGTTCTCCGGCGTCACCATCCCGAACTCACGATCCAGGATGGTGCTGTACACACTGTCGCTGAGCTTGTACGCCGCAACCGCCGTACCGAAGTAGCGGCCCCGGTCCGCCGCGGCGGTGTGCAACGTCGACCCGGCCGCGGCGGCCGTGGACACCACGCCCAACACCACCGCCACCGCGACGGCACCCGCACCCGCGGCACCCAGAGCCCGTTTTCGATTCCTGTCCATCACAACGCCTTCCGTTTCGAAACATGTTCGGCGGGGAACCCGATCAGCATCGATCAACGCAACCCTGGCGACCCCGGCCGGCGGCGCACCGATTCCAGGTAGCGGCGTCGGCGCAGCGTGCGGCGGCGCGAACAGCGAGTTTCGAAACTTGATCTGTGAAAGTTGCAGCACGGGGCGTGCTTGACGCGGTGGGGCGGCGGGTCATACGGTCCTGATCACAACTGCACATCGCGCTGCACGACCCGCGACGGGAGAGCCCCCGGTCACCACCGGGGCGCCGAAGGAGCAATGTTCTCCCCAGAATCTCTCAGGCACAGGTACCGCCGCGGTCAGGCGACTCTGGAAAGTCAGGACGATCACTGTCCTGCGCCAACGGTGCAAACCGCCCACCCGGCACGTCGCGGGCAGGGCGGTGAAGCTCTCAGGTTCCGATGACAGAGCGGGGAGGTCACCCAGCAGGGTGCCGTCCGCGACGGCATCCGGACCCAGGGAGCCTCACGTGACGCCACTGTTCGATGTGCACCGCGATCTGGGTGCCACCTTCACCGACTTCGCCGGCTGGCGGATGCCGCTGCGCTACCGCGGCGAGCTGGCCGAGCACCACGCCGTGCGCCGCACCGCCGGACTCTTCGACCTGTCCCACATGGGCGAGCTCGAGATCACCGGCGCCGACGCGGGCCGTTTCCTCGACTACGCGCTCGTCGGCCGGCTGTCGACGCTCGCGGTCGGGCGGGCCCGGTACACCATGCTCTGCCACGACACCGGCGGTGTCCTCGACGACCTCGTCGTCTACCGCCTCGCCGACCGCCGCTACCTGGTGGTGGCCAACGCGGCGAACACCGCCGTCGTCTACGCCATGCTCCGCGAGCACGCCGACGGCTTCCAGGTCGGCGTCCGCGACGCGTCCGCGGACTGGGCCCTCGTCGCGGTGCAGGGGCCCGCCGCCGCGGCGATGCTCGACCCGGGACCGCTGCGCTACTACGCGATCCGCGAGTTCACGGTGGCCGGCCGGAGTGTGCTGCTGGCCAGGACCGGGTACACGGGCGAGGACGGCTTCGAGGTGTACTGCCGCCCCGAGGACGCCGGCACCGTCTGGCAGTCCCTGCTCGGCCGCGGCCCCGAACCCGCGGGGCTCGCCTGCCGCGACACGCTGCGGCTGGAGGCCGGGATGGCGTTGTACGGCCACGAACTGTCCGTCCGGGTCACGCCGCTGCAGGCCGGCCTCGAACGGGTCGTCGCCTTCGACAAGCCCGGCTTCGTCGGTGCCGCCGCCCTGCGCCGCCAGCGCGCCGACGGCCCGGCCGACGTCCTCGTCGGTCTCGTCACCGGCACCCGCCGCGCGCCCCGGCGCGGCTACCCGGTGCTCGACCCCGCGACCGGCGCCCAGATCGGCGCGGTCACCAGCGGCGCGCTCTCGCCGACCCTCGGCCATCCCGTCGCGATGGCCTACGTCCCCACCGGCCGGTCCGCGCCCGGCACCCGGCTCACCGTCGACGTCCGCGGTGCCGGCGTCGACGCCGACGTCGTCGCGCTGCCCTTCTACTCCTCGCAGAGGTGAGCATCATGTCCGCGATCCCGCCGCACCTGTCCTACACCCGCGACCACGAATGGCTGCACGACGGCGTCGTCGGTATCACCGCGTTCGCCGCCGCCGCGCTCGGCGACATCGTCTACGTCCAGCTTCCCGACGTCGGCGCCACCGTCACCGCCGGCACGCCGTGCGGGGAGGTCGAGTCGACGAAGTCCGTCAGCGACCTCGTCGCCCCCGCCGACGGCACCGTCACCGAGGTCAACGACGCGCTCGTCGCCGAGCCGGGCCTGCTCAACGACGACCCGTACGAACGCGGCTGGCTGTTCAAGCTCCGCGTCGCCGGTACCCCGGACCTGCTCGACGCGGCCGCCTACACCGCACTGGTCGGGTGAGCCCGGTGGCGTTGAGCGCGTTCGACCTGTACTCCGTCGGCATCGGCCCGTCCTCGTCGCACACCGTCGGCCCGATGCGCGCCGCCCACCGCTTCGCGTCCACATTGGACACCGTCGAGGTCGGCCGGGTGAAGGCGGAGCTGTTCGGCTCGCTCGGCGCCACCGGCCACGGCCACGGCTCCGCGAAGGCCGTCGTCCTCGGCCTGCTCGGCGAGGACCCGGCGACGGTCGACACCGACACCGCCGACGAACGCGTCGCCGACATCCGCCGCACCGGCCGGCTGCGGCTGTCCGGTGGTCGTGAAATCCCGTTCGACAGCGACGCCGACGTCGTCCTGCACCGCCGCAAGTCGCTGCCCGAACACCCCAACGGCATGCGCTTCCACGCCTGGGACCCGGCCGGGCAGCTGGTCGCGGAACGCACGTACTTCTCCGTCGGCGGCGGCTTCGTCGTCGGCGACACCGGCATCGTCGCCGACACCACCGTCCTGCCGCACCCGTTCAGCACCGGCGGTGAGCTGCTCGCCCTGTGCCGGGAGCTGGACCTGCCGATGAGCGCCGTCATGTACGCCAACGAACGCGCCTGGCGCCCCGACGCTGACACCCGCGCCGGCCTGCTGGACCTGTGGTCGGTGATGCAGGCCTGCGTCGAACGCGGCTGCGACCGCGAAGGCGTCCTGCCCGGCGGGCTGCGCGTCCCCCGCCGCGCGCCCGCCCTGTTCCGCGACCTCAAGGCCGACGACGGGACGGAGGACCCGCTGCGGGTCCTGGACTGGGTCAACCTCTTCGCCCTCGCCGTCAACGAGGAGAACGCCTCCGGCGGCCGGATCGTCACCGCACCCACCAACGGCGCCGCCGGCATCATCCCCGCGGTCCTGCACTACTACACGCGGTTCGTGCCCGGCGCCACCGACGACGGTGTCGCCCGGTTCCTGCTCACCGCCGCCGCCGTCGGCATCCTCATCAAGGGCAACGCCTCCATCTCCGGCGCCGAGGTCGGCTGCCAGGGCGAGGTCGGCTCCGCGTGCGCGATGGCGGCGGCCGGGCTGTGCGAGGTCCTCGGCGGCACCCCGGAACAGGTCGAGAACGCCGCCGAGATCGGCCTCGAACACAACCTGGGCCTCACCTGCGACCCCGTCGGCGGCCTGGTCCAGATCCCCTGCATCGAACGCAACGCCATCGCCAGCGTCAAGGCCATCAACGCGGCCCGGCTCGCCCTCAACGGCAACGGCAGCCACAAGGTCACCCTCGACAAGGCCATCCGCACGATGCGCGACACCGGCCGCGACATGTCGGTCAAGTACAAGGAGACCGCCCGCGGGGGACTGGCAGTCACGGTCATCGAGTGTTGACGGGATCGGTGGGAGACTGAGGCGGTGCAGCGGGTCCTTGACGGCGGTGAGGTGGCCCGGGAGATTGCGGGGCTGCGGCCGCGGGACACCGACTACTGGACCCTTGAGGTGGCCGATCCCACGGCGGCCTGGACAGTCGTGCGGGAGCTGTCACTCGATCGGTTGACGCTGGCCGGGGTGGCCGCCGGACCGGAGCTCCTGGCGCTGGTGCGGGCGGCGCTCGGGCATGACCCGGGGGCGCAGGAGTTCCTGACGTATCTGCGCTCGGCGTTCCCGCCGGCGAGGGACGTGCCGCCGGTGCCGGAGCGGCTCCTCGGCACGGTGTGGGAGCTGGCCCTCGGGGCGCCTGGGGAGCCGGTGGCGCACGGGCTGTTCCCGAGCACGGTCACGAAGCTCGCCCGGCTGGCCCTGGCCCGGCAGGGCCGCTATCCGGCCGAGGTGGTGCTGTCGGCGGCGCAGCGGGCGTACGACGGGCCGTACGACGCGCACGAGGCCCTCGCGTGCGCCCTGGTGCACCCGGACGTCGACACCGGCGCGCTCGTCTGGCAGCACACGCGGCGGGGGAGGGGGTGGCGGTCGCGGCGGAAGACGGCCAGGGTCCTGGCGTGGGGGCGGCGCTACGGCTACCTGGCCGAGCCCCTGGTGTGCGGCTGCCGGCACGAACGCCTCGAGGCGCCGGAGGCGCGGTGGGAAGCCGTGCGGCTCGCCGGGAACTGGGCCAGGATCCTGCCGCTGCTCGACGAGGTGGCCGCCGACCCGGCGCGGTGGCTGGCCGTGTACCGCTGCTCACTGTGCGAACGCCTGTGGGCGCAGGACACGCTGTCGTCCGGGCACGCGGACCTCACGTACGGGTACCCGATCGCCACCGACGACCCGGCCGGGTGGCTCGCCGCGACCCGGCCCCGAAATCTGCGGTGAAGCGAAACTTTCAGACCGGGCGGCGAGCGATGGCGATGACGGACTGGCCGAAGGGCGGGGTGATGAAGCGTTCGGCGAAGCGGGTCATCGGTGCGACCGTTGAGTCGTAGAACTTCACCATCAGGCCCGGGCCCGGCTTCTGCCGCAGCAGGCACGTCGACACGTAGTAGCCGATCAGACCCAGCGAGTTGGCATAGTGCAACTTCTCGATCTCCAGGTCCGCCGCGAGCAGGACCTCGCGCATGGTCTTTCGGGTGTACCGGCGCACGTGGCCGGTCGCGATGTCGGCGGGGCCCATCGCGAACGGGAACGCCGGCACCACGATGATCACGTAGCCGCCGGGGCGGACCAGCGACCGCATCGTCTGCAGCGCACCCAGGTGGTCCTCGATGTGCTCCAGGACGTTGTACGACACGGCGGCGCTGTGCTCGGCGGTGATCTCGCTCGGCAGCATCAGCTCGCGGATCGAGACCTCACGGTTGGCGGAGAAGCGCTCCTTGAGCGCCAGGAGCCGGTCCGGGTCGGCCTCGGTGACCGTCATCCGGGGTGCGTGTTCCAGCCACTCCGCCGCGTAGTCGCCCAGGCCCGCGCTGACCTCGATCGGGTCGTCGCCGAGAAACGGCGTCGCGAACGCGACGAACCACTTGCGATGGTTCTTCGCCATCGCCAGTCCCTCGAGCACCTCGGACTGAATGAGCTGGTCACCGAGGATCTCCGGACTGCGATCCCGATCGCCTCCAAGCGGCACGGCGTTCTCCTCGGTAGCTCGGCGATCCAACGATCTGATCATGTTATCCGGAATTGGCGTAGTTTATAGGCGTCGATGCTCTGGGACCAGAGCGTGCGCCATGGGCAGGGGTCCAGCTATGGTCTCACCCGTGAAAACCGGCGGAAAGAGCGCGCTTGTCGTCGTGAGCTACGTGGTCTTCTCCGTTGTGCTGTTCCACCACCTGTGGGCGGCGCCGCAGACGAGGATGCTCGCGGACAACAACCAGGACCAGGTGTTCTTCGAGTGGGTGCTCACGCACGCCGCGCGCCTGTTCACCCATGGTGACTCCCCGTTCTTCACCGACCAGCTCAACGCACCGCTGGGCGTGAACCTGATGGCCAACACGTCCATCCTCGGGCTCGCCCTGCCGCTCGCCCCGATCACGCTGCTGTTCGGCGCGCCCGTCACGTTCGTCATCATCAGCACCATCGCGCCCGCCGCCACGGCGATCGCGTGGTACTTCATGCTCCTGCGCTGCGACGTCGTTCGGTCCCGGACGGCAGCGTACCTGGGCGCGCTGTTCTGCGGGTTCGGCCCCGCGATGGTGTCGCAGACGACCGGGCACCCCAACATCGCCGGACAGTTCATGATCCCGCTGATCCTGTGGGCCGTGTTCCGGATGCGTGAACCCGGCGACACCGTCCGCAAGGGCCTGGTGCTGGCCGGTCTGGTCGTGTACCAGTGCTTCATCAACGAGGAGGTCCTGTTCCTCGCGGCGTTCGCGTTGCTGGTGTTCCTGCTGGTGTTCCTGCGGCCGAGCGAGATGCTGCCGGCCGCGAGGGCCGCGCTGCCGGCGCTCGGCGTCACCGCCCTGGCCGCCGGCGTCGTCATGGCGTACCCGCTGTGGCACCAGTTCACCGGCCCGCAGGCGTATCACGGGCTGCCCGACTTCGTGCACGGCTTCAGCGCCGACTTCGCCGGGTTCTTCAACTTCAGCCGCCGCTCGATCCTCGGCGACGTCACCCAGATCGAGAAGCTCGGCGGGCCGACCGAGGAGAACACGTTCTTCGGCTGGCCGCTGCTGCTGCTCCTGCCGGCCGCCGCGGCCGCCCTGTGGCGGCACCGGGCGGCGCGGGCGCTGTTCGTGACCGCCGTCGTGTTCGCGGCGCTGTCGCTCGGGCCGGTCGTGCGGTACAAGGGCGAGGAGACCACCTGGCACGGCCCGTGGCGCTTCCTGGTCGACCTGCCGCTGTTCGACTCGGTGGTGCCGACCCGGGTCGCGCTCGTCGTCACCCCGCTCGTCGGGGTGCTGCTGGCCATCCTGGTCGACCGGTTCATCGTCGCGGCGCCGGCACCCCGCGCCGAGAAGGTCACGGCGATGGCGGCCGCCGCCGTCCCGGCGGAGCCGTCCGGTGAGGGTTCGTTCGCCTCGGAGGCCCCCGCCGACCTGGACGAGGACGACGAGCCGCTGCCCGTCGCCGGCCGTTGGCTGTGGACGGCGGCCCTGGCGATGGCGCTGCTGCCGCTGATCCCGACGCCGCAACCCACGAACGAGCGACCCGCCCCGCCGATCTTCTTCAGCAGCGGCGTGTGGCGGCAGCACGTCCCGGAGCAGGCGACCGTCGTGGTCATCCCCGGCGGCTGGTGGGAGGGCCTGGACGCGATGCGCTGGTCCATCGACGCGCGCATCGACTTCAAGATCGCCGGCGGGTACTTCCTCGCCCCGGACCCGAACGACCCGGAGCACAAGGCGATGTTCGGCCCGACCTACCCGCAGACCTGGTCCCTGCTCGGCCAGGTCGGCAACGACGGCGTCGTGCCGCAGCTCGGCCCCGAGTACGTGGCACAGGCCAAGGCCGACCTGGCGTACTGGAAGGCGGACCGGATCATCCTCGCCGACGGCCACGGCAACAGCGACGCCGTCCGGCAGACCGCCGACATGCTGTTCGGCCCCGGCGAGCACGTCGTGGACGTCTGGGTCTGGAAGGTCTGACCCGGCAAGGTCAACCGGCGGCCCGCACGATCAGGTCCTCGATCGTGTACAGGAACGTCGCCATGTCGGACCGCGGCATCAGGGCGCTGTCGGCGGTCATCGCCAGCTCCAGGGCGCCGGGCGCGTCCTGGGCGTCGAGGGCGAACGACACGCCCCGGCGCGGCTCGTGCTCCACCGGCCACGTCAGGGTCGTGCGGGTCAGCGCCTCCGGCAGCGGCGCCGGGGCCGGCGGGGCGAAGCCGAGCGCCGGCATCAGCCCCCGCTGGTCGTTGACGAAGCACGTGTGGTCGCAGGGGGCGTCGAGGGCCGCGACGGCACGGTCGAGGGCCAGCTTGTCGTAGTACGCGTGGCGCTGCGCGGACAGGGCGGCGCCGAACGTCCGGCGGACCAGGTCCGGAAAGTCCGCGCCGCCGGTGCCGGTCAGGTGGAACAGCCCCTCCTGCGCGATCGTCGTCACGCCGCCGGCCATGCCGGGCAGGAACCGGTTGTTGACGACGACCTGGAAGACGGCCTCGCCGACGCCGGTGAGGCGGGCCGCGGACGCCGCCGCCGCGGCGAGGACGACCGCGGCGGGGCTGACGGACAGGCCGGCCGCGACCCGGTCCAGGGCCAGGGCCAGCGCGGGGGAGTTCAGCACCGCGTTCGGGAACGTGGCCGCCGGTGCCCGGCCCGCCCGCGCCGGGAACTGGCTCGCCGGGCCGCGGCCGAGCTTCTCGCACCAGGACCGGCGGGCGGCGGCGTCGCGGCGGCGGCCACGCTCCGACGTCTGGAACGCGGCCTCGTCCAGCGGCTGCAGCAGGTCCCGCGCCGGCAGCGGGCCGCGTAGCAGGGCGGCGAAGTCGGCGAGGAGGTTGCGCAGCCCCCAGCCGTCGGAGGCGGTGTGGGACAGGAAGAACACGACGTACCGGGCGTCGCCGCCGACCTGCACGACACCGACCCGCAGCGGCCACTCCCGTTCGGCGTCGAACGGCACCGCGAGCAGCTCGTCGCGCAGCGCGTATGCGGTCGGCGTGACCGTGTCCGCGTCCGCCGCGCGGGTCACCACGGGGATGCCGCCGGCGGCGTGCACGACCTGGTCGAGCCGGCCGTCGTCGGCGGTGCGCAGCCGGGTCCGCAGCGACTCGTGCAGCAGCACCAGGTCCCGGACTGCGGCCTCGACCCGTTCGGCCGGGACCGGCGCCGGCAGCGGCAGGCCACCGGAGACGTTGTAGCGGGCGGCGTCGGTGCCGAGGTTGCGCACCACGTCCCAGATCGCCTGCTGCCCCCACGTCGCGGGACCGGACCCGGCCCGGCCGCCGCTGAACGCGACCTCCGAGCGCCGGTCCGTCCACAGCTGTGCCACCGTCATGCCCGCTCCACCCCTGTCGCCGACCGCCCAGGCCGAGTCTCGTGCACCGCCGGACGGAATGTCGACGGCGTCGCGAAGCTGTATATGCAGTGCGCCGTACGGTCGCTCAGGTCCGCGCCGCCGCCGCGCCCACGCCGTGGGCCGTGGGCCGTCGCCAAAGGCAAGGTCGCCAGGCACCGGCGGGACCGGCCGCTCGCCGGCGCTCAGCTGCAGTAGGTCCGCACCCGCACCGCCGTCAGCCCGTACTTCTGTTCCAGGCTGCTGGCGTCCTGGCGCGATGCGAAGTACACCACCGTGTAGCTGTTGCCCTCCGCGGCCACGCCGAGCGCCGCGGCGGCGCCCACGTCGCACGCCAGCGGCACGACCACCGCCCGGTAGCCGAGCACGGCCAGCTCGCCCGCCGTCTCATCCCGCGGCGGCCGCTGCGTCCCGGTCTCGTGGACACCGACGACCGCGGCCCACACCTCGCCCCCGTTCGCCGGCGGTGGCACCGGCGCCGCGTACGCCGGCGGGCACCCGGATCCGAAGACACACATCCGAGGGATCATCGCTCCCGGACGGTCGAGCGTCTCGGGGGTCCGCACGATGCCGTCGAACTCGGCGATCGCCGAACCGACCCGCACTACCAGGAACCGGAACGGCTGCCCGGTCTGCTCGCCGGCGCCGTCGCGGGGCAGCGCGACCGTGATCGACAGGGCCTCGGCGCCGAGGGCCGGGCTGCTCGCCGGCGCCAGCACGCTCGCGCCCTCGAAGCCGCTGCACCGCTGCAGCCTCGGCCGCAGGTCCCGCATGACCGCCTTCGCGGCGTTCTCGTCGCGGTACACGTACAGGGCCTGGCTCAGCTGCCGGCGCTGCGCCTGCTCGCCGTCGAACTCGGTCATGGCCCGGCGCGCCACCGGCTGCCCGAAGCACTCGACCTGGAAGGTGTGCTCGTCGATGACCTGCTCGGCACGTGCCTCGCCGGCGAGGAAACCGGGCGGGATCCGGTCCGGCCGGGTGCCCGTCGGTGTCGCCGTCGGCGCGGCAGGCGCCGTCGGTGAGACCGCGGGCGGGTTCGGCGCCGCGTCCCGGTCCGGGGGGCGGGCGATCGCCCAGCCGCCGGCGAGGACCGCGAGGACCGTCAGCCCGGCGAGGGCCACGTGCCCCGCGCGGCGGCGCCGCCCCCGGGCCTCGATCCGCTCCGCCGGCGGCGCGACCGCGGCCGTGTCGACCCGCGCCCGGAGCGCCCGGAACGCCTGGTCGACGGCCTCGTGCCCGGCATCCGGGGTCATGACGTCACCTCCGTGGTCAGCATCGGAGCCAGGGCCTGCCGCCCGCGGGCCAGGCGGGCCTTCACCGTGTTCTCCGGCGCGCCCTCCATCCCGGCGATCTCCGCGACCGTGAACCCGCCGAGGT
Source organism: Dactylosporangium sp. NPDC049525 (assembly GCF_040676755.1). Lineage (NCBI taxonomy): Bacteria > Bacillati > Actinomycetota > Actinomycetes > Micromonosporales > Micromonosporaceae > Dactylosporangium > Dactylosporangium sp. NPDC049525. Next base: position 13,370 of record NZ_JBFAPO010000043.1, on the reverse strand, counting down.
GGAACAGGACGAGAGCCCGGCGCTGTGGCTCCGGCAGCCGGCGCAGCGCCGCGACCAGGTCCAGGGTGTCGCCGTCGGGTTCGGGGACCGGCGGCGGCGGTCCGTGCCGCGCCCAGCCGGCCACGGCCGTGCGGGCCTTGCGCCACCTGCTGATGGCGAGGTTGTGCCCGACCCGGCTCACCCACGCCCGCGGGTTGTCGTAGGTGTTGAGCTGCCGCCAGCGCGCCCAGGCCCGCACATAGACCTCCTGCGCCACGTCCTGCGCCTCGCCGAGGTCGCCGGTGTACGCGACGAGCTGCGCGACCAGGCCCCGATAGGTGTCCCGGTAGAACTCCGCGAACGTGTCGGCGTCTGCCATGTCCAGGAACACGCCCCGTCCGGGTCGCCGGTTGCATACGGAAAAGCATTCGTTCCACTGAATTTTGCGGTGCGACCCTGGCGGCGAGTCCGTTTCGGGAGGAGGAACGACGATGACCGTGCAGTTCGTGCGCCATCTGCAGCGGCACGACACGGTGCTGCGGGTGCCGCGGGGCGGTGCCGTGGCGTGGGACGACGAGGGCGTGCACGCCGAGGCGTACACCGCCGACCCGCAGCGGTACGCGTTGAGCGCGCTCACGCCCGGGGTCCTCGCGTCGCAGCGGGCCCGGCTGCTGCTGCAGCTGTTGCTCGCCTCCCGCGCCGGGCTCGACGACGCCACCCGGGACACCCTCGCGCGGGTCACCCGGGTCCTCGCGCTCGGCCTCGCGCCGGCGGACGTGCTGACCGTGCTGCTGGCGGTACGCCGGCGCCGGGCCAACCACAAGCACGTCACCCGGACCGTGCTGACGGTCCTGCTCGAGCACCCGCACGCCGCGCAGCTCGCGCAGGCCCGGCGCGGCCTCGCCCAGGACTGCTTCGAGCACGCCCTCGGCCGGGCCACCGCCCGCGCCTGCGTCGACGCCCTGCGCCGCGGCGCCCGCCCGCACCACGCGCTGCTGCGCTCCAGCGCCGCGTCGCAGCGGGTGCCGGCGCTGTACCGGCACGCCGACGGCACCGGGCTCGTCGCGCTCCCGCCGGCCGCCGGCGACCTCGACCTGACCGCGCAGCGGCCGGAGACGGTCACCGCGACCAACCGGGGCGACCTCGCCGCGACCCTCGTGCACCTGCTGCGCGGCGGGCCGAGCGGCGAGCTGCTGCCGGCGGTCGCCCGGTACACCGACGCGATCGTCGCCGGCCTGCCCCGCTACGAGGGCACCGTCGCGCTCGTGCTGGACGATTCCGCCTCGATGCGCGGCTACGGCGAGCGCGAGTGGGCGGTCGCGTCGCAGGTCGCCGCGCTGCGGCGGGTCCTGGACCGGATCTGCGCGCGGCTGGTCGTGGTGCCGGTCGGCGGTGGGCACGGCCGTCCCGGCGGGGCGACCGACCTCGCGACGGGTGTCCTGGACGCGCTGTCGGGCCCGGTCGCGCCGGACGTCGTCGCCGTCGCCTCCGACGGCTACGAGAACGTCCACCCGGGCGACCTGGCCCGGGTCACCGCCTCCCTGCCCCGGGCCGGGATCCGCACGCCGGTCGTGTTCTGCCAGGCCACGTTCGGCCACGCCGACGACCTGACGCTGCGCCGGCCCGCGCCGGCGCTGCCGCAGCGCACGTTCTGGCACGGCGACGACCTCGCGCCGCTGGTGCTGTGGATGCTGTCCCATGTGGACGGTGCCGCCGCCGACCGGTGGATCGCCGCGGAACTGCGCCGCCGCCTCGCCGCCGCCTCGCTCACGTTGGAAGGAGGACCGTGATGAACCTGCCAGTCCCCGCCGGGGTGGACACCACCGGCTACCGGCTCGGCCCGCCGCAGCGCGCCGGCGCGCTCACCATGGTGCCGGTCTTCGGCCCGGCGTACCCGGGTGTCGCACCGCCGCGCAGCGGGCTGAAGCTCAGCCGGGTCGTCACCTACGGCCAGGTCGAACTGACCAACCCCGGCGACACCGGGGTGGCGATCGTGCCGCTGCACGTCGGCTACATCCAGGACTCCGCGCAGAACCACGCCCTGTGCCGCTCGGCGTTCATCGCCGCGGGGCAGACGCTGCGCTTCGACGACGCGTGCTGCGTCCAGGAGAGCCAGGGCGGCTACCTGTCCGAGCGGGACCAGTGGTTCTTCATCCTGCCGGTCGAGCTGCGCGCCGCGGCGCTGCGGCTGCGGGGCACCAGCCAGTACAGCAAGCTGTGGGGCGACATCGCCGGCTTCAACGCCCGCCACGGGCTGCCGGCCCGCGGGCACCTGGAGCAGGTGCTGACCCGCAAGCGGGCGGTGCTCACCCAGTACCAGAGCCGCCTGGAGCTCCTCGACGGGCAGCTCGGCGCGCTGTTCTTCGTCGGCGACCGGCTCGCCGGGCTGGAGATCGCGCCGGACCCGGGATACTTCGCCGAGGTCTGGATGGCCCTGGTGTGCTTCGCCTACGGCCCGGCCGCGTGGTTCGCCGCACCCGGCCCGCCCGCTCCGGTGGACGCCGCGTTCGACGTGGACTCCCTCGACGGGCTGCGCACCGCCCTGGCGGCGCGGCGTCGTTCGGTGGCGGACGAGGTGGCCGACTGGCTGGCCCGCGCCGCGTGGCAGCCTGGCGACCTGGTCGAGGAGGAGCGCTACCTCGACCTGCGACTGTCCACTGTGGTCAGTGACACGGTCGGTGGCCAGGTGGTCACCGACGGCCCGCGGCTGGTGTACGCGTCGCTGTTCGCGGCGACGGTCTGAAAATCCGGTTGCCGGCCGCACCCGGGAACCGGTTGAATACAAGGTATTGCGGGACTGCGTCAGGCCCGGCCGACAGGCCCCCCGATTCCAGATCGGGGCACAGTCGCTAACTCAAAGCGGCCATTTATGTCGACAGGGCGCTGGCCACCCGACCCGCGATCGCCACGAAGGCGCCACCCCGGCGGGGGTGGCGCCTTCCGCGCTTTTTCAACGGTGCCAGAGGTGGCGGCTGGGTTCGCCCCGGTCGTAGCCGATGACCAACCGGCTTCCAGGTGCGCTGCGAGCAGCGCGCCCGGCAGGTCCTTCGCCCTCGACCACCGTCGAGGGGAAGGCGTTGTCCAGCGGCGACTCCGCCGCGACCACCTCGGGCGCCAGGTCGTGCTCCGGTGCCGGCGAGACCCGCAGCCGCAGCGCGGTGTCGAACAGGTCCGTGCCGTCCGGCGTCAGCGACACCCAGAACGCGACAGCGGTGCGGCGAAACCAGACAACCCGAAGGATCCTCGGGGTCGGAGCCCCGGCGATCCTTCGGGTTGTCGCGGTGTCGCGGTGTCGCGGTGGTGTCGGTGTCGGGTCAGCGGTTGGCGTCGGCGTCGCGGAGGGCGTCGCGCTGGGCCGGGACGGCGGGCTCCGAGGAGTGGCGGGCGAACCCGTTGCCGTGGCCGGTGCCGGTGCTCGGCCGCTCGTCGTCGGTCGTCTCGTGCGCGGCCGTGCGCGGCTCGAACAGGCTGCGCGGTGCCCCGTCGCCCGGCTTGCCCTGCCCGCGGCCCTGCTCGCCGAGCGGACCGTGCTCGCCGGTGCGGCTGTCACCCCGGCCGTTGTCGTCTCGGCCGTTGTCGCTCCGGCCGTTGTCGTCCCTGCCGTTGTCGGACCTGGCGCTGGCGGCGCGGAGCTGCGCGCCCAGGGTGCCGCGCTCGCCGCTGTCGTCGCCGGCCTGCTCGCCGAGGGGGCCGTGCTCGCCGAGCGGGCCGTGCTCACCGGTGCGGCTGTCCTCGGGCTGGTCGTCCTCCGCAGCGCCGTCGTCGGCCGCCGCGCCGCGGTCGGCGCCGTTGCCGGCCTGGGCCGGCTGGCCCGCGCCCGGGCGGACGCCGAGCGGCTGACCGGTGAGCGGGTTGATCGCGACCGGCTGCCCGGTGAGCGGATGGATCGCGACCGGCTGACCTGCGACAGGCTGGCCCTGCTGCGGGTGACCCTGCTGCGGGTGACTCGGCTGCGACTGGTTCTGCTGCGGGTGGCTCTGCTGGGGCTGGTTCTGCTGGGGCTGGCCGCCGGGCTCCTGCTCGGCGAGGCGCTGCTGGTCGACGACCCGCTGCTGCTCCGCGGCCCGCTCCGCCGGGGTGCGCACGGGGATCTTGGCGTATTCGCCGGTCTCGCCGCCCGCGGCGGCCGCCATGACGGCGGCGGCGGCCAGGTCCGCGACCCGCTTCGCCTCGCGCTGCACGCGGGCGCGGACCTCCTTGGCGTGCCGCTCCGCGGACTCGGCGGCGGAGCGGGCCTCCTCGAGGCGGCCCATCTCCTCGGCCAGGTCCTGGCGGGTCTCCTTCAGGCGCTGCTGGAACTGCACGACCTCACGCTCGGCGGTCGCGCCCTCACGGCGGGTCTGCGCCAGGCGCTGCTGGTGGGACTCCAGCTCGGCCTGCAGCTGGGTCAGCGCCTGCCGGCGGGCCTGGATCTCGCGCTGGACGGTGGCGAGCTGGTGCTGGGCCTGGGCGTTCTGCTCCTCGGCGCGCCGGCGCAGGCCGGTCAGCTCCTCCTCGACGGCGGCGCGCTGGCGGGTCAGCTCCTCCTCGACCGCCTCGCGGTGCGCGGCGACATCCTGCTCAGCGGCCGCCTTGACCTCGTCGATTTCCTTCTCGGCGGCGGCCTTCCACTGCGCCAGCTCCTGCTGGGTCTGCTTGCGGGCCGCCTCGATCTCCTGCTGGATCTTGAGGTGGGCCGCTTCCAGGAGCGCCTTCGCCTGGGCCTGGGTGTGCTTGATCTGCGCGGCGCTCTGCTCGTTGATCCGGTTGGCCTCCTGCTCGGCGCGCTGCTGCGCGGCCTCACTGTTGGCCCGCAGCCGCTCCGCCAGCTCGCGGATCTCGGCGAGCTCGCCCTGCGCGGCGGCGCGGCGCTCGTCATATGCCTGCTGCTCCTCGGCGCGGCGCTTCGCCAGCTCGTCGTCGAGGTCCTGCAGCGTCTTGGCGGCCAGCTCGCGGGCCTCGGCCAGGACCTTCTCCGCCTCGGCCTGGTGCTTGGCGGCGCGCTCCTGGGTGGTGCTGGTGATCTGGTTGGCCTGCTTCTCCGCGAGCGCGAGGATGTCGTCGACCATCGGCCCGAGGTGCCGGAACGAGGCCTTGTCGATCTGCGCCGGTCGGTCCCGGATCTCCGTGAGCTCGGCCTGCAGCTGCTGGCGCTGCGCCTGCATGGAGCGCAGCCGGGTGTCCAGATCCTGCCGGTCCGCCTCGATCCGCCGGCGCTCGGCGGCGAGCTGGGCGATCTCCCGGTCCTTCTTGGCGAGGAACTGGTCGACCTGTCCCTGGTCGTAGCCTCGCAGCGCGACCTTGAAGTTCGGCCGCGAGCCGGAATCCTCGCGAGCCGTCAACAGCTCTCCGCCCTGGGACATGTGCCAACCCTCCATACCATCGCGCGCGCGATCTGGCGCAACGCTACCGTCGCGTGCCGCCGGGCCAACACCCCGCCCGGCGTGTCAGTTTCGCACCACACCGGCCGGTGGCGGATCGTCCGGAAGGCCCTCGATCCTGCGCGCGTGCTCGATCATGCCGTGGATCGCCTCGAGACTCGGACCCGACAGCCCGGCGGCGCGCAGCGCCATCGTGCGCACCGCGTTGTCCCGCAGCGCGGCGAGGAGTTCCAGCTGCTCATCGATGCGGCGGGCGGCCTCGTCGTCCAGGAAATATGCGGCATTGACCCCGAAGAACTCGGCGAGTGCCTCGAGGTGGCGTTTGGTCGGATTGTCCCGAGCACCCTTGCGCAACTGCCAGATATACGTGTGGGAGATCATCACCCCCCGGTCACGGATGGCGGCGGCGACCTCCTCGTAGCTGTACTCGCCGCGGCCGGGCGGGTGGACCGTGCCGAACAGCCGGTCGAGCTTCTCTGCGAGGGTCACCTTGCCTCCTGCAACGTAGCGACGCTTGACAATCGCACCCCCACGATGGAAATCTCCATCATAAGCTCAGATTTATGGACGAGGTCGCCCCATAAACTGAAGTTGACGTCATCCATTCGGGTCGGATGGATCGCTGTGGCCGGCGAGAGCAACGGGGGTGGCCACAACGTCCTGCGCGGCCGCGTCGCGGTATCGCCGCGCGAGGCCGAGCAGCGCCCGGACCTCGGTGTCGACGTCGGGCCCGCCGGCCGACTGGGAGGCGCCCGGCGGGCCAACTGCCGGGGCGGGGGCGGCAGTCACCGGGGACCCGGACGCCATGGCTCGCACCGCGCGCCCGGCCGCATCCTGCGGTGCCGCGGCGCTGTGCCGCCGGGCGGTCACCGCCGCCCGCAGGGCCGCCGCGTCGTCCTCGCCGTCCCCGGCCCGCGCGGCGAGGAGCCACTGTGCGTCGCGGATCTCGATGACCCGACGGTAGAGGCGCAGTTCCACGCTCCGCAGCGTGAGCAGCTCGCCGAGGCGCCCCGGCGGGTCGCCGAGCACGACCTCCGGCGCGGCCGTCGACAGCTCCAGCCACAGCGGCCGCAGTCGCTGCAGCGCCACATAGCGTGAGGTCCAGCGGCGCAGCCCGCCGAGGGCCGGCAGGGCGCCGCCGGCGGCGAAGAGCAGCAGCATCGTCGCCAGCAGCGCGCGCGAGACGTTCTGCGCGGCGGTGGTGTCCAGGGCGACGCTGCCGGCGGCGTGGCTGATCTGGTAGACGACCCGGTTCGTCATGAACAGCAGCCCGACCACGGCCCCGGCGCTCAGCAGCCACATCCCGGTCCGCAGCGGCCCCGGCGCGACCGACCGCCCGGTGGGGCGGAACAGCACCAGTGCGCAGATCAGCCCGACGGTGAGCCCGAGCTGGGTGAGCACCGCGTAGGCGGTGACCACGGGCTCGCCGGCGTGCTCGTAGACGAAGTCGTAGCGCTCCGGGCGGCGCGGGGCCAGCAGGAACAGCACGCACATCGCCACGGACGTCACGCTCAGCAGCGCATACGCCGCGCGGCGTAGCCAGGCCCACCGCGCCGGGTCGGTCGACAGCAGCCCGACGATGTGGACCAGGCCGGCGGACGCGGCGAGGGTCGCGAGGTTCTTCAGCGGCACCGAGATGTCCGCCACGTGCAGCACCGTGTCGGTCGCGTAGGAGATCTCCCGGCGGTTGAACGTGAACGACAGCGTCGCCAGCAGCACCACGAGGCGGACGGCCTTGCCCCGCTCGGTCTGCGGCGTCGCGAACCGCCAGATCGTGAACGCCCAGAACGCGACCAGGACGACGATCTCCAGGACGTCAACGACCACGGCGCTCGACCACGAACGGCTCGGCGAGGGCGTCGTACAGGTTGCCCAGGGCGGGATCGACGGGCGGCCGGGCCGCGGTGGTGCCGGCCCGCTCGTTGAGCATCGTCGCGATCATCTCCGCGACCTGCTCCTGCGGCGCGCTGTAGGACGAGCGGCGCAGCACCCGGGCCACCGTCGCCGGGTCCAGGTCGGGCAGCAGCAGCGCGGTCACGTCCTCGGGCTCGGGCTCCGGCGCGACGTGCTCGCACAGGATGTGCCCGATCTCGTGCAGGATGATGTGCTGCTGGTGCAGCCACCCGGTGCCCGCGGCGTAGAAGACGTGGTCGGCCTTGTCGGTCGCGAGCCACAGCCCGCACGCCGTGCCGTCGACCCCCGCCTCCGGCAGCTGGTGCAGGTGCAGGTCGCGGCCCCGCGCGGCGGCGACGGACGCGCAGAACGCCCGGAGGTCGAACGGGTCCGGGACCTCCAGCCCGGCCAGCATCCGCCTGACCTGTTTCTCCAGCTCTCGCAGCCGCATCCACGCTCCAGCCGACGGTCGGGGCATACCGGCTCAACGATATGCCCCAGGTCGGCGCCGCCAAAGCCGCCACCGCTTTCATTTGTTCAGCTCTATTGACAGTGTTCGTGGCCCGGACGTACGGTGCCTGCACTTACTCGGTTCAGTAAGTATTCCGTACAGTGGCCCGCCTGGCCCGTCCTGAAGGAGCCCCCCGTGCGAAGAGCCTGGATCGTGGCGGTCGCCGCCCTCGCGGCCGCCGTGCTCGCCGTGGTCGCCCAGCCCCGGCCCCAGACCGCCGACGCGTTCCCGCAGTCGTCCCGCAGCGCGCTGATCAGCTACCTGAGCGGCATCTCCGGGCAGTACACCATCACCGGGCAGCACAACCGTGAGCCCAACGCCGACCCGACCAAATGGACCCGGGTTGCCCAGCAGATCACCGGCCAGACCCCCGGCCTGTGGGGCGGCGACTTCCTCTTCCAGTCCGCCGACGTGTCGTCCCGCCAGACGATGGTCGACGAGGCCGTCCGCCAGTGGCAGGGCGGCTCACTCGTCGCGCTGACCTGGCACATGTGCCCGCCGACCGTCGGCTCCACCTGCGGCTGGGACATCGGTGGCGTGCTCAGCCACCTCAGCGACAGCCAGTGGAGCCAGCTCGTCACCGACGGTACGTCGCTGAACACCGCCTTCAAGAACCGCCTCAACGAGGCCGTGCCCTACCTGCGGCAGCTGCAGAACGCGGGCGTGCCGGTGCTCTTCCGCCCCGTCCACGAGATGAACGAGGGCTGGTCCTGGTGGGGCGGCCGGCCCGGCGCGAACGGCAGCCGGAAACTGTTCCAGATCGTGCACGACCACTACGCCAACACCCAGGGCCTGACCAACCTGGTGTGGGTGTGGAACGTCAAGGACGTCAACATGGGCTCGATCGCCGACTACTGGCCCGGACCGTCCTATGTGGACCTCGCGACCCTCGACATGTGGGTCAAGTACGCCCCGAGCACCTCGGACTACCAGGCGATGCTCAACGTCGCCGGCGGCAAGCCGATCGCCCTCGCCGAGGTCGGCCAGGTGCCGGGTGTCGCGCTGCTGCAGGCCCAGCCGCGCTGGACGTACTTCATGGTGTGGGCCGAGTACCTCACCGACGGCGCGTACAACTCCAACGCCGCGGTGCAGAACACGTACTTCAACAGCCGCGTCCTGGTCCGCGGCGAGTTCACCGTGCCCGGCTCGACCGGCGGCACCCGGACCGGCCCGGTCACCGGCCTGGCCGGCAAGTGCCTCGACGTCGCCGCGTCCGGCACCGCGAACGGCACGAAGATCCAGCTGTACACCTGCAACGGCACCGGCGCACAGCAGTGGAGCATCGGCACCGACGGCACGATCCGGGCGCTCGGCAAGTGCCTCGACGTCGCCGGCGGAGCCAACGCCGACGGCACCAAGGTCCAGCTCTGGGACTGCGTCGGCAACGGCAACCAGCAGTGGACCCGCGCGGGACAGACCCTGGTCAACCCGTCGACGGGCCGGTGCCTGGACGCCGCCGGCCAGTCCAGCGCCGACGGGACCCAGATCCAGATCTGGACCTGCAACGGACAGACCAACCAGCGGTGGACCGTGCCGGCATAGGCTCCGAGCCGTCCCTGCCGTCGTTCAGCCGGCGGCGGGGGCGGTGCTGTCCCTGACCGCCAGGGTGGGGTTGGTGTACCGCACGCTGCGCGGCTCCCGCCCGTCGACGCACTCGAGCAGCAGCCGGGCCGCCTGCGCGCCGTAGTCGGTGATGTTGCGGCGCAGGACCGTCAGCGCCGGATGGACCAGCTCGCACAGCGGTGAGTCCTCCCAGGCGAGGATCGACACGTCGGCGGGCACCCGTACCCCCATCTCCGCCGCGACCCCCAGCCCGGCGAGGGCCATCACGTCGCTGTCGTAGACGATCGCCGTCGGCCGCGGCGCGCCGCTCAGGATGCGCCGGGTGGCCTGCGCCGCCGCGTCACCCGTGTAGTCGGCCGCCACCACGGTCACGGTCATCCCCGCCGCGGCCCGCTCGACGGCCGCGGTCCGCGCCTGGGTGTGCAGCATGTCCGGCGGCCCGCTCACTCGGGTGACCCGCCGGTGCCCGAGGGACGCCAGGTAGCCGACCACCTTGCCGGCCGAGGCGGCCTCGTCGGTCCACAGGTTCGCCAGTCCCGGGATCGCACCCGTGCCGCCGACGACGACGGCCGGCAGGCCGAGCGCCTGCAGCGCCGGCACCCGCGGGTCGTCGCGGCGCAGGTCGCACAGGACCACCCCGTCCACCCGCCGCTCGGCGTGCCACCTGCGGTGCACCGCGATCTCTTCCTCGGCGCTCGTGACGAACTGCAGCGCCAGCCCGAACCCGCGCGCGGACAGCTCCATCTGGATGCCGCTGATGAGCTGCCGCCGGAACACCTCGATGCTGAACGCCGCCGACGTCCGGCGCAGCGTCAACCCGACCGCGTCGCAGGACGCCCCGTGCATCGCCACCGCCGGCCGGTGCACCGCGAACCCGAGCTCCGCGGCGACCTCCCGCACCCGCTCCCGCAGGTCGTCGGACACCCCGGGCCGCCCGTTGAGCGCATAGGAGACGGCGACCCGCGACACACCGACGCGCTGAGCGATGTCGCTCATCGTCGGCCGCCGACCCATCCGCCCCTCCCAGCCCACGGCACCACCTGCGCCGGACCGAGGATGAAGTTACTCGCTCCGGGTGGCTGCCGCCGCGGCCGGCCGGGGGGTTCCCACCTCGGAGCCCCCCATGCTCGCGCTCGCACGGCCTCCGCTTCGTCAGGGGAAGGGTCAGGGGGGTGGGGCGGCGACGCTGTCGCGGAGGAGGAGGCGGGGGGTGGCGTCCTGGAAGTCGCCGGGCGGGGCGCCCTCGAGGTGGGCGAGCAGGGTGCGGGCGGCATTGGCGCCGTACGCGAGGACGTCGCGGGCCAGGGCGCTCAGCGCCGGATACGCCATCTCGCACAGCTGCGAGTCGTCGCCGGCGATGATGGACAGCCGGCCGGGGACGTCGAGGCCGAGCTTGCGGGCCACGTGCAGGCCGGCGGTGGCCATGATGTCGTTGTCGTAGGTGATCGCGGTCGGGGGGCGGGCCGAGGTCAGCAGCTGCTCGGTGGCCCAGGCGCCGGCCTCCCAGGTGTAGTCGGTGTCGACGACCTCGGCGGCGTCCAGGTGGTGGCGGGCGGCGGCAGCCCGGAACGCCGATGTGCGGATGCGGGTGTGCTCCAGGGCGGCGAGGCCGGCGACGCGGGCGATGCGCCGGTGGCCGATGGCGGCGAGGTAGTTGATGGCCTCGGTGAGGGCGGCGGCGTCGTCGCTCCACACCGCGGGGATCGTCGAGCCGGGACGCGGGTGGCCCACCAGGACGCCCGGCAGGCCCAGCGTGGCGAGGGCGGCGACGCGGGTGTCGTCGGCCCACAGGTCGGTGAGGATGGTGGCGTCGATGCGGCGGGCCGCCCACAGCGAGCGCAGGGCGTCGATGGCCCGGTCGTGGTCGGCGACGACCTGCAGGACGAGGGCGGTGCCGGTCGCGGACAGCTCAGTCTCCAGGCCGGCGATGAACTTCATGTAGAACGGCTCGACGCCGAGGGTCGCCGCGTCGCGGGCGATGACCAGGCCGATCGCCTCGGCCCGGGACGCGGACAGGCCGCGGGCGGCGGCGCTGGGCTGCCAGCCCATCTCGTCGGCGATGGCGAGGATCCGCGCGCGGGTGCGGGCGGAGACGCCGGGACGGTCGTTGAGCGCGAACGAGACCGCGCCGATGGAGACGCCGGCGGCCTCGGCGATGTCGTTGATGGTGGGGCGCCGGGTCACCATGGCATTGTCGTCGCAGCCCGCACCGGCCCGGCACACCGGGTCACTTGGTGGCTCCGGACGTGAAGCCGTTGTAGATGAAGCGTTGCAGGAACAGGAAGAGCAGCAGCGTCGGCACGATGACCAGGATCGCGCCGGCGGAGATGGTCTCCCAGTGCGCGCCGAACGGGCCCTTGAACCGGAACAGCGAGGTGGAGATGGTGCCCAGGCCCTCCGACGGCATGTAGAGGAACGGGATGTAGAAGTCGTTGTAGACGAAGATGCCCTTGATGATGACGACGGTGGCGATCGCGGGGCGCAGCAGCGGCAGGATGACGCTGCGGTAGATCCTGAACGTGGAGGCGCCGTCGAGGCGGGCGGCCTCGTCGAGGGAGACGGGGATGCCGCGCATGAACTGGACGAAGATGTAGATCGCGACGATGTCGGTGCCGAGGTAGAGCAGGATCGGCGCCCAGCGGGTGTCGAAGGCGCCGAGGGCGTCGACGACCTGGAACGTGGTGACCTGGGTGGTGACGCCGGGGACGAGGGTGGCGACCAGGAACGCGCCGACCACGACCTTCTTGAACCGGAAGGTGAAGCGGTCGATGGCGTATGCGGCGAGGGTCCCCACGAGCACCGTGCCGGCGACGGAGACGACGAGGATGAGCGCGGTGTTGGCGAAGGCGGTCAGCATCCGGCCGCTGGTGAACGCGGTGGCGTAGTTGGCGAAGTTGGTCCAGTCGGCGGGCGGGGCGAGGGGGTCGCCGCCGTCGGTCATCTCCCGCGGGGTCTTCAGCGAGGTGAGGAACACCGACACGAGCGGCAGCAGGACGACCAGCGACACGGCGGCGAGACTGAGGTACTTGAGCACTGCGACGAGCCGGCTCATGTCAGGTCGGTCCTTTCCTCTGGTACCAGGCGGCGCTGGACCCAGGTGACCAGCAGCACGATGAGCAGCAGCACGACCGCGGCGGCCGAGGCGAGCCCGAACTTGTTGAACTGGAAGGCGAGCTTGACCGTCTGGATGACGAAGGTCTTGCTGTCCCCGGCGCCGCCGGTCATCACGAACGGGATCTCGAACACCGACAGGGACCCGGAGACGGCGAGGATGACGCTGAGGCTGAGGATCGGTTTGATGCCGGGGGCGACGATGTGCCGGAACACGTGCCAGCGGTTCGCGCCGTCGAGTTCGGCGGCCTCGTGCAGCTCCGGCGGGATCGCCTGGATGGCGCCGAGGAACAGCACGAAGTTGAGCCCGAGGAAGCGCCACACCGACACCCCGGACAGGGAGACGTTGACGAGGTCGGGGTCGCCGAGCCACAGCTTGCCGGGGTGCGCGCCGAACAGCGCGAGGACCGCGTCGAGGGTCCCGCCGGGGCGGAAGAAGTAGAGGAACACGAACGACACGGCGACGCCGTTGATGAGGTACGGGAAGAACAGGATGCCCTTGAACAGGTTCCGCAGCCGTAGCTTGAAGCTGAGGATGAAGGCGAAGTACAGCGCGAGGCCGGTCTGCACGAACGCGGCGAGCAGGTAGTACACGCTGACGACGAAGACGCTGAACAGCTCCGGCCGGGTGAACAGCTGCACGTAGTTGTCGACGCCGACGAACGCGGGGTTCGGGTCGAGGCCGTCCCAGTCGGTGAAGCTGTAGGAGATCATGCTGCCGACCGGGACGTACGTGAAGACGATCAGCAGCGTGAGGGCGGGCAGCAGGTAGAGCCAGGGGACGAGTCGGGTTCTCACGGCACTCCGTTGGGCGGGGTCCGTCGTGGCGCCGCCCGGCCGGGGGGGGCCCCGCCCCGGCCGGTGCGGTGTGCCATGGGGCCGGACGGGCGCGCTGTGCGTGAGTCGGGCGCCGCGCTGGGCCCCGGCGAACCCCCTGCCGACCTGGGCCGCCG